>JAQTOZ010000169.1 GCA_028713205.1 Candidatus Omnitrophota bacterium
TCACCAACAGCAACGCCAGCGACAACGGCCATTTAAACTTCCATATGAGGTTTGCCAAACGGCGAAACATAGATGTGTATTATAGCAAAGCTGACGCACGAACTTCAGCTTAACTTTTCCCCCTCTTTGCTAAACTTATGATATGATTCCGTCAACATGCAAAAATTCATGGATCCTCTCTTTTGGTATTTCGTAATCATCGGCGCTATATGGGCTTACAGAGCCCGGCGTGCGCTCAATGCACTTCAACAAATTCCCGTTGTGGATCCCAATCCCAAATCCAAACTGCCAAATCTACCGCGAGTCACCGTGATCATTCCCGCAAAAAACGAAGAGAAGAATATTCGCCAATGCCTTGAACGATTTCAAAAACAGGATTATGCAAACCTGCAAATCATCGTCGTCAACGATCATTCGACAGACCGAACCGAAAGCATTCTGCGTACCATGGACGTTCCTGAAATCACCGCCGAACTCGCCGTCAAATTCAAACGCGGGGCACCCGCCCCCATCGGCTACCTGAACCCTCCTCCGACTCCCGAGGGATGGACCGGAAAAAATTTCGCCATTCATTCGGCCATTCCGTTTGCTCAAGGAGACTGGCTGCTCTTTACCGATGCCGATACCCGTCACGAGTTCACCAGTGTTTCGGCAGCTATCGATCATGCCTTAAGACGCGACTTGCTCTATCTGACGCTCCTGCCGAAATGCCTCACGGGAGGCTTGATGGAGCGCATCATCCAACCCTCGGCGATGGGCTTTTTGGGGCTTTGGTTTCCGATCGAAAAAGTCAACGATCCAAAGAGCCAAAGCTATTTCGGCAACGGACAATACCTTCTCATTCAGCGCAAGCTTTATGAAAGAATCCAAGGTCACGAGCATGTGCGTTCGGAGTTCCTCGAGGATTACGCCATCACAAGAAATGTGAAGGCAACCGGGGCACGCTTTCAATGCGCTCTCGGCGTCTCCGTTTATGGGACCCGCATGTACGATTCGTTGAACGCCATGTGGAACGGCTGGCGCAGGATTTATCTCCACGCCTTCCAGCAAAATCCAAAAACGCTTTTGCAGAAATACCTCAGCGTGCTTTTCTTTTCCGTTCTCCCCTTCGCGTGCTTTGTCCCCTATTTGACGATGGCCTTCAAACATCCCGAACGGTTTGGCTCCGGGGTTGGTTTCGCAGCGGTCGTTTCGTGTTTCATTTTGATCACAGCCTGGAAAACTTACGGCATCGTCAAAGCCAATCGGTTATTTTCCCTCTTGCATCCCCTCGCGGCTTTCTTCATCAGCATGTTCCTACTCGATGCCTTTTGGATGGCCCTGTCAAAGCAGAAGACGATCTGGCGGTAACCGGAATCGTGGGAGATACGTTCGCGAAAATTATTGCGGGAGAAGATACCCTGCACCGACCGCATATTGGGTCAACGTTTTCAGAAATTCATAATCCGTCTTTGGAAAAGAGATTCCCGTTCCCGCAAGCGCTTTCTCGGTATTGGTCGCGTCGAACGTCAGGTGGTCATTGAGATACCCCAGGTAGGGTTTCAACATTCCGAAAACAAATTGCTCGGTCACCGCCAAACTCCCCGGTTTGAAATCATCCGGCGATAGGACCTGAATCGGGGGCATCTTGGGATACTCTTTCGCTTTAAGCTCAAGCAACATCGCGACCGTCGGAGGATCTTTGGTAATCAAATGGAAGGTTTTTTGGATGGAATCCTCTTGATGCGCGATGGCCAATGAAGCTTGAATCACGAAATCGATCGGAACGATGTTGAAAGAATTATCCAGACGCGTCGGAAGTTTTGACAAGATCCCGTGTGCAAACAAACGGATAAACGGATAGATCACGTTGAATTCCGAAACTTCACCCGTCTGTGAATCACCCACCACAATGCTCGGACGGAAAATGGTGCACGGGAGTCCTTGCCGCATCGCTTCCCGGACTTTCTTTTCCGCTTCGTATTTACTCGCTTCATAAAAATTCGCGTGCACCGGTCTCAGAGGCAATTCATCCTCTTTCGAGCAATACGTCTGCAAACTACCCGCCACAAAGGCCGTGCTGAAATAAACGAACCTTTTCAAATGGCCGTGCTGCCAAAAATCCGTGGCGATCTTGAGCGCTTCCTGGGCCCCTCCCAGATTGATCCGGAAGCAATCCTCTTTGCTCCCGTTGAGCGCCGTCAACGCCGCAATGTGATAAAAATCATCGACTTCCTTTCGCAAAAGGTCCAGATCACCTGCCGAGAACCCAAGGTTGGGAAGCGTAACATCGCCCGCCATCACATGAACGCGATCTCCGAGATGCTTTTCCAAACCGTAATTTTCTAAAATCTTTCGCGCACGATCCCAGTGGGAGGCATTGGGTTTGGAACGGATGAGCACATAGAGTTTATGCTGCGTCTGGGTCAAAAGGTTCCTGACGATTTCCTTGCCGAGGGTACCGGTCACGCCGGTGAGAAAAAGGGTCCGTGGTTTATTCGTCATACTTTCGCACTGCCAAACAAATATTTTGGCCTCCAAAACCGAAAGAATTCGACACGGCAACATTCACCGCAGCCTCGCGGGCGGTATTGGGAACATAGTCCAAATCGCATACGGGATCGGGTTCTTCATAATTGATGGTCGGCGGGATCTTGTGGTCGCGGATCGCAAGAAGACAGGCAATTATTTCAACGACACCGGCTGCGGCAATCATGTGTCCCAGCATCGACTTGATGGAACTTACGGGAATTTCATACGCTCGTTCTTTAAAGACTTTTTTGATCACGAGCGTTTCGATTGAATCATTGACCTGCGTCGCCGTACCGTGGGCGTTGATATAATCAACGTCGCCGAGCGACAGCTGACCTTTGTGGAGCGCGATCTCCACGGCGCGCGAGGCACTACGGCCTTCGGCGTCCATATCGGTCAAGCGATAGGCGTCCGCAGTCGAACCATAACCGATGACCTCTCCGTAAATTTTGGCGTGGCGTTTGCGCGCATGGGACAACTCTTCCAAAATCACGACGCCGGCACCTTCTGCCAAAACAAAACCGTCGCGTTTCTTATCAAACGGCCGGGACGCTTTTTCAGGGTCCTCGTTATGTGTCGAAAGTGCCGTCAACAAACTAAAACCGGCCACCCCCAGCGGATAAATCATGGAATGAGAGCCACCCGTCATCATGATGTCCGCAGATCCGGAACGAATCCATTCGGTGGCCTCACCGATGGCTTGAGACGATGCGGCACAGGCGGTAAGACAATTCGAGACCGGCCCGCGGATGTCGAAATACCGGGCCAGATGCGTCACCGTCATAAACGGCTGAGATTCCAACTCACGCAACCCATTCATATACCGGTTCGAAGCCGCCATGTAGCGGGACTTTTGCACCACTTCGCCGTTCGTGCCCAGGGAGGCCGTCACCGATTCCACGAACGGTTCGAAATCGATTCCGCTATCGCCTGCTCCGAAGTAAATCCCGAAGCGCTCGACTTCGGTATTAAAAACCCTTAGATTGGCATCGCGGTATGCTTCCTCGGCGGCTTGAAGCGCAAAAAAAGTGCTGCGTGTCGCGTGTTTCAGGCCCGGATCACGACCGACCCATCGGCCGAAATCAAAACCTTTGACTTCACCGGCAACGCGCGTGGGAAAATCGGTTGCGTCAAAAATCGAAATCGGACCGATCCCGGATTTCCCGCGGATCAAGTTCCCCCACGTTTCCTTGACATTCAGCCCCAACGGCGTCACGGCCCCAAGCCCGGTAATCACCACACGCCGGGACTTCATCGCCGCACCACCAATGAAGCATTCTGGCCGCTAAAACCAAAGGAATTTAAGATAAACGCTTTGGATTCACGCAACTCCGTTCTCTGAGTCACAAACGGAAGATCGCAGGCAGGATCTTGATGTTCGAGGTTGATCAGGGGTGGGACAATTTTGTGATAAAGGGATAAGAGCGCCGCTGCGAGTTCGGTCCCTCCCGCGCCGTAGACCATATGACCCGTAACCGGTTTGACCGCCGTAATACGCAATTTGCCGACCGCGTCCTTAAACACGACATGAATCGCGCTCGCTTCCTGGATATCATCCTGAGGAATACCGCTGCCGTTGGCCATCAAAAAGTCGATTTCGCGCGGGGACATCGAAGCACTCGCTAGAGCGCGGTCCATCGCCAGACATTTCCCCGTAAAATCCTCACTTTCGCCCGGGACATAATTAAAATCCGAAGAGGCACCGTATCCCGCGATCTCGCCGTAAATTCTCACACCACGATGTTGCGCGTGTTTTTTCTCTTCAAGAATAAGAAGTCCGGCCCCTTCTCCGAGGACCATGCCGTCATGGCGCCGGTCAAAAGGACAATAAATTTTCTCCGGTGAATCTCCGCCCCGATTGGACAACAGACCTAAAAGATGGAACCTCGAAATACCCATCGCATTGACTTTCGAATCCGTCCCGCCGGCAAGCATGATGTCCGCATCGCCGCGTTGGATCACATGATAAGCCTCGCCCACCGCTTGCGCACCTGCCGCCGAAGATGTCGTAATCGTATTGCTGGGACCCTGCAAACCATGCGCAATGGAAATGTGACACGCCGGCATGTTGGGCAAATATTTAAGAAACCAAAGAGGATAAAGGGAGCGGATACCTTCTTGACCGAACTTTCTCATCTGGAAACGGCCGTTTTCATCGATTGAACTGCGAATGCCGATACCGATCTCATCGAGATCGTTGTTAATTATACCCGTCCCGAGCGAAATCCCGAAGCGGGTACGATCGCATTGCGACGGCACGAGATTCGCGTCCTGCAAGGCCAACTGACTGGAAGCGACCGCCAGTTGAATTTCACGCGACATGACCTTCAGCATTTTTCTTTGTTGGATAAATGCGGCGGGATCAAAATCGATGATTTGACCGGCCGGGCGGATGGGACATTCCTCGGACTGATACCCTGAAAGATAACGGATCTTGGATTGGCCCTTCAAAACAGCTTCCCAATAAGGAAGCCACCCCGTACCACACGGTGTGATCAGCCCAATCCCTGTGATAACGACCCGTCGCTGACTCATGGACCCTCGACTGGGACGCATTGGACTTTTTTCCTGACTTGAAAATAATCCATGAATGCGTCATGAAAAGTAATCGCCTTTTCAACACCGCTGACCAAACGACCGACATTCATCAAGAGGAAACGCCCCTTGGCCAGGACGTCTTCTCCGCACCGGATGCAAGCGTCCAGCCATGCGCCTTCGGGTCTCAAATTTTCCGAAACGGCCTCGATGTCGATCACTTCACCTGCCGGTGCGCTTTTGAGGAATGTCGCTTCTTCAATCTTGGCAAAAATCAGATCGTTTTTGTAATCGCTTTCGGCCCCGAGCAAAAGGCCTCCGGTCTGAGCCATCATTTCCATCATCAAAAGTTCCGGCGTTACCGGTCCTCGCGGGACCCGGCTGCGCGTCAAGGCCTTTACACCTTTTTTTATTGCAATCACTTCATCCAGTAACAGCCAGCGCATGTTGTTGCCACCCTGAAAGTTTTATTTACAAATGACCACGAAAGCGCCAATCCATTTTTGGGTCCCGAAAAAACGGCCGTAAGACTTTGCCCCTCGTCCGTTGAACCTCGCGGCAGCCCGAACGGAAAAATGATTATTCCGCATCGGGAGGATTTCGATGGCCCGGAATCCATCCACGCCCATCCAGGCATTGTTCCCTGTTTTGAAAAAGGCTTCTTTCGCGGCAAAAAATTTCGCGAACCATTCTACCGCATATTTTTTCCGCTGCCACAACACCCGTTCGCTCTTCGTCAGCAACCTTCCGCTAAATTTTTCGCGGTGCCTCTTCAAAAAAGCGGCCATTCTCCGGCAGCTCACCAAATCAATGCCGATCCCGCGAACGCGCCCTCCTGGGAAGCGAAGGATTCCCCCCGCTTTGTCACTGAAGAGTCCATCAAGATTTCGTTTATGTGCGACCATCGAGGTCTTCAGGTTTAGCCCTAAACTTTCTTCGCGAGTCTCTCCTGAAGATATTGGACTATCATTCTGACGGTAAATTGCTCCGCCAGTTTCGTGAGCTGAGGATCATTCGAAAAACTCGTAACATCAAGATAGGGATGCTTCGCTTTGAGCTCCGCAATTCCTTCCGGCGTCACACGTCCGTCTTTCACGAAACGCTCATCGTTGAGAATATTGGCCGGAAAAAGCTCGCCGCTCGGGATTTTGATATCGAAATTCTTTTCAAGACGAAAAATGATATCGATAAAATCAATCGATTCCGCCCCAAGATCGCGCGTCAAGGACGCTTCCGGTTTCACATCCTCGCGATCAACACCTAAAGCACCTGCCAATGTTTCCTGGACTTTCGAAAAAATATCTTTATCGTTCATGCTGAGCCCCACCCTCCTTATGATACAATCTGTTCCGAAAAGCTGTGACTTGGCGCCAGCACCAGTTGTGCCGATACGGCCAATTTCCCTTGATGAAACAACCGGGCGTTCCAAACCGTCTCATGGTGTTGACTTGAGACCAGTTCCAAACGACTTTCCCACGCATCGCCCGGTTTTAAATAAATATGGAATTTCGTTGCGCGAATTTGCTTCAGAAAAAAACGTTCTTGATGGATCGCATCAAGCTCATGCAAATAATGCTCGGCCGTTTGTTTCAGCATTTCGATGGCCAAAACACCAGGCAAAACCGGAAAACCGGGGAAATGATCCTGAAAAAACTCCGATTTCTCCGGGATATGCCCGCGTGCCGAAATCCCTTCGCCCGGTCTAGTCCAAACAATTTCCTCGATTGCAAGCTCGCTCACGACCCATTCCCCACATTCAGGATAAAAACCCCGTTTAAGATTCGCAATCCCGCAAGCCATGTATACCGCTCGATTTTTTCTACGACACGAAATCCATGCCGACCGAATATTTCCATCCATTGTTGCGCGGATTTAAAATTGCACGGATGCCCGAAAAATTCCATATTATAGATCCTGTCCCGCAAAACACACCAGCTTCGCCCCAAGGCATGATGATAAATATCCTCGACCACAATCAACGTGTTTCGCGTCACACGCTTCGCTTCACGAAGGACTTCTTCCGGATCCGGGCAATGATGGAGTACCGTGATCAAAAGAGAGGCATCGAAACTCTTATCCTCAAAAGGAATACGATTCCCGTCATAAATCATGACCGGTGCTTTTTGATAACCGGGTTTAACGACATCCACCACCGTCGGAGAATGCCCCCGTTTCCTCAAGGGCTCGTCGTAAAACCCCCACCCTCCTCCGATGTCCAGAATGGTGCTCGGCTTTTCAAGATAGCGTTCAAAGAGCGAAACAAAATACTCCGCGCGTCGATCCAACCCTAATCCGGGATTTGTTCGAACAATATGATCAAGGATTTCACGTTGAAATCCCCGAATGGTCTTAGTTGATATTGTCACAAGCTCTCTAAAATCCTTAATTTGGGCTGGAAATTATAGCACAGGCATAGGCTTCCCCCAAAAGAAATCTTTCCCATCCTGCGAATAAATCTTTCTAATGTAATCCCAAAATGATAATGTCCTATTTGGCCCAATTAGAAATGTCCTATTCCAAGCAGCCTATAATGCCCCGTTTCCAAAGGGGGTGTTATGGCGGAAGAGGACAGGATTACGATGAGCCAAAGG
>JAQTOZ010000170.1 GCA_028713205.1 Candidatus Omnitrophota bacterium
GTTGCAGCGATCGCTGCCAGTGTCGCGGCCAATGCGGCGCGAGCCGTTGCAGATGCGATTGAAAACCATGCCGATGACGCTACTTTGATAGCGGCTCTGGATCAAGCCGCGAGAGCCGCGAGCGATGCCCAAACGGCCGCGGAAAACGCCCGTGTTGCCGCAGGCTTGGTTGTTCGTAATGATCTCGTGCGCGATGCGGTTATCAATGCGGCGGATGCGGCAAATTTGGCAGCAATCAGTACTGCGATATCCGAAGCGATTGGGCGAGCGATTCATGACGGTAATATGCCCAATCTAATTCGCGCCATTGACAGTATGGTTCCAATTGCGATTGCGCATAACGCACCGGCCATTCGGGCAGCGGCGACTGATGCGGATCAGGCTGCAAATCGGGTTGAGGCAGAGGCGGCTGCGAATCCCGCAAATACACAAATGCAAGCGGCAGCGAGAGCGGCGCGCGTAGCGTCAGATGCAGCCGGTAGCGCAGCGGATGCGGCAAGAGATCTTGCCACTGCCATTGCGAGAAATGCGGTCCCTGCGGCTATTGATGCGGCCGCGGAAGCCGCCGTAAGATTGGCCAATCAGGCAAGAATGGCTGCGAGAGACGCTCGAGTGGCTATGACATGGTTTGCCGCGACTGCTACCATGCCTGTAAATCTCAAGGGCGCAGCCGATGCGACCGATTTGGCTGCAGAGCTCATCATCGGGTGTACCGAGCTACACGGTCGCGTGACGGCCCTTGCTGCAAGGACGGCCGGTGTTTGGCCAGGTGTTGTCGCTCGTCTCCAGGAGGCGGAGCATTGGGTTGTGGCCGAAGGCGAATCCGTGACGAATTTGAACCGTATGAGATTGGTCGCGGCATTGAAAGCATTCGGCCGCAGAATGGCCGCCAATCCACGGGCGATCGTCGAAGACCGGGAAGCCTTTGAGCGTGAGCGCGAGGCAGCAATTCGCGAAGCGATTTGGGGTGATACCCCGTGGCAAGGACGTTTGGGAAGTCGTTTGGACATTGTGCGAAGGGGTGGACGGTTGCTGGGGCAGGGCTTTTGCCGGGTGACAGGAAGTTTTGGATATGATCAGAAGGTCGAAAATGAAGATTTAATAAGGAATGTTCTGGACCAAATGTTCGCTGCCGAACAAGTCTATGTCGAAGCAACTCGTTCGGAAACAAGAAGATTGCCGGAAGTTATTGCAAAAATGGCAGGAAGCAAAGCTGCCCAAGCCTCCGGGTTGGAGCTTGTGGGTGATGCGTTATATGCGTTGGCGGGCGATGCCATGGCGCTTGAGGAATTGGCGAAGGTAAGGGAAGGTTCCCCGCTCCCGCCGAGAGTTGAGCAAATGATGTTGCAAGCGAGCCCAAGTCAAAAAGCGGTTTTCCGTAAATTGCTGGATGTGTTGATCGGTGATGCGCGGTTTGATGCGGCCAGGACTGCATTTTTGCGTGCGACACCGGAAGAAAGGCATGATGGAATTGATTTGGTGATCGCTGCCGACACATTCTATGAGCAAGCCATTGATGACGGGGCGCTGGAATTGTTGAGGTTCATGGGCGGAAGCAATCAGGTATTTGAGGGGATCATCAATAATCTCAGAGGCGTGATTCCTGACCGGGGACGCCGCAAGCCGCTTTCTGATGCTTGGACGGAACTTGTGAGCGGGAAGCAATCAAGGAAACTGAGGATTCAGCTTGCCAAGTTGAAACCAGGAGATGCAATTCCAAAGGATATCTTGAGCTGCCTGAAGTCAAGCGATGCTAAGGACGCCAACTCCGTGATCTTCCGGAAAATGCTTGTTCGTTTGGTCAACGATGAGAGGCCCTCGGTTGTTAAAGCAAAACATGACTATATTGAAATGACGCGTTCGGAAGTAAGAATCGAGCCTGAAGTGACCGGGAAGATCGGGGACGAAGAATTGAGCCGCCTCGCGCAGGCTTTGGGTGTTCCGGAGACGTCGCGTTTGCAGGAAATGCTGAAAGAGTTGGCAGGCGCTTCCGGGAATCGCGTTGAAAGCGCGTTTCAGGAAGCCATTGATCAGGCCTATGGCCGCGAGATGGAACGCTTGAATCAGCCTACGGTTTCCACGTTGGCTATGAGCGAAAAGAAATTCAAGGTTGTTGAAGGCAATGCGATTTATGGGCGCGGCGAAGAGCTGGTGAGTTATCTGGAAATGACGCTGGCGAAAATGGGTGAGAACGATACCTTGGTTTACTTCGATATGCAGATGACGGCGGCAGAACGCAAGGATATCCAGAGCCGGTTTGACCGCAACCGCGTTTATATTCCGGAGACAACTCCGTATGCATCCTTCAACGAATTTGTCACGGGGTATGCGAAGGGCGTCAGTGATATGCTGCTGCAAGGAGCTGCGGTTGACGTGACGGCGGTTAATATGAAAGGTGCCGTCGGTCAGATCGCGGCGGATCAACTGAAACAGGCCCTGGTGAATGCGGTGCCTGTGCAACGCATGTTGGTCGTCAGCAATGATGAGCTGAACATACAAAGTCCGCAAGTCAGTATCACGGCAACGGTGATCATGGTCGAGGCCATTGCGCATAGCATTGCCGCCGAAGCCGAGTTGATGAGGTCGGCCTAATATGCATGATCCATGGATGACAGAAATCATAAAGGACAACGTTTTCGATGCCAATCAAGATGGGCTGCCGTCCCTTGTTTGGCAAAACGAAACGGGAGCGCGGGCATGTGAATATCATGCCCGCGGCTCCCGTGGTTTGGCTTGTCTTCCTTCAAAACATCCGCATCCGCTTTTAGATTTCCACAAATGTCGTTCAGCCGTTTGACGTCCGCAATTTTAAGGTAGGGGCTGCCGTCCCTAGGGAGGACATGGCAAAGGTTTTTTTTGCCGGTCCTCCCTTTTTTATTTTCCGCCTTCGCAGAAGACACTGCCTGTAAGGGCAGGGAGGAATGCGAAGGACGGATTGCTGCGAAGCCGCGCCAGTAAGGACGCGGCGAAGCAGAATTATTTCGCCGGGATTCCAGCGGAAGTTTTAGGGCTTCGCCAATGTTGACCCGCCGTCTTCATTTTCGCTTTCCGAACCGCAAATCTCCCCGAATTCCTTCCGGAAGAAATCGTCGTTTCGGACAATCGCTCCGGTTTTCACAAAATATCGTAACATGTTCACATATAATAGGATGCGCGATTATGAGGAGAGTGGTGATGGATGGGATCGTCCCTCTTTGCGCCAGGTTGTTAGAAATCTTTATGTTTAATTCACCGTTGCGAGATTGAAAATCCCGGTCGTTTGACTTTTTGAAATTCGCCGGGTACGCTTTGCCCGACAACTTTTTTAAGTGGTTAAGGTTGTTTTTTTTCACGCCAACTCATTTCATTGAAATTGTGTTGGAGATAAATTTTAGCAATTAAATTGTCACTTTTTAAAAGTGAGCGGGAGAATTTCCTACTGTGAGAAATGCAGAAGTGAAATTCGGTGAACTGCGCGAGCGAAGCCGGAAAAAGCCTTTAGCCAAGAACCTGTTTCTTCGGGGCACGGCCTTTTTTGTCTGCTTCGTATTCACAGCGACCACGGTCTTCAATAACGGGACTGTGTTTGCGCAAAATCTGTCCGCCATGCCTCAAGGGGAACTGAAAGGACTTGAGGAAGGCGCCATGGCACTTGACCTTCCCTATGAATTAGGAACCGTCACGGACTACTTCATGCCGCGCGGTGAGCAACGTCAGCCCTTTGTCGTCCACATTCAGGACGCTCATGCCAACCCCGATGCGCAAAAGAAAATCTCGGGGATCATCAACTTCCTATATAAACATGGCAATAAACGCGTACCGCTCCGGATTGCGGTCGAAGGCGCGAAAGACAATATCCATCCGGAATACCTCGAATTTTTCGCCCAGTATGCGGAAGTCAACGATGCGATCGTTGCCAACCTCGCCTTGAAGGGTGAATTGACTGGAACGGAAATTTTTGCCTGGGAACGGTACAAGTCCGCCAAAGCGAAATGGGAAAACCGCGATTTGAATGTGATGGGTGCGGAAAAACCGGAGCTGTACCGCAACAACCTGAAGTCCTACCGTGAACTTCTATTCAAACAAAAAGATGTTGAGGGACTGCTGAACCTGGCGCGGAAAGACCTGGAAATCGCAAAATCGACAATCTTCTCACCGCAACTGCGAAAATTCATTACGGAACGCGAACGCCGCAAAGAAGGCATTTATATGAACGGCAACTGGAACGGCCGGTCCGTTTCCAGCCCGCAAACCTTGACCTACATTCGTTATTTGCGCGATACGGTCAAGAAGGATTTGCAGATTGATCTCGAAGACCGGTTTGAACAGGCGCGCTTTCCGAACCTCGTGAGAGTTCTGGCGCTCGAACGGGTCACGAAGATGTCGGATGATAAGCAGGCCGTTGCCGAAAAAGAAGCGCTTTTCAAAAAGCTCTATGCGAAGGCCCGGACACGCGAGCATCAAGCCGTCGTGCGCGAACTCGAACACATTGAAATGAGCCGGACCCCGCGAAAGGTCATGGAATCGATGTGGGCATTTGCCGGGGATTACCGGATACGGCTGGCTGATTATCCCGAATATCTGAAAATGATTGCCCGCGTGATTCTGCATGCCGAAATCCGGGCTCAGGAACTTTTTGACGAAATGGCGCTTCTGGAATCGTGGATGATCGAGCGACTGGTACGAAACGATAACGAAAGCAAACTGATACGGATCCTGGATAACTTTGTTTTGGTTGATAATCTTCTGGGCCTCAAACTGACAAGGACGGATTACCGGGAATATCAGAAACGCACGCAGGAAATTCTGGATTCTGTTTGCGGCGATTCGGTCCGCAAGCTCATGGCGTCGAATGGCACGAAAGGGAAGCTTGCGCTGACGGATGAGACCAAGCAGTCGATCCGTGCTTATGCGGACTCCGCACTGCAATTTTATGGAGGTGCTATCGAGCGTGATCGCGTGATTCTGGAAAATGCGTTACGCCATGCTTCCGCTGATCGCCCGACGGTGCTGGTGAGCGGCGGTTTTCACACAGAAGGATTCACCGACATTCTAAAATCCAGAAACATCGGCTACGCCGTGGTTCAGCCGAGGATCGAGAAATATGCGGATGATGATCACTATCAAAAAGTGTTGCGGGATGAAAACGCCGACCTCTCGGATTATTTGGAAAAACCTTATCTGACCAAACAAGAAGCCTTGTTTCTAAAAGGTTTATTGGAAATCGCGGTCCCGGGAATTTGGGAAAGATACAAAGTCCCTCACGCGAAAATCGGTGCGATCATCGCCGACGCGATCAACCGCCATCCGGTGCTATCGAAAAAATTGCATGCCGAAGCCGGTACGATCGACACGAAATCTATCCTTAAACTCAAACTTCTTCCTCAAAAGGACGGAAAGACTCAAGCCTCAGGAAAATCAGGAATGACAAACGCGGTCGGCGACGCGCTTGCGATGGATGATGATAATTTTGCCCTGCGGGATCCGATGCAAATGACGGTCACCGCCGGTTTGACTCAACCTTTGGAACTTTCGAGTGTGACCATTGCCGAGGCGATCGGCACCGAGGTCAAGGCAACGATCGTTCGCGCGGTCGAAGCAGAAACAAGAGCGAAAGCCGCGGCAAAATCCGGAAAGGCAGAACTCGTTGTTCAAGACCGATCCGAAACCCGCGTCGGAACCGATGAGACCATAACAGTGCCGTCCGTCATGAGTCCGGATGACCGGATTGAGGATGCCTTGGATAGTTTGTATTGGGTACGCAAACGTGTTAAGCAGGCCCCGAAGCTGGATGCGTCATCCCGGCGTCAATGGGAGCGGAGATTTGATGCTGTGATCGGTGCTATTCATGGCGGGAAAATCATCGATAGTATTGAAAATATGGAACAAATGCTGCCGGGATTGAGGAGCATCAATCCCATCCTCGCGGCTCAACTCGCGCATGCCATTTTGGAATTGGAATATGCCGAAGGTCTGCGCAGTCCGCCGGAAATGATCATTCCGCTTCAAGCCCAGCCTGAAATCATCGAGACGTCCCTCCGTGCGCTGGCATGGGGCTGGATCTGTGATTTGGCAGGTTCGATGATGCAATGGCTTTCCAGAGCAAGATTAAGAGCCGCGATGATCCGCGAATGGGTCAATGATGCGGTTGATTCACTTCAATTTGTTTACGACCGTGCCCGTATTCAAGAGCAAGATCAACCGGTGTGGCATAACATCGTCTCCCGGATGAGCGGCATTATCGTCAGTATTCGATTGGAAAATTATCCCCAAGCCGTCGTGGCGCTGAATGAAATGATCGGAGAATTTGGCTTATCGTCAGCACCGGCGTCCAAACTCAATTCGTTTGAAAGAGCCCATGTGACCTATGCGCTCAGCGTGATTGCGAAAGTCCGATCGAATGAGACCCGGTCTGAATCGCGTGCGCTTCTGTTACCTAGAAGAAAAGAGCAACTCGAGTGGCGTACGGATATGAAGCGTCCGGGTGACTTGATCCCGCTCATGGCGCGAGATTTTAGGGAAAACGGTGTGGCTGAAGAGAATCGGAGGAAGAATCGCTTGCGTCAGGACATTGTCCAGATCAGCGCCGAATTTACAGACAGTCACTTGCGCATTGATTCGGTAACGAAAGGTGGAATATATGAAACGAGCAAATCGATCGAAATACAGCCGCTCCCCGAAGGTCAGATGCGCATCGAAATGGTGCGCAAGCTCGATAAGCTAGTCGAGCGGAGCGTTGAATTGGTGTTCTCCGAGGGGCGAATCGATTTTGTGGCTAAAAGCCGCCGTTTGGATGAACCGGGCATGAAGACTGTCGAGCAAGGAATGGTCGCGCTTTCATCCCCGGAATTGCGCTTGGCCTATGCGAGGAGCGACCCGAAGTTTAATGTGACTCTATCGGGCGAGGACGCGCGAAAGGTTGCAGCCGCTTTTGCGAAAAATCGAATGCTTGGTGCTCTGTTTAACGAGGGGATATCCTTTTTTGGATTTGTCGATGAACAGGGCAAACAATTGAATGCTTTTGGGCCGATGGATGAAAAGATGGCCTACCGTTCGGAGACCCGGGGCGAATTGGATCAGGCCGGCGTCCATGGCGATTCGCTTGAGCAGCGTAAGGCAATGATCGACCGCGCGATCGAAAGAGTCGTTCCCATGTATTATTATTCCACCGTGGGAGAGGATGACCAACGCGAGCAAATGATCGAGCTCATGAAAGCAAGGGTCCATCCTGCGAGTTTCGCGCTTGTCAGCCGGATTCTGCATCGGCATCTCAGCGCAAAAATGCGTTTGGCGGCTGTGCTGCTTGCATTGACCGGAATCGTGGCGGTTTACTTTGCCATACCGCATGTCACGGCATGGTTGCGTGTGTTCGCGATGTTACTGGCGGGAATTATCTTGAGTCAAACCCCGCATTGGATTCGTACCTATAAGAGCCTGCCCGTGAACGGTTTGGTCAGTACCGTGAAATTGCCGGACGGCACTTCCTTATCGCTGATCGGTAAAAACATTGATCCGGAAGTGGGAGTCCTTTTGTTGATGAGCAAGCAGCGGTCCGAAATTCGGCCGTTGCGCCAATACGCCGATCAACTTTATGCGCTTGAAAATGAAATTATGCAAGCGGCTGAGAAGCAAGACCAAGATGCGGTCGGCCAAGGGA
>JAQTOZ010000171.1 GCA_028713205.1 Candidatus Omnitrophota bacterium
AATCTTCATAGCTCAGAACTTTTCCGGAACGTAAAGCATCTTGAAGAGCACCAACAATATCAGGATTGACCGTGATCAAACCCGGATCATGCAGGGTTCTCTCGTCACTCGGAATACGATGATACCAGTCAAGCAACGGTACGGCCACCGTGGGCGGATATAAATTGCTATTGGCTTCGCGCATATCGGCATCATGCCCCTCGCGCCGGTCTGCGGCCGACAACACACGGTCAAGAAGCCTCAATTCGCTGCGGGCAGGAGCATCAAACGTTCTGATGCGGGCACCTCCCTCATGATCTTTGGCAATAAGACGGATTCTCCTCGGACCGGGTTGGTCCTCGACCTTTTGGTTTTTTCCGGGTCGTGCGATACCCCCTTGAAGCGTCTGCACCAAATCACCTACGATCGCCCTCTTGACTTGCGGAGACATCTCCGGCGGAAAATAGCTAGGGGTACTTCCGGACACGCGGGCACCCGAAATACTGAATGTAACATTGCGATGCTTACGGACCCAACGCATTAAGGGATCGACGACGATGGGTTCGATCGAAACCGGTGCAATGGTTTGCCGAAGAGGGACAGACGCCATACCCAATCGTCCTAGCTGAACCGTATCTCCGCGCACCATGGCTTTGATGGTCTCAATCGAAATCTGTGCCCATGCATGAGCAGCACGGATGGCCTGGTTGGTATAATAGTCGGTCCTTGTCTCAAGCAGCGTGTGTTCCGCGGGTGTCTTCGGACCAATCCGGATCACAATGACGTTGTTGTCAATGGCTTCCCTGGCCTCATCCGAGAGATAAACCGTCGATACCTTGGGGACAATGCTTCCGGGAAAAACCATCGTACCGTGCTCATCGTACAAGGGATCACCGGCCTGTAAAATTTTCACACCCGGCCTGGCAGAGATATCGTCCTGGGATCCTGCCTCATTCCCCATATTTTTTTGTGTGATTTGTGACAGGAGAAGCCAAATCAGAACGTCTTCTTCTTTATCATAATGTTTCCACGCCCAGTATGCGGAACGGACCGTCAGTCCCGGCCGGTTCACTTCGGCATCGGGAGACTCGGCCGTTTCAATATGGTTGCCGAAATTGATATTAAAAAAAACGGGTTCACTCCAATCACCCCATTGCCATTCTTTTTGTCCCGGCTGGCCCGGCACATCAACGTTCGCCCGGTGGCGGAACAAAACCTTGAGCCGTCCGGTCTGGTTTTCTGTCAGCATTTCGACCGACAACTGACCTTCTTCATCCAAAACCGCCGGATACTTTCTGACCCAGCGGTCCCCCTCTGTCACAACTTCGCCTTCTTGATCGAAGGCAAGCGATTGATCTCCCTGGGCAATCACAACTTCGTAATATCCTTCCTCGGCTATTTTCCGTGAGCCCACAGGGACATCCACTGTCAACTGTGCAACATTTTCGACCGTAAACGAATAATCATCGGACACATAAACACTATCCCAGGCCCTCTTGCCACGGTCCCGATATTGAAGCTTCACCCTTACACCGGTATATGTCCCGGGCGTAAATGCATACGGACCGAATTGCCCCAGAGGCATCCTGCCGACCATTCGCCCATATTCATCCGGGGCGGCTGGCAGGGACCGAACAACCCCTTGCGGCGTGATCATTTCCAGTTCATAACTAAATTCGTCTGCGCTCAGACCTATCGTCTTCTGCTCTGCTACCTCCTTGCCATTTGTAGAAATTTCCAGCCGGAACTCCGCATAGCCGTCTTCCGAAACCACTTCTGTTTGGTCTCCGACCATTTGCGAAAAAATCGCCGCGATACCGACCGCCAACAAATTGCTCACGGCAAGCCCGGAACCTGCAGGAATATTGTCCACCAGCAAATCAACCGCAATGCCGTTCCCTTTGCCGATAAAATTCTCAACGAGAATTTTTGCCATTTCGACTTCGCGCTTGGCCGCTACGGCCAATTGCATGGCCCGTCGCGGGAAAATTCCCAACGACACCATCGTGTCCAAAACAAAGGTCGCCTCGGATTTCGAAGTTATATCGTTCGCCGAAACAACTTTTTTATCAAAACGCATATCATGTGATTTAACTTTTGTGACAACGGGCTGTTGAACACCTCCCCGTTCCTCCGTACCCAGTACCTCCTGTTTGACGATTTGCGCAAAAATTTGAATATTGCGCCCCATACTGCCGTCCTTTTTCGTCATGAGTACGGGCGCATTTACGATCTTATAGAAAGACGGAAATAATGTCGAAATGGAAGCGGGATCGCCGATACCTCCGGCGCACACCTCCAGGCGCACCGGCAATTCCA
Organism: Candidatus Omnitrophota bacterium; assembly: GCA_028713205.1. Classification (GTDB taxonomy): domain Bacteria; phylum Omnitrophota; class Omnitrophia; order Omnitrophales; family Aquincolibacteriaceae; genus JAQTOZ01. Next base: position 2,299 of record JAQTOZ010000171.1, read on the forward strand.
TCAAAACAGCTTTCCCCGCTTTGACGGATTTCCCTGCGACAGGAACAAACGAAGGCTGACTCGGCTGCGCATAGAAAGTGACCAAATCATCGTACGACTGGATACTATCCATATGTCTTTCCAACTCAACGAGCCACGGCAAACGCCTCTGCAACTCCAAGTGAATTGCCTGATCACGGACCTTCTTACGGTAATATTCCGCAATGGATTCATATACTTCCGTCAGACTCGCAATCGCGGCCCGTGATATGCCCGCGAGTGAGTCATACGGTATCAAGGCTTCCGAAGGCCTGCGGAAATCATGCAGCATGACAACCACCGCATCGAGCGCTGCCTGCTGAAGCACATCGATATCTTTCTGGCGTATGAGTTCGGTAAAGTTCGGGACCGGCAATCCGCCGGACTCGTCCAAGTCCTTATAAAAATCTCCGTTAAACGGATAGCGGCTTAACAAAGCCAGCAAAAACTCCGCGGCACGAGCTTTCACGGCGACGTTGATCCTGTTTCCCAACGGCATATTGATCAGGGTCGCCAGGGAAACAACCATGCGAAGAAGTGTTGCCGACGGACGCCCCTTGTAAGAATCACCCTTGAACAAAAAATCGGGATCAAGCCGGAGATCGTAAAGGATGTTATCCTTAACCATTTCTTCGAGATAATGAACCTGGGCTTGATAGGCTTTAAGCGCCTTTTCATAGTCGATATCCAGCCGGTCGATTTCCTGATAACCATAATCAGCTTCCAAAACCGGGTAAAGGTCCTCAGGCGGACGTGAAAATTTCCCCTCAATAATGGCATCCAGGGCATGTTTCTGCAGCGGCCTCGTTTCATAAACCCGGCTGAAGGCATATACGGCGACGGCAAAATTCGACCGGTAATCCTGCGTGTCTTCGCTGCGCGCCTCCGGATCCGGTTTTTTCATCGCTTCCTGGCCCATTCGATAATATTCGAGCACAATCGCTTTGCGTTTGCGTTCCGCGGCCGCGATGTTGGCCTCCCTAACCTTTTCACGTTTTGCACGATCTTTGGGTATCTTTCCGTATTCGGGGTCACTTTTATCCGACACCAAGGAAACACGCGCGAGTTCATCGACAAATCCGCGATAAAGACGCTCCATCTGAGCCAATGCCTTCCGTAAACTCATCACCCTTTCAATTCTGACCCCACTCCCCTCGAACACCTCAAGAAAATCATCGCTAAATCGATGCGTATGATCGAACTTATCAACGGCCAAATATTCCGCAATGGGACGTGCGAATGGTTTCGTCTGCGGACCTCTCGGCGGAACAACTCCCGGAGGAACCACGACCGGCACAGCCGCTGGAGCAACTTCCGGTGGACGAGGCGCTTCCACAACAGCCGGCGTTGGCGGCTGAGGACGGTATTCCGATAAGCGCTCGCAAAGCTCTTCGAAAAACCAATGGCGTTCAGACTTTCTTGCCTCGTCCCTTCGTTCTGTATCTTCAGCCCATTCCAGCCCCTCTTCCTGGAGAAAATTGTGAGGAGAATGCTCGGAAGGGAATGAACTAATGGCTGTCCAGGTATTATGTTCCGATGGACGCAATTTAGGAGAAACGACATTCCCCTCATTGGTCATGGGGAAATAGTAAGACGGATAAATTCTCGTAAGCCTGGAATGCGGAACATAATGCCCGTCCTCTGTTCGTGTGGAAAAACGGGTCCGGTAATAGTCCCACATCAATCCGCGTCCGATTACGAGGTCTCTTCTGCCTGTCAGCGGATTGAGTTCTTGGCGGACTTCACCGACAACCGATCGAATCACACTCATGACTTCGGGTTGCAAGACATATTCACCGCCATAATGATCGATGGCGTCAAAGGAATCATCATCCCTTTCAATGTGTTGAAGAAATTTCATCGCAACGCCATCAACATAGTAGTAGATTTCCACTTCGTGTTGAGGCTCACCCTGTACAATCCACTTACCTTGTGCCATTTGCTCCCGGATTTCATCCGCAATAACTTTGGCAGCCTTATTTCTTATTCTTTCATCATGATCGTCCGACAAAAAGGCGACTTTGATGCCTGCCTTTATGAGATCCGCAACACCCTCGACAATCGCTGTCGGGATACGCGTCGTTCTTATCTGAGTCGTGCTGACCGGCCGTAATTCCACGACAACATTATTGAAACCGAAGGTCACCATTTTCGGCCTTTGATCCGGCGGCATAGCCAAAATTCTCCGGATGCCTTCTTCCGTCGCCTTGACCCCTCCCACCCGGTGGGGCATACCCGCCTCATCGGTAACCTCGACACTCAATCGCTCAATGTTGTCTTTCTGCCAAACCGTGGCATTTGGTTGATCAAGGGCATACAGTTTGACAAAAGGCAATGTGGCGAGCACCCCTCCCCGATCTTGCTCATCATAGTTTTGCACAGCAAAGCAAACGACATCACCGGGACGAAGATTCGCCGGATCGCGTAGTTCCGGCGGTAGGATTTGTAAGGCATCAAGCAACGCATCCCGTTTGTTGGCAAAACGATAACCGCCTTTGCCGTCGGAAAGGACAGCTTGAACATCGACCGTATAATTCCCTGCCTCACGGACAAGTACCGGAACGGACTGAATCTCCCCATTGACCAAAACGCGTAGTTCGATAACTTTTTTTTGTCTTCTCTGTTCACTGCGAGATATTCCTGATTCAGCAGTTTCCTTCTGGAACTCCCGGGGTTCTCTCACTTGACTTTCCAGATCAATTGACGATCTTCGAATCGTCACATGGTTGGATGATTGGAACAGAACATCGATTTCGCTTTGTCCCGCAAGCAGGGCTCGGCCGCCGGCAAAATCGGGTTGCGCCAATCGGCCATAAACTCCCACTCCCGTCGTTACCGGGGTCTCGGGCACGGTCTGACTCATCAGCGGTTCCGCCGCGTCACGGTCTTTCGCCTGTAACCGGACATAGGACGGATTCGCGGTCAAATCGGCATTCGCATCAAAACGGTTCTTCAATACGGGATTGCTTTGAATGGCTTGCGCCACCCACTTCGGCAAATCTTCGGCCGGAACTTGATACTTCGTCGCCAACGCAGGCGCTGCCTGTTCCACCAACCCTTTGAAAAACAAGGCCTCCTGCTTGTTTAATAAGGAAGGGTCCTTGAAATAATCCGATACATCCGCGTTCTCCCGTCTCATCACTTTGTGATAAATCCCGCCGCCATCCACCTTCGTAATCCGCGGCGCGAATACCATGTGCGCGATCTTCCGCTCTTCCATCAGAGACGTCAGACCTTCCGTATGAAATCCGCCCGTTACCATCACCAACACTTTCGAACGATGTTCACGCGCCGCTTTGATCGTGTTCTCCAGCAACGCCTCATCGCGCCGGCGCGCATCCAGATAAAACTGACCCGCACGGTTAAAATACCCTTCCAGCTCCTTGACTTTCAACGACTCGACCTTCGTCTTGACACTCCCGTCCGCCTTGCCGTCCTTCGAATACCCGCTCAATGACGCTACACGCACCGCCAGGTTCTTCGGCAGCAAGCGCCCGTCCAAAGCTTCCAACTGATCCAATTCGCTGCGCGTCAATTCGAGATGCAGCAGCTTTTCAAATAAAACATAATCGCGGTAAATCTCTAAAAACTTTTTCTCATCTTCCTTCGCCGCCAGCTTCTCCTCAATCGCTTGCTCCAAACGCTTGACTTCCTCAAAGAGCTCCTGCGATTTCACTTCCTGCGACAACAACGCATACGACGCCCACGCCACATAATTGGGATAATCCGCAAACGGGATCCCGCGGGCCTTCGCATTCTCAAACACCTTCTCGAACGCCCGCCTCAACGGCATCGGATGGGCCTTCGTGTTTTCCCAATATCCGTCCAGGATCGAAAGCCATTCCTCCCCGACTCCCGCTTCGGTCAGCTTACCCCGGATCGTCTTCCACTCCGACTTCGCAGCCTCTTGCCGAAGCGCTGGTTCGGTCTCCGACAAATAGATCAATCGCGTCAGATTCGGAAAGCGCAACTGCTCGATACGATCCTTCAAATCGATCCCCAGCACACGGTCCGCCGCCTTTGCCAATTCATGCGTAAAGTAAACCGGCGGGTTGTGTTTGGACTGCTCCTTGGCACGCAGAAAATCGCGAAGCTCAGGATTCAAGATCCGCGATTTGGCGATCTCGATCAGGCCACGCAACGGCTTCAATCCCGAATCCACTTGCCCTTGCTCCATCAAAAGATCGCGGAACATTTTCAAGTTGTCGCGGTACAGTTCCGGCGTCTCCGCACCACGGATTTCAACCGGTTGACTTTGGCCAGCCTTCCGTTTCTTGTACTGGTCCCACGCAAAGAGTTCGGCACCGTTCAGCTCGCCTTTCTCGTGAAGATCTTTCACGAAGGACTCGTTGGCTTCGGGAAATTCAGAAAAGAGTTCCAGATATTCAGGATGGATCGCGCCCACCGTACCTTCCAAGGTCACAATCATGGCCGGGATGCCTTCCTTCGAACCAAACTGCACATCAAGCCAGTTGAGCATGTCACGGATGCGAGCTTGCGCGTCGGGGTTTGAGTGCGCGTCCTGGATATGGACCACAAACGGAGTGAGCGCCTGATTGTTTTCCGGAAGCTCGGCCTCTTTGGAGGCCGGAGGATTCTTCGTTGCGAATTCGGGAATGTAGGACTTTTGCAGAAAGCCTAAATCGGCAGGCAACTGATTCAGTACTTGGATAATTTCATTTTCAGGACTTTGAGCCGAAACAACGGGATTTTGAAACGCCGGCAGCGCAGGCGCGCTCCACAGAATCGTGCTATTGATAAATAGAATGGCGGTAAAACCGGCGACGAACCTCAATACGTATCTTTGATTCATCCTGCCCCTCCAGAGTTGCTACGTGTTGAGAAGTTTTAAAAAGTTAGCTAAGAACAACAAATATTTTTCCCCGCACAAAAGCTCTGTCCCACTTGCCTATTTTCTATTACGTAAAAAGTTCGGGAAACAAAAACCGTTAAAAGTTGCCCGACGAAATTCTCTTTGTCAATGGATGCGAAATAAATATTTTACTTGCCGCTCTGTGCAGCATGCTTAGGCATGATAAGGATGATCATTTATGCTCCAGGATGTGCTGCGGGCTTAGAGATTATGCGAACATGCGCGAAAGAGGCAAAATACTAATAAATCGCTTTCAACCATCAGCTGGACTATTCACAAGTCGTGGTTACAGTTTTAATCATGTCATTGCGGGCATAAAGGTTAAGAAGTGTTGCTGCCCAAGTTTGTAAGTTACTGATTTTATAATAAGATACTGTCATTTATCTTGTTGTTTATTGAACTCGTTCAATAAAAGGTGGTTCATGGTT
>JAQTOZ010000172.1 GCA_028713205.1 Candidatus Omnitrophota bacterium
GCATCACTGGCAAGCATCGCGTGTTCCGCTCGATAACCGGCCTTCTGGCAAGCAATGTAAACCGAATCAACGCGCGACATTTGTCCTGCGCCGATACCTACGGTTTTTCGACCCTGGGTCAGCACAATCGCGTTTGATTTCACGATCTTGGCGCATTTCCACGCAAAGATAAGATCCTCGATTTCGGATGGCGAGGGCGCGGTTTGGGTCACAACTTTCAAATGTTTTTTGAATTCAGCGAGCCGTAACCGGATCGGGTTATTCCGATCCTGCAACAGCATGCCGCTTTTCAAAAAGCGCAAATCATAACCGCTTTCCACGTGATGCGTGTCCGCAACAATGATCCGTAAATTCTTGCGCTCCTGCAACAAGGTCAAGGCCCCTTGATCAAACGAAGGGGCAATGAAAACTTCAAAGAACTTGAGCGCATCCAACGCGGCCTCGGCAATTTTTTTATCGCAAGGCTGATTTACGCCGATAATACCTCCGAAAGCCGACATGGCGTCACATTCAATCGCCTCTTCAAGGGTTTTGACAATCGGATCCCCTTCGGCAATACCGCTGGGGTTGTTGTGTTTCATCACACAGGCCGCAGGATGATCGAACTCGCGCAAAGTATCAAGCGCAGCCTCAATATCTAAAATATTATTATAGGAAAGTTCCTTGCCGTGCAGCTGGGTATAAGGCAACTGAAGCTTGCCTTGCCCCGGACGATAATAGGCCGCACGTTGATGAGGATTTTCTCCGTATCGCAGATCCTGGATTTTACTGTAAAGGACTTCAAACTTCTCCGGCAATCCCGTTTCCGGGGCCGCCCCTTCGTTGGCTCTTTGCCCGGAGAGGTATTTCGCAATCACGCGGTCATAATTGGAGGTCCGCTCAAAGACTTTCTCGGCAAGAAGACGTCGTGCCGGTTCTTCTACGGCGCCTCCGTTTTTCTCAAGCTGTTCCAGCACCATCGCGTAGTCCATGGGATCGCAGACCACCGTAACCGCCGCGAAATTCTTCGCGGCCGAACGCAGCATGGAGGGGCCGCCGATATCGATATTTTCGATGGCCTCTTCAAGTTTGACGCCTTCCCTGGCCGTAACCGACTCAAAAGGATAAAGATTCACCACGACGAGATCGATCGGCAAAATACCGTGCTTCTTGGCTTCTTCGGTATGCGCTTTCTTATCACGCCGGTAAAGAAGGCCGCCGTGAATTTTGGGGTGGAGCGTCTTGACCCGCCCTTCAAGCATTTCCGGAAAACCGGTGAAATCTTCCACCGCCACCGCATTGATGCCGGCTTCCTTCAGGGCCTTGAGCGTACCGCCTGTGGAAAGGATTTCGACCTTCCGTTTTCGAAGTTCTTTCGCCAATGGGATTAAACCTGTTTTATCTGAAACACTCATCAGCGCTCTCTTGATCACGACCTTGTTTGACATTCTCTCACCACTTTCCTTTTAAAGATCTGGCAAAGTTTGATTGTTTGCGGGCCGGGAACCCGAGTCCCGATCTGCCGGCCGTCCAGATTCCGGACCGGCAGAATTTCCCAAGAGGTATTGGTAAGGAAAATTTCGGCGGCGTTAAACGCATCATGCCGCGTAAGAAATTTCTCGACGACAGCCATACCGATTTCGACTGCGCATTTTATCACAAAGCGCCGCGTAACTCCATTCAAGACACCGAGCGCGGGAGGTGTGACGAGTTCCTTTTTGTGCGTCTGATGATTTTCCATAACGATAAAAATATTTGCCGTACGAGTTTCCGTGACATAGCCGTTTACATCCAGAAAAAGCCATTCGGTCGCATCCCCCTTGACTCCCCGCTCCAGGCTTGCCATCCATGCGTTCTGATAGGCCGAACTTTTGGCCTCCGGAAAAGCAGCATTGCTCAAAACCCGCCTGACGGGAGAGGTCCTAAGCGCGATCCCTTTTCGGTAAGGCGCTTCGGAAAACTTGCGCCCCCTCATGATCACAAACAACCGATTTCCCACAAGGGTTAAGCGGACAATACCATCCTTTTGCGCGGAGAAATCAACGGCCTTGCGCAATTCCTTTTTCAAATCGCCGTATTCCAGTTGGAATGGACAGCCCACGGTCTTTGCCGATTCTAAAAATCGACGGAGATGTTCGTGCTCGCAAAAAACGCGCCCATCATAAAGGCGCATCGTCTCGAAAACACCGACCTCTTCTTCTCGAAGTTCCCGAAGCAGGAACTCGTCCGTTATTTCTTTTCCATCCGCATAAACTCGGAATGCCGTCATCGGATTATAAACTCGATTGAACCAGGGCCTCGACAAGCGCTTCGCCTTTGTGAAGGGTTTCTTCATATTCGCGCGTCGGATCGGAGTCATAAACAATTCCAGCCCCCACCTGAAGATGGCCTCGATTCTTTTGCAACATAATCGTACGAATAACAATATTAAGATCCAAATCCCCGCGAAAATCAAGATAACCGATAGATCCCGTGTAAATACCCCGCCGCACGGGTTCAAGCTCATCGATAATCTCCATGCACCGGATTTTGGGACATCCGGTGATCGTCCCTCCGGGAAACATGGCGCGAATCAAATCCAACGGGTCTTTGTCTTTTTTCATGATCCCGGTGATTTTTGAAACGAGATGAATGACATGCGAATATTTTTCAACCATCATCATGCGCCTGACTTTCACCGATGGCCAGTGGCATACACGTCCGAGGTCGTTCCGCTCGAGGTCCACCAACATGACATGTTCAGCCCTTTCCTTTTCATTGGTCATCAAGTCCCGGATCAGTTTATTTTCGCTTTGATGCGCCGAATGTCTCGGCCGTGTCCCGGCGATCGGCAAGGTCTCGCACCGAGAACCCCGTTTACGGATCAAGCGTTCCGGAGAACTGCTGAGAATATGAAAATCCCCGAACTTCAAATAAGCCGCAAAGGGAGACGGATTGATCTTTCGCAAATGGCCGTAGAGCTTGAGCGCGTTCCCGCGAAACCGGAAAGAAAACCGCTGCGATAAATTGGCCTGATAGATATCGCCCGAAACGATATAATTTTGGGCGCATTTGACGATATGTTCGAATTTCCGTTTTGAAATGTCCGGCCGGAAATTTTTCAACTCAAAATCGTCTTTTGCCTCTTGCTTGCCTTCCGGATGACGCGTCGCTAACCGGAAATAACCCTTTAGCCGTTCAAAGGTTTCGTCCGCCTTTGCCTGGGCCTTGTGCTTCGGCAGCGGGCCTTTTGAAAAAACGTTGGCAACCAACCAATATATTTTTTGGCGGTGATCATAAACCATCAATTCGCGATAAAAAGCGAGATAAAGCCAGGGAATGGCCGGTCCGGGTTTGGAACGCAAGCGGATTTTTTCAAACAATGACACAAGCTCATAGCCCCAATACCCCATAGCTCCGCCGGTAAAAAAAGGCTTCCCCGATGCCGAGCCGTCATGATACTTTCGGCTGAGGTTTCGGAGGACATTCAAAAGCCGCGCCGCCGGGAAAACATTGTTTTCCTCTCCCGTTACGCGGATTTCTCCCAATCGCAAAGTCAGTTCCAAAAAAGGGTTCAAACCGACGTAGGAAAAGACCTGATTGGGCGGAAGATAATCATGACTATCGAGGAAAAAAGATACACGCGCAAGCGGACTGACGGCCCGGTAAAGTTCCCACGGGGTCACCGAAGAATGAAATTTTTCAGTATATACAGTATGCACAGCTCGCCGACATAACGCACCCTACGTGCAGCGTCGCAAACAACCGAGGACAAATCCGCTCGCCAAAATACACTTCGTTAATCGATTCCGGGAATCCCTTCAAACCAGTCACGTCCGCTGACCGTTTTATGACTCCGAAGAAATTTTCTTAAGGTATTTGAGAAAATCGCTGTCTGTCGTCAGAATCAGTTTCCCGTTTTGCAAAGTTTTCGGATATCTTTCAAGCGTACTCGTAAACCCGTAAAAATCAGGGTCTTTGGAATACGCATCGCCATAAATTTTCGTCGCCGTGGCATCCGCTTCGCCCTTGATCTTTTGGACCTTCTTGTAAGCCTCGGAGGTAATCCGTTTCAGATCTTTTTCCTTCTGACCCTCAACTTCAGCTCGGACCCCCTGTCCTTCAGACCGAAGCATTTCCGCGGCTCGCTTGCGCTCGGAAATCATCCTTTCATAAACTTTCTGCTGAACCGACTCAATATAGTTGATGCGCTTGATGCGAAGGTCAATCAACTCAATCCCGTATTCCTCGACGATCTTCCTTGCCGCTTCGAGAATTTGCCTCGTAATGGTTTCGCGCCCGACATCGATCTTTTCATAAACTTCTTCATTGCTAATATCTTCTTCTTGCGATTTCACTTCCAGCAGGCGATTCGAGCTTCTTACGATCTCGGTCAAGTTATAGCGCGTGATGAAATTTCGCGTCACGCCGTCCATAATATCATCCAAACGGCTCTGGGCATTCACTTCCGTGTGCATCGTCTGCAAGAATTTCAAGGGATTTTTGATCCGCCAACGGCCGACGGCATCCACCCAAATAAATTTCTTATCGCGCGTCGGTACCTCGGACGGATAGCCGTCCCATTCCAGAATGCGGTTGTCAAAAGAATTGACGGCCCAGAAAAACGGGATTTTCCAGTGAAGGCCGGGAACCAAAACCGGATTGCCGATCGGTTCGCCGAATTGCGTCAGTACAACCTGTTGAGTCTGATCGACAATGTAAACGCTGTTTAAAAAAACAATCCCGAAAATGGAAACAAGAATTAAAAGCAGAGCAAGTATCGGCTGTTTCATTGTTTTTGCCCCCCTTCGCCATGCTGCGTCAAATTCAAGAGAGGCAGCAACCCTTTTTGGTTATCATCCAAAATCCACTTTTCTTGAAACAAAGGCAAAGTCTCCTGAAGGCTTTCTAAATAAATACGACGTTTGGTCACCTCCGGTGCGCCTTTGTATGCTGCCCAAGCCAGGAGAAAACGTTCCGCATCTCCTTCGGCACGATTAATGCGGTCCAGCGCATAGCCTTCAGCCGCACGAATCTGCTGTTCCGCTTCACCTTTGGCCCTGGGAATCACCCGGTTATATTCCTCCCATGCCTGATTGATGACTTTTTCTTTTTCCTGACGGGCTTCATTCACAAAATTAAAAGAAGGTTTGACTTCATCCGGCGGCGTCACATCCTGCAAAATCACATTGCGTATTTCAATTCCGGCGCCGTAACTATCCAGAACTTCTTGAAGCATTTTTTCCACTTCGCTTTGAATACTCTCACGGCCCGCCGTAAGCACTTGGTTGATCGTGTGGTCCCCGATCACCAACCGCATGCTGGCTTCGGACATATTGCGTAATGTTTCCCGCGGATTCCGAATACGAAAAGCGTATTGTTTGGCATCTTTGACCCGGTATTGCACAATCCACTCAACCACGGCCGTATTTAGATCCCCGGTCAGCATCATGGATTCCCCTAACAAAGGATCACTCGTCAAGATTCCCTTCGTCGAGGCACTCCGCGTGCTCAACCGGCTTGATCCAACGCTCTCCTGACCGCGATAAGTCGAGCGAACACCTGTCGCAACGGTACGGAAACCGAACTCTTCTTTAAAAACGTGCGTGACTTTAATATTGCGCACCGTTTCGATACCAAAAGGTAATTTACCGTGAAGGCCGGGATTGGTGGAACGCACGTATCGCCCAAACCGTTGCACAACTCCCAGTTCATCAGGTCCCACTTGATAGAACATAGAACCGATGGCACCTACCGCGATAAGAAAAACGATAAAAGGAACACCCCAGAGCCCCGCCTTTAGCGGCGGTAATCGGGATTCATCGGATAAACCAGTCATTGTGAAGTCCTCCTCTCAAAATGGGGGAAATGATCAGCCGCCACGCTCGCATTCGGAGAACTGAACATCTCATTGACATGAATTTCAAGAATCAACTGTCGTGGTGATAAAAAACAAGCCCGCTTGCAAGCTTGGGATAGAAATAAGTGGACTTTTGAGGTAACAACTCTTGGGCCTTGCCCATATCCCGAAGAACTTCCACTTTAGGAGCCCGCAATAAAAACACGGCTTGGGCCCTTCCGGTTTCAGCGGCTGCCATGGCATCTTCGTTCGAATGTGTGTATTGGAGGATACCTTCCCATTTATTTTCCGGCATACCGAACAGCGATGCAAAAACCAAATGCCCCAGGATATTCACGTCCACCTGGTACCAGATGTCCGGTTTCCCGGCCGGCATTTTGTTCCGCGACCGCTTCCAATCTTTGAGAGTCAAAATATAAGCCCCCCCCTTGATCCGCAAGCCGAACGCGATACGATCCGCTGCTTTTCCTCCAAGTTTTCCGATCAAAGAATTTTTATCTGCCTTTTCGACTTCAAAATCGTCATTCAACACCCTGGTGATCTCATCTGCACTCTGACGTTCGAAAGCAACCTTTGAGGCAGATTCAAAAGATGTGATCATGCGATGCGTCGGATAAATCACCAAACCCGGATCATGGAATTCGACCAAAGCCATCAACACAAAATCCGAAGGGATTTCTGTCCCTTCCGGGATATTTTCCGCAAGACGCCTGGCGCGGCCATGATCCAAAGCCGTTTGGTAGCGGTGATGTCCATCGGCAATGTAGATCTTTTTTTCGCTCAGAATTTGATGGATCTTTTGATTTAAATTCGCGTCATCCAGCACCCATACCTCATGCCGCACGCCGGCTCCGTCTTGTACCTCAAACAGAGGCGGCTTGGATGCAACACCCTGATAGATCGCTGCCAGCTTTTTGGGGGTATCCTCATAAAGCCCGAAAACGGGAGAAAAATTGGTGTGCGTCGCTTCAAGCAGTTTTTTTCGGTCTTCACGCGGCTTGCTTAACGTTTTTTCGTGCCGCACGACGATCCCCTTTTCATATGATTCCAGCTTCAAAACACCAAAAAGCGCAAAACGCTTTTTTACATCGCCATCATACGGATCTTTAAAAATCTGCCGGTAAAGATAATAGGCGGGCTTAGGCTCTCGCATCAGAACATCATTGCAACTCCAAGATTGAAAAAAATCGCGCGCACGCGTGTATCGGTTATTCAGCTCGTCATCCGAGGGCATTTCCTGGTTCAAGATCAATCGCACACAATTGTAGGGCGAAAGCTCATGCAATTGGCGTTGTTCCATGGGAGAAATAATGTCGTAGGGTGGAGCGATAACCTCTTGCAAATCAACTTTTCCAGGATTGTAACGCCAGCTTTGAAAAGGTCTGAAGTCTGCCATGGTCTTAGTATCAGAAATGACTGGAGATGCGTTCATCATCATGCGATATTAACATAAGAGTTTTCCTTTGACAAGGCATAGCAGGGAGATTAAGATTTCGCCCAATGGGAAATGACACATTTAAGAATATCCTGAAGTTCTTTGTCAAACGCCGCTACCTTAAAAGGTGCGTCTTGCTCGGAGCGCTGGCTTTTTGCCTGTTCGAATTCACGAACGGCATGCCTTATTCTTTTCCGTTGATCGGCCCTCCGCTCTATATCGCGTCCTTGATCAAACAGTTTC
>JAQTOZ010000173.1 GCA_028713205.1 Candidatus Omnitrophota bacterium
AAACGGAATCGATCGTCCTTTACGTCGTGGTGGCGGGGCTGGTTTTTTTGAACCGGTTTTTGTCCCACAGGGGTCTGACACGGCTCGACCGTTTTGTCCTGTTTCTGTTTCTGATCGAGCCGGTTCTCGGGAATCTGCAGGTGATTTTCCCGGAAGAACTGCTGCGAAGTTATTTCAAATACAGCATGACCTCCGAGCTGGCTTATCACCGGTACAGCTATGCCGTGATCGAAATTGCGGCGATGACGGGCTGGTTCATCGAAAAAATGCCCCTCGTTTTAAACGGGCGCCTTTGGAAAAAAATGGAACTGTGGTTGATGGCCGCGACCGGGCTTGTCCTGGCAGGGATTTTGCTCAATCCGGAGACCGGCTTTTTCCGTTACGCGCCCAATGTGATCCCCCCTTATGGGATGACCAATCCGAAATTGTTGCTGATGCTCCTGCCGTTTGTTTTCTTGACGGTCTGGTTTTTTTACCGGTTTCCAAACGTCCGGCGCGTGATGAGCGACCGCCGTTTCGTTGTTGCGGTGATCATGGCCATGACACTTTCCGGCTATCCGTTGCTGGCGGGCCAATCCTATGATCCCAAAACCCATTTTTATAATTTCCGGGATTACCCTTTCGGCGGCGCGTACCGGTGGCTGAATCAAAACGCCGATAAAAACGATGTCGTCCTGACCGTGCCGCCATCGCGCCTGGATTTTGACTATCTGATTTTTTACACGGATCTCAAGGACTATATCAACCCCTACGGCTCACGGCTCGCGGAACGGCATGCGCGGAACGATAATACTTTCCGGTTCCTTTTTTATTTCAACCTTTTGCTCGATGATTTCAGGGGGTTCGAGAGCGAGGGTGTGACTCGCGTCGAAGATAAGCTGAAAAAATTGAGGATCAACTATGTTTTGATGGAGATGCCCAGCCCCTTTTTGCCGCATGTGGTTGAACAATTGAAAGGCCATTTTGCGCCCGCCTACCAGGATCAGAAATGCCTGCTGCTGAAGGTCACCTGACGGTATAACCAGTCCCAAGACCCAAGAAAGTATCACGTTCCGCGTACCAAGTACCACGGATGACTACGTGAAACATGGCGTGGTACGTGGTACGAAGCACGGGGCGCGGGAGTTTCAAGTTTTAAGTTTAAAGTTTAAAGTGGGCCCTTCGTACTCGAAACTTGAAACTCGAAACTTTAAACTTGCTTAGCGCTTGCTCTTGGGACTTGGGTCCCGCCACAAAGAAGGCGGGCAAGCTTGAGACTTGGGTCTGTCTTATTTCACTTCGGGCAGGAGTTTTTCGATTTGTGCGGCTTCTTCCGGGCTCATGGCCAGGAACATGATGCCGGTATGAAAGAACGCCGGATCGTCGAGTTGAAGACAGCGGCAGACGCGGCCCAGCCGCCGGATCGGTTCATTCTTCCCGGAGAGATCAAAGACTAAATCGACCAGCGTGTTCTCGGCTAACTTTTCTTTGGTCAAAAGCAAAAGCCCTCCGGCGCTGATATTGAGCGCTTCGGCCAGTTTGGCGCCCCGGGACCCATAAGCCATGTCCCGGCTGTCTTTGAGACGGTAGGCCACCGGTTGTTTGATCGGGACGCGGCGATATTTTCTTTTTTCCGCGCTGGAATGACTTTTTAAATCCAAGGAAAGTATCGGCGGGGCACTGAACACCGGTTTGATGATCAGCTCGGGAATGGAGACCGGTTTCTCCAGGTATTTGCTGAAGATCTCGGTAAAAATCTTGCTTTGGCTGATCATGCCGATCAGCTTTTCCTGGCTGAGTACCGGCATGCGGGCCATTTTGTAGGCCGTCATTTTGGCGGCGGCGTTCATGATCGGGGTGTCGGCCTGGAGGGACACGATCTGTACCTCCATGATGTCGGCGACGGTCATTTTGCACATGCAATCCGCCACATTCTTCAGATCATTCACATCCGGCAATTCATAGGCGAGGCTTTTGTAGGCCGGATAGATGATCTGAAGCAGATTTTGCTCATAGACCATGCCCCGGAGTTTAAATTCATTGTCCACGACCGGGAATTCACGGATATTGTAACTCTTCATCAGGGTGAAGACTTCCGAAAGCGTGGTCCCTTCACGGATCGTGAGGATGTTGACATCCATGATATCGGAGACGAACATGATGGCCCTTGATCTGAAGCGGTCCGGCCTCGCCGGGCACTTCTTTAAATAAAACGTTCCAATCCGCCGATAATTAAAGCAATTCAGAGTGTTTTGCCATACGGCTTGCGGGTTTCATGCAACCCGTTTATCGTAATTCGTCTTTAATTTCGAAAAGTTTAGTCCGGAGATCGATTGATGGCCATAAAAATACGGAAACCGGATTGTCTCGCGCTGCTGCTGATAGCCGTTTTTCTTGTCGCGGGACTCTTGGCCCTTCACCAATACGGCATTGTGTTTGACAGTCCGAAGAATTTTGACGAGGGAAAGACCAACCTCAATTTCCTGCTGACCCGGAAGACGCCTCCCCTGATGGACCAGATCATGATCTCTTTTCAGATCCATGGGGCCTTGTTTTTTATGGCGGCGGACGGCATGGCCCGAATCTGGAACGAGCGGTTTCATCTCCTGGGGCCGATCGAAGCGAGGCACCTGATTCTTCCGGTCCTTTCGGCGTTTCTGGCCGGCTGGCTGTATACCTTCCTTAAAAGGTATCGCGGGGCAGGGACGGCTCTGCTTGCGATCGCTTTCTTTTTGACCTATCCGCGCTTCATCGGGCATACCTTCAACAATATCAAAGACATCCCTTTGCTGGCTTTCTTTTCGCTGGCCCTGATGTCGTTTTACGACTGGGTGAAGACCGGACGGTGGCGCAACCTTTATACCTTTTTTGCCGCCCTGGGCGCGACAGCCTGCATCAAAAGTTATGCCGTCATCATTCCCGTGATTTTGGGGATATGGTTTTTATTGTTGACGGTGCGGGCATGGCCGGCCAAGGACGAGCATTTCAGGAACGCTGTCTTGCTGCGGATCAAATCCATGAAGTTCGTGCTTCACTGCGCGGCGGGGGCGGCGTTGGTTTTAATCATGATCGCCTTGCTATATATGCCGGTCATTTGGGGGCTTCCGGATGTCCAAGGATATCTTGCGTCAAAGTGGAGTTTTTTTAAGGGGATTGCCCTCCGGGAAAAACCCATCTGGAACATTTACTCTTTGACACAAATATTTTATGTGACTCCGGTGGTGATGTTGGCTTTCGCCGCGCTTGGATTTGTTCGCGTTTTGCTTAAAAGGAAAAAGGAGGCTTTGGATTTATTGTGGATCGTGTGGTTCCTTGTGCCGGTACTGTTGCCGTGTACGCCGTTTTTCAATGTCTACGGCGGTATCCGGCTTTTTTTTGTGTTCCTGATTCCTTTTTCGGTTTTTACGGCTCTGGGCGTTCTGTGGCTGGCAGGCGAGGCGGCAAAAATATTCAAGACGGGGAAAAAGTATCCCGCGTTGGTCCTCAGCGCTCTTTTGTTCGGGACGAATCTGGCGGGGATCGTTTCGACGCACCCGTACGAAGACACATTTTTCAACGCGCTTGCGGGCGGATTAAAAGGGGCCCAGACCAAAGGGATTCCCTTTGCCTATGATTACTGGTTGAGTTCTTACCGGGAGGCTATGCGCTGGATCAATGCGAATGCCCATCCCAAAGCCATGGTTTGGACCATTCACGCGGAGGGGCTCGATTTACTGGACTATTATGATCTGAGGAAAGATTTGAGACGCTGGTATATTGTCAAACTCCCGCTGCCGTCGAATTCCTACGTTATCTTTCCTGAAGTGCCTGCCTTGCCCGGTTTTGATGCCGGCCGGAAGACACAACTGTTGCGGAATTTGAAAACGGCGACGAAAGTTTACAGGATTTCGCGGCAGGGGGCCGTCATTTTGACGATCTATTACAAGCCTTAGAAAGAGCAAAAGTGGCAACAAAAAGAATAATAGGATATCTGGCGGCCGTTGTTTTTGTGATGGCCGTTGCTTTTTATTTCCGGACGATTTTATTGCGCGAACCGTCTTCCTTCGAATTGCGTGGGATGAAAAAGCTTGCGGAGATGACGGTCCGGGAGAGTTTGCAGACGAAACTGGCGGTGGCGCTTGAAGCGCGCATGTCCGGAATGTCGCCCGGTGAGAAGGAAAAGATGGCGGCCGAGCGCCTGCGGTTGATCATCGATCAGGATCGAGACCGCTACGAAACCTCCGTCGCACGGTTGATGAAAATATTTATCGACGCGCGTAATACCGCGAACGTCTCCCGCTACTTTTTGGGTTCGGATTCTTACTACTATTACTATCTGGCGCGGCGGATTCAACAAAACGGACGGCTCGCTCCCGTCAAAGACGGAACTTTTTTTGATCCTTTACGCCATTATCCGTTTGGGGCCTGGGACCGGTTGACCTTCCATCCTTACGTCGGGTTTATTTTTTACCGGTTCTTGCACGCGGCATGGCCCCCAATATCGCTGCAAAGCGCGTGTGCCTTTTTCCCGGTCTTCGCTGTGTTTTTGATTGTCCTTCTGTATTTCTATCTGGCCCGCGTGTTGGACTTCAGATGGATATCCGCGTTTGTCGGTTGCGTGAGTTTCGCTTTGGCGCCGATTGTTTTGCGCAGGACCACATTCGGCTGGTTCGACGATGATCCGTATAAACTTTTTTTCCCGCTGGTGATTCTGACCTTTTTCTTCATTTTTCTTAAGAAGGGGAACCGGGCTTGGCTGTGGGGAAGTTTGGGCGGGGTCTCCGCGGGAATTTTTGCGCTCTTTTACAGCGGTTCTTCCTATTTGTCCTACCTGATTTTTTTGGTATTGGCCGTGTTGGTGTTCGGCAGCCGTCCGGGATGGCGGTTCTGGAAAGAAAATCCGTTTTTCCATTTCTTTTTGGCCTACTCCCTGTGTTCGGTCGCAATCGATATGCTTTTAAGATCGCCGGCGGCTTTCCTCAACTCTTTTCAGAGGACATTCGATTTTTTGTTTCATGCCGGTGTTTCGGAAGAAAGCCCTTGGCCGAAGATCCTGAACCTGGTGGGAGAGACCGACTCGCCGGGTTTCTTTCATTGGCTTAGTCTCACCGGAAATATCTGGGTCCTTCTGATTGCGATCGCGGGGGGATTTTATCTGACACGGGATGTGATGAAACACAAATCGAAATCGGTTTTTGTTTTCCGGCAGTGGCTGGTGCTCACGATTTTGACAATCCCACTTCTGGTGCTTTCTTTCAGAATGGAGCGATTTGCGCTTTTGTTTTGCCTGCCGTTTTCCTTGTGGGTGGCCTGGGGCACCGGTTATTTGCAGGATATCCTTATGAATTTGTGGGCAAGGCGCCCACTGCAGGGTTTGCCGATGCGATTGAAGCAAGGCCTCACCATCCTTTGCCTGTTGCTGATCAGTCTCCCGCCGACCCTGGGGAAAGCCCAAACGATGGCACAAGGGATGCGCCCGATTATGAGCGATACCTGGGACGGGGTTCTTCAATATATTCGGGACAAAACGCCGCAGGGAAGTCCCATCGTAAGTTATTGGGACCCCGGTTATTTCATTATCTCCCTCGGAGAGCGGCCCGTGGTTTTGGACGGCGGGACCCAGCATTTAGCCGACAATTACTGGATCGCCCGGGCGTTGATTACCCCAAACCCGCGGGAGGCCTTGGGTATTTTTCGGATGGTTTTGACCAGCGATGATCGCGCGGTGGAATTTTTGCGATCGTTGGGATGGCCGCTTCAGGATGCGGTTTCCTTGATTGCCGGGATATTGGCTTTGGATCGCGGCCAGGCAAGCTCGAAATTGCCTGCGGATTGGTCGGAGACCGACCGGAATCGTTTTTTGGATTTGACACATTCCCGGGGGGAACTGCCGCCGGCTTATCTGCTCCTCTACAATGATCTGGTCGAAAAAAACTTCCTGCTTCAAGTCGTGGCGCGCTGGAATTTCAACAAAGCCAAGGCCCTTCAAAGCGGCGCGGTGCGTCGCCGGAGCCCGATGTACTCGTATTTGAAACAAACGATGGGGGAGGAATTTGCCCAATGGGCGGACATGGCCGGGGGGCTTTTGCGGTTTGAGTCTCCGGCATTATGGATAGAGACCAAAGATGACAATCTTATTTTCGCGAACGGCTTGATCGTCAATGAGAAAACCAACGAGGCCTTTTGCCCGGTGGCCGCGGGCAAGGAAATGTCCATGCAACCCGTGAATCTCATTTATCAGGATCAGGGGCAATGGATGGAGAAGAAAAATGTTACGGAGGGGCAAACTTTAACGGCCATTGTATTCCGGCAGGACAAACTGCCGGCTTCGGTGATCCTGGATTCAACCTTGGCGGCCTCGGCCGTCTTTCGCGGTTATTATCTCAACGGCTGGGGCGTCCCTTTTTTGGTGCCCGAAATAACGCGTGAAGATCGGGACCGCCATACTCAAATTTGTCTTTTTAAAATTGATTGGAAGGCGTTCGAACCGGCAAGCGAGGCCCAAACTTATCCGTCTGTCGAAAACCCATGAAACCGTCATCGCGGGAGCCCTTCGGGGACCCGCGCTGACAAACCCGAGTATTTTAAGGGACCTATGCGCATTGGAGTCAATACGCTTTTTTATCGGCCGACCGAGGTTGGCGGATCGGAGACCTATCTCCTGGAGCTCCTGCATTGGATGATGCAGGCAACGCAGGGGCATGAGTGGGTCTTCTTCACCAATCTCGAAAATCACGATGTCTTGTTGAAACGGTTCGGGGGGGAACGCCGTGTTTCCTTCGTTCCGTTACGGTTCCGCGCCGGCAACCGGTTGTCCCGGATGTTTTGGGAACAAATCGTATTGCCGATCAAAGTGCCGGCACAGCGATTGGACCTCTTATGGTCTCCCGGTTATGTTTTGCCGGTCTTGGTCCGGCGGCCGCAGGTCCTGACAGTCTTTGACATGCAGACACGAAGTTTCCCGGATGACTTCCATGCGGTTGCGACGTGGGCCATGAATGTTTTGGTCTCGCTCGGCTGCCGGTTGAGTTCCCGGATCCTGACGACGTCCCAGTTTTCGAAAATGGAGATCATCAGATTTACGCGCATTCCCGAGCGGCGTATTACGGTCACGCCGCTGGCGACGACGGAAGTTTTTGCGGAAGGGACTTTGGACGCGGTCCGGGCAAGACTCGCCCGGGATTTGCCGGTTTTGAAATATCCCTACCTGCTTTGCGTTTCCTTCTCCCATCCGCACAAAAATTTGGCCTGGCTGGCTGAAGTCTTCGTGAAACTGTCGCGTGAAATTCCGCATCAGCTGGTTTTGGTCGGCCGTCCCGGCCGCGGCGAAAGGGCCTTGCAGGAAGCCCTCGAGCGGCAGACGCCCGGCCGCGTGCTGAGACTGCCGTACGTTTCACAGGAAACGCTGGTGGCTTTGTACCGGGCCGCGGATCTTTTTATCATGCCGTCGCTTTACGAGGGTTTTG
>JAQTOZ010000174.1 GCA_028713205.1 Candidatus Omnitrophota bacterium
CAAAATCCATGACTTTAACGATTTCCTGCCCTTCCGCGCTCAAAACAAAATCAATAAAGGCCTTTTCAGTCCCCTGCGGCTCGTCTTTTGTGTAGAAAAGAAGCGGCCTTGCCAGCGGATAGGTTTTGTCCATGGCCGTCGCGATTGACGGCAAAACAAACGGACCTTCCTTCGCCTGTGCGATCGCCACCGTCTTGACTTTCGGGGAAACGTACCCCAAGCCGATATAACCGATCGCGCTGTCGCTCTGAGCCACTTCATCGATGATGGACTGCGAAGACGGCAGCATCAATACGGCGGGCGCAAACTGCTCCGGGCCTTTCTCATTTCCCTTTCTAACAACATGCTCGAGGAAGTAGATGTGTGTCCCCGAATTCCTGTCGCGCGAGAGCGCGAGAATTTTCTGGTCCTTCCCGCCGACCTCTTTCCAATTCATGATTTCCCCGGTAAAAATACCGGACAATTGTTCAACCGTGAGATGCTGAACCGGATTGGAAGGATGAATCACCACCGCCAACGCATCGACGGCCACTTCGAATTCGCGCACATCCCGGCCGTTCTTCTTGGCCAATTCAAGCTCTTGCGGTTTCATCGTTCTCGAACATTCCGCAACATCACAAGTCCCATTGATCAATGACGCGATGCCCGTCCCCGATCCGCCGCCCGTGACTGCAATACTCGCTTCGGGATGTTTGGCCATAAACTCTTCCGCCCAGGCCTGTCCGAGATTGACCATCGTGTCAGATCCTTTGATTTGAATCATGCCGGTATCCCCCGCCGCCCACGCGTTGGAAAACCCGAAGAATAAAGCACTGACAATCATAAACATCGAAAGACAAATGGATGACTTTTTCATCTGAATCCCTCCTGTTGGTTGCATTGTCGCAACATGCCGTTTGATCCATGTAAATTGCATGTAAAGCCTATGTAAAATAATGGCGGTTTTTCAAACCATACTTCGGAGAATCCCGTACTTAGAGTACATCAAGCAAAGATATTATAGGTTACGGATATTCAAATCGGGGAGTTTTTTGGAAAACGGGATAACGTCAGGGGACCGGCAGCGAATTCTTGCCTGTCCCCTGACGTTGAGCATCACTCGTGAACAGTGCGGTTACTTTTTACTTTCGGCCATCTTTTCCTCGATATGATGTTTGATGGTCCTCCCTTGAACCATATAAAAAACATCTTCACCGATATTGGTGGCATGATCGGCAATGCGTTCGAGGTGCCGCCCGATCAGGATCAAATCAACGGAACGATGAATATTTCTCGGGTCTTGTAACATATAGGTCAGCAGCTCGCGAAAAATCTGATGGTTCAGCATATCGACGATGTCATCCCGCCGGCAAACTTCGCGCGCAAGTCCGGCATCCTGCCGGACAAAAGCATCCAGGCTGTCTTTGACCATCTTTTGAGCAAGTTTCGCCATGCGGGAGATATCCAGCAGAGGCTTCAACAAAGGTTCTTCAAGAAGGTCCAAGGTCCGTTGGGCGATATTGACGGAAAGATCGCCGATGCGTTCCAGGTCGCTATTGATCTTCATCGCCGAGGTAATCAATCGTAAATCTTTGGCAATGGGTTGCCTCAAGGCAAGAAGTTTAAGACAAATCTCATCGATCTCGATTTCGAGCATATTGATCTCTTCGTCGGAATCGATCACATTTTGCGCAAGCCTCCCGTCGCGTTCCACCAAGGCCTTGACCGCTTTGGCAATCGACTCTTCGGCCAGGGAAGCCATCCGCAACAATTCCCCTTTGAGTTCTAAAAGTTCTTCGTCAAAATGTCTTTGCATATTATTTCCCTCTGTCAGCGGACAGCGTTTAGCGAATAGCGTCTGGCAAAAACCTCAGGTCGTTCAAGCCGTTTGGCCCTTAAAAGGCAAGTCCTCCACAACTATTTTCAGCATAACATATTGTATGTCATTGCGAGGACGGCAGCAGGCCGGACGAAGCAATCTAAAACACGAAATCGCCACGCCACCTCCGGTGGCTCGCGATGACACAATTAAACGTGCAGAACTCAAGTTTGTTTTTATTTTTCCATACGCTCAACGCCCTTTTTCTTAGCCGAACCTTCCCGTAATATAATCTTCCGTTCTTTTATCTTTGGGGACTTCGAAAATCTTTTGCGTATGATCGTATTCGACCATTTCCCCCAGAAGAAAAAAAGCGGTATAGTCCGAGACCCGCGCCGCCTGCTGCATGTTATGCGTCACAATCACGATCGTGTAGTCCTTCTTCAACGCATGGATCAATTCCTCGATCTTGGCCGTCGAAATCGGGTCCAGGGCGGATGCGGGTTCATCCATCAGCAAAATTTCGGGATCCACGGCAAGCGCGCGCGCGATGCAAAGCCTTTGCTGCTGCCCGCCGGAGAGCTCAAGCGCGGAACTGTGCAACCGGTCCTTAACCTCATCCCACAGCGCCGCCTTGCGCAGGCTCTCTTCGACTTTTTCTTCAAGCACATCCCGGTCCCTGATCCCGTGGAGCCTCAATCCGTAGGCCGCATTATCGACGATGCTTTTGGGAAACGGATTCGATTTCTGAAAGACCATCCCCACCATCCGCCGCAACGCGACCACATTGATGTCCGGATCGTAGATATTGATATTGTCGATAAACACCTTGCCGGTCACGCGCGTCCCGGGAATCGTATCATTCATACGGTTCAACGTGCGCAGAAAGGTGGACTTCCCGCAACCGGAAGGGCCGATCAGGGCCGTCACCGCCTGTTTGCGAATCTCCATGCTGACGTTTGAAAGCGCCGCCGTCTGCCCGTAATAGACGCTCAAATTCCGCGCCTTGATTTTCACAAATGGATTCTGGAAATTTTCTGAGCGTTTTTTTAACTCGGTCAGATCCAATTGACTTTTTCCCGTCATGTCATTTTCCACCGGTTTTTCCTCTTCTTGATATGGACCTAACGCAACCATACTCCGTTTAAAAAGCACCGCCGGCTTAACATATTCCATCGATCATCCCTCCTCCGCGTTTTTTTTGTTCTTGTTAGGAGTATTTTCATAAAACCAACGCCTCGCCAAAAAGGTTAAGGCTAGGGAGGGATGATGCCCTTTCCGGCGAGGCAACGGCCGATGATCCTTCGTTATTGTATGGATACACATCCGAGCCTCTTTCTAAAATGGATTCGAAAAACAATGGCGGTCAAATTCAGCAAAAATGTCAGCCCGATTAAAACGAGCGTTGTCCCGTACTGAATGGGAAGCGTTTGTACGGCGTCCATGGATTGTGTCGTCATAATAAAAATGTGATAAGAAAGCTCCATAAATTGGTCGAAAGGATTGATGACCGGTATCACGCCAAAAAGATTAACCACCGGCAGTCTCGGCAAAAAATAGGCACAACCGGTAAAAAGGATCGGTGCCGTTTCCCCGGCGCCGCGGCTGATCGATAAGATCGCCCCCGTCAATATTCCGCCGCGGGCTTGCGGAAGCACAACGTCACGGATCGTCTGCCATTTGGTCGCACCCAGCGCCAGGGATGCCGAGCGATGGCTTTGAGGAACGGCATTCAATGCTTCTTCGGTCGAGACGATGATGACGGGAAGCACAAGGACGGCCAACGTTGCGGCCGCCCATAGCATGCACGGCTGGCCGAAAAGAAGTCCTGTTTGCAAAACATGATCGACATTGCGTCCTACGAAAAGAATAAAAAAACCGACACCGAAAAGTCCGAAGATGATGGAGGGCACACCCGCCAGATTATTCACCGCCGCACGGATCACCCGGAACACCCATCCTTGTCCGGCATATTCCACCAAATAGATTGCAGCACCGACACCCAGCGGCAAGGCGATCAAAATCATCAAAAGGGTGATCGCCAGAGTTCCGAAGATACAAGGGAAAATTCCGCCTTTTGTCATCCCCTCTTGCGGAACCTGACTTAAGAACTCCCAGCTGATGGTTCCGATCCCGCCCCACACCATCTGTCCCAAAATGAGTGCCAGCACGCATAACGGGATAATCACCATCACCCGCGCGAGAACCGACAATAGAACTTCCCGCCAGATGATGGGACGGCTCCTCAAATTCGGAATGGGTATCGCAAGCGTACCGTTCATTTCTCGCACTCCTTCCTTACATTCTCAAGCGGCTGCGCATTTTATTCAAGACCATCTCAGCAACGAAATTCAGAAAAAAGGTCACTGTAAAAAGAAAAGCCCCGACTAAAAACAGCGCGTAATAATGTTCGCTTCCCTGCGCCACCGCGCCGAGTTCCGCAGCAATATTGGCCGTCATCGTACGGACGCTGGAAAATACATTTCCCGTCACCAACGCCGCATTTCCCGTGGCCATCACCACAACCATGGTCTCCCCCAAAGCGCGGCCGAACCCTAAAATAACGGCAGCCGATATCCCGGAAACCGCGGCGGGAATAACGGTTCCCAAAATGGTTTGCCACCGGGTGGCACCCAACGCATAGGATGCGTCCCGTAATTCCCTTGGCACAGCCCGCATGGCATCCTCGGCGATCGTCATCACAACAGGAATGGTCAGGACCGCAACGCCCAGCGCCCCGACAAAGGCATTCAACCGGAACTTCGTGTGAAAGATGTCTTGAATCAAACTGGCCGCCACAGCCAACATGAAAAAGCCCATCACGACGGACGGGATGCCTGCCAACAATTCCAACGTGGGTTTTAAGGTCTCCCGTGTTCTCGCAGAGGCAATTTCGGAAAGATACACCGCGCCGCCGATGCCGAATAGCGCCGCAATCAATGTTGCCGGGACCGCCACCAAAAAACTTCCGCAAATCAGCGGAATCAGAGAATACTTCGGTACCACCGAGGCGGCCTGCCACATCACTTTGAAGATGTTTTTTTCTTCCCAAGCATCGTAGTCCCATGTCCCGATCAGCGAAAGCGGATGGGCCGTGGTAAAAAACAGAACGGCTTCCTTGAAAAGGAAGATAAAAATCAGTCCGATGATCAGAATCGAGGAAAATCCTGCCACGCGAAGCATTTGATGGATCAACCATTCTTGCGGATGGAATTCCTTTTTCGTCAACTCCCGGCTTCGCAAAAAGGAATCCTGTCCTTTGGGAAAGCCGCGGGCTCTCCCAAAGGACCGATTCCTTTTCAGAGTTAATCCTTCAACCTTCATTGACACGGCCGCCTCGCTTAGCTTTCTTTATTTGGAAGCGGAATGTAACCTTCCTCTTCGACAATTTTCTGGCCCTCCGGTCCCAGGATCCAATCCAGATATTGCCTGACGGCACCCTTAGGTTTGAACGGCGTATACATATAAAGGTACCGCGCAACGGGATAACGCCCGGACCAGGCTGCCTCATAATCAAGTTTCCCATCGGCATTGACCGGATTGACGGCCTCGGATTTATCGTTTTTCTTGACCGAAACAATCTTGACCTGCGGCTGATGGATGAAATACGCCGCACCGCCGTAACCGATGCCGTTCGGGTCTTTGCCGACCGCATTGGCCACCGCGCTTGTCCCGGGCACCGTCTGGCAGTCCGGGGCATAATCCTGGTTCTTCAAAACCACTTCCTTCATAAACGCATACGTCCCGCTGTTGGATTCACGGGAATATCGCATGATCGAACCCGGATTTCCCCCGACTTCACTCCAGTTGTTAATCTTCCCGGTGTAAATCCCCATAATCTGTTTAAGGGTTAATGCCTGCACGGAGTTGTCCTTGTTCACCACAATCGCAATACTGTCAAAGGCCACTTCGAATTGTTCGGGATAATATCCCGCCTGCTTGGCCTTTTCGGTTTCCTTCTCTTTAATGGACCGGCTCGCATTGGCAATATCGGTCGTCCCGTTCAGGAGCGCGGCGATCCCTGTTCCGGACCCCCCTCCTGTCACTTGAAGCGTGACATCCGGATTTTTCTGCATATAAACTTCAGCCCACTTCTGCCCCAGCACAATCATCGTATCGGAACCTTTGACGGTGATGTTGTTGGCCGGTAAAACGACCGGCAAAAAGCTCACGCCGGCCACGGCCAAGGCCGCAAAAAACTTATACCCTTTTTTGCTCTTAACCATTTGATTCCTCCTGGTTTTCAAATCGATGTCGTTCATTTCATCCCTCCCATGATCCGGTCGTTAAAATTTCCAGACCAGATCCAGTTGATAACGCTGTTGTTCTTCAGATTTGATCAAGGTCGTCGGGGCCGTCGCATCGAGCATGCCGCCGATATTTAAGTTGCGGACATAAAATGCCGCGGCGTTGAGCGACAAATTGTCCGTCAACAGATAGCCGAGCTTGAAGATATTGCCTTTGTTTCCGTTATAACCGCGATAACCGAAATCACTGTCGGTAAAAGCACCCGGCGTCGCGTCCGCGCCCAGCCACTTATATTGATAAAGGAATTGCCAATCGCCCTTCTTTAACTGTTTGCCCAGTTTGGTCCCCACCGTCCAGGCGTGGCGATCGAAACTGCTTTGCTTTTCGTCGAAATTCTGGGCCACATCGATGAAAGGCGTGATGGGGATGCCCGCGTACGGCGTCAGAGTCACCTCACCGTAATAGTCCGCGACTTTGTAAGAGGTGCAAAGATTGGTCGCGGAGCAAACGGAATTCCCGTTCGCCAAAGATTGCCCGATCGCGTTTTGGTCAATCCGCCAGCTCCGGCTCTTTTCATAATCCGAATAGTCATAATAGGAAACCGCGCCGAAGAAATTCAGCGGCCGGTCCATCCAGGGGACATAAACCGTGGGGCTGATCCCCAATTGAAACCCGTACATTTCCGCGTCGGTGCCGACGGTTGACCCCTCCTGCAGAATAAATTGCCCTGCCGTAAAGTAGCTTTCCAAATCAAAATCCTCCGTATCGAGCAATTTAAATTTCGCGGTTTCATAAGCACCTTCCGGCTTGAGATCCCGGTCGAAAATCAAATCGGAAGAGCCTTTCTCGAAAGGATTGGTGAATTTACCGCCCGTCAGTTCCAGACCCGAGATAGGTCCGATTTCGGCCCAATTCGGTTTGTAAGTCGCGTAGGCCTTTTCGATCCAAATATTCTTGAAATCTTCCAAATTCCCCATGGTTTGATTCGTCGAAGTCGGGTCGGCATTGTGGCCGTTGTTGGTGACCTTTTCGCCGCTGGCCAAACTAAATCCGACCTTCATTTGATCACCGAAACCTTTTTCAAATCCATAACGCAAGCGGAACCGGAACCGGTTGCGATCCGGATCTGAAAATGTCCCGTGGTTCGCAAACGCTTCATATCGGAGCCTGAGGTCACCTGAAAATTTAAGATCTTTAAGCCATTTTTGCGCGCCGCCCGTGGCAGCATCCAATCTCTGATTAAACTCATAATCACTCATCGGAACGGGGGTGACTTCTCCTTGGGTTTGTGATGGCTGTGCCATCTGAATTTCCGGCCCGCGAATTTCGAGCTGACGAATCTTCGCGCCCTGTTTTTCAATCGTGCCTT
>JAQTOZ010000175.1 GCA_028713205.1 Candidatus Omnitrophota bacterium
GAGCACGTGATAAGAAATTACATTAAATATCAGGAGAAACTGGATTCAGGTCAAGCAACGCTTGACCTGTGAAGGAACCCCGGGCTCTGCCCGGGGGGCGACCATGGCCGCTGGAAGTTGCGTCCAAAGCGTTATGATCATCGATTCAATCAATCGATGATCATAACGGACTACGGCATCTGTCGTATGGGATCCCTCCGCGTTCCCCTGACGGGGCCGCGGTCTCCCATCCGGCATCTGCCAAGAATGGTAGCGTCGCGAATCCGATTCGGCAATCCGGCTTGAACTCATGGCGGCTCGCAACTAAGCGCGGCGACGGGTTGCTTGTACCCTTCCTTTCAATTAGGTTAGCATCCCAGCGAAGTTGCGAGCGCTCGCCACAAAGCGCGGCGAAGTCCGTCGCAAAAAGCTTTGTGGACGAGTCTCGTCCGGGCTTTTTGGCGGAAATGCCGCAGGTTTCGCTGAAAGACTTAGGCAATGTTGTCGAGGGGATACGATGCGGCGAATTTTGCCGACAGCGTGGGGCCCCCGACAAATTGCCTATAGCTCTTTCCGAAACCAAAGGCTTTGAGCGAGCAATTCGCTGGGATGCCAATGCCGTAAAGACAAGAGGCCTGCCTGCCGGACAAGCGAGCAGACTCATGGTGGCCGATGGTTTTCTCTTACGCGGCGGAGCGGACGGCTTCCTGTTGGGATTTGAAGGCCGTAATCAAACGCAGCGTATTGGCCACAGGCGTGGCGTTGCCGTCGATATTCAAAGCATCGATAATAAAGCCCAGTTCGACATCCTGAAAATGTTGTTTGAGCAGCGCCACCGGGTCCGCCGACTTACGGACCTCCTGGGCCTTGAGGAAGCGCAAAATCTTCACGGCGATGCGGACCAGGAGCTGCCGAAGCTCACGCTGGGCTTCGGGAATTTCGCTCATCTGCGTCACAATCGCATCCAAACCGAGATTGATTCCGGCCTCATTGATGTTTTCATCAAACGCAAAAGCAGGATCCGTTCCGTACTTTCCTGCGCGCTCGCGTAGCGTCCTGATCGCCGCTGCCAAATGGTCCAGCCCGCGATAAGTTTTGGGAACAAAAACCAACCCCTGCACGGAAAGCCGGTTGTCCAAACGGCTGCGGTCGGGATCATAGAGCAGCGTCAGATCGGAATAATCCTGACGGGACGCCAAAAGTGCCGCGACCAAATCATCGACCACTTTCGAGTCCTTCGGTACATCCACCACGAGGTTCAACGTATCCAAATCGTCATCCGCCAGCTTATCCAATCCTTGCTTCACATCATCCAAAAACCATTTTTCGAGTCCGACAGCTTCGAGCGCAATGTCCTCGGCCGCTTTCGTAAATGCGCCCGCATAAATTCCGTTGATGCGCTCGGTTAAGCCGCGCAGTTCCGACCGGCTGATCCATTTTCCGTCCAGAAGAACCTTGAGCTGTTGTTCGAGCGCTACGCTGAAATCAGCAGCGGCAGCAGATTGTGCCAGAGAGCTCGCAACTTTCAGAAAATCTATGAGCTCCAGTTGCCGGCGTAACTCAGCGAGGTTGGCATCAACCACTTGCTGGGTCACCGCCTGCCAACGGTCCAAGGCCGCAATCATTTCCGCCTCCGGCAAACCGCTTGCCAGAATAACGGATAGCTGCGCAAATTGTTTCGCGCCGATCAAATTCAAGACCGAAATGACATCGCTCGGAGGGAGCATATCCAAAAATGGAATCGACCCCGCTGCCGGTTGCTGCCCGGACATTTCCTTCGATTCGGCCGTAGGTTTGCGCATCTCGGAGCGTTCCTCCTTTTGAGTTTTAGTCTCGGGTTCGTATGTTTCCAAGACCTTGACAACGGCCCGCGCAGCTTCCTCGGCATCCGGGCCTTTGGATAAAACCGTCGCGTCCAGGGTCGCACTACCGAACATCACAAGCCCCAACAAGCCCGTGAAACTCCGCGCGCTGGCAAATCGATTGCCGACTTTTATGCGGATATCGGTCGCCTCCGGAAATTCCGAGGCAGCGGCAACAACTTCATCCGCTTTTCTAAAATGCAAACCCGCGGGATCGGCGATCTTGGCCTTCATCTCTGTATGCGTAAATATTTGCCAATTGGGCGAGGGTTCTTCAAAAAACATTTTCCCGAGTTGCGCCTCGACGCTTTTGAAGATTTCAACCGCATCCGCGAGAGGGATCATATCCATCGTCGAGGTAATTTTCTGATCGTCCAGCAACACATCCAGGGCAAGCTCGGCGTCGGACAACATGTCCTTAAGCAGGCGTTTCATTTCATAGTTCTCATCCCCATCCGGGTAGGTTGTATCAAGGGAAGCATAGTCCACATGTTTTTCTCCGTAAAATTGTTCGAATTCTGCCAGTGCTCCCTGAACAACCTCGGGCGCGGTACTCCGATCAAAGCGTGTTTCCGTCCAAAGCCGGTCCCGCGTCCCATAAGGGATCTCGGAATGATAAACCGCATAATGGTCGAGATTCCATCGCCTGAAACGGTATTCCACGAGATCGCCGCTTCGGTTAAAAATCATATGAGCATAACTCGTGTTTTCCAGATTCTGCTGCTGTTCGTCTAGAGTCGGATAATGAGCAATAACGATATGAAATAACCGCGTCGAGTCCTCCCACACAAACGCCCTCTGATTTTCCACCAAGGGGAAGCTGACTTCGATATCGGGAAAGTATTTTTTCGCATCGTCAAGCACGCGCGTTTCCGAGCGCGTCTCGGGCCCGGCCGCAGCCGGGCTCTGTTGCGGCCGCGTTTGCTCGACAGCATTTGTCACCGGTTCCTCGATCCCTCTTGTCTCCGACCGGTTCTTGAATTTGAGACCGCGAATAAACGGCGTCAAGGCACCGTCTTCCGTAGCATCTCCCGCGAGCCGGGGATACTCCGGATAGAGGCTGCACCTTTCATCAAGGAGCCGCATCCTTTCGGTTATTTCGAGATTCAAGGGACGAGCAATCGCGCGCAGAACGGCCGCACGACGAATCACGGATTGGGTATCCGCGCTTCCCGCATCGAGGGCATCAAGATAGAACGCGGCAATCTGATCGAGTGTTTGAATCAGTCGCGCGTCGCCGGTTCCGCCGGATGTCCGAATCAATTGATCGGCAAACCACCAGGCATGGGCTTCTTCGAGTAAAATGATGAGCCCTTGAACATCCTCCGTCACCTGAGGATATGCGTCATCGTACCCGAACGGCACAAAGTCAAACTGCAATCCGTCAAAATAACGATGATCCATGATTCCCTGCTGCAACGGGGGGACAAGGTTTCCGCGGTAGTAACCGCCGATCGCCATTCTTTCTTCCAGCGTATCAAAACAACTGTGGCCGATTTCATGTGCCACGAGAACGGGGAGATTTTCCGGCCCCTCGGAAGGTTCCAAGGAAACCGCCGCCAGATTAAAGACCAAAATATTGACCAGTCCGTCTTCATTCACGATTTCACGGTCCTGGACCGTTTTTTTCAAATCTTCGCGCAACTGCGGCGCCGTGTCACCCAAACCATATCGCTGCCGATTCTCAGCATCCTTTCCCGTTCCGGATTTCATTGTGAGCATTCCTTGCAGCAACTGGGCATGAGGATCAAGATTTTCCCGGGCCAATTGCTCCGAAGAATTGTATCCAAAACCGATTCTCGCCACGCGCCGGCGGATACCAAAACGGTCTTGCAGGGTCTTGAGCTGTTCGTCCAAAAGACGCCGTGTGCTCCGGCTGAAAAGCACAAGTTTGACGAGCATTTCTTCCAGCTCCGCATCATCACCGTTCAGGTCCGTCAACAAACCCTGGATGGCGGCCGTATCGAACGCAAAAAGGTCTTGATTCCGGCGCGCCCAAAGACCGAGGACCATTCTCATCGCCGCCGGTTCGTAAAACCCATTGGGAAACATTTGACGCATCGCGCGAAGATGCGTCTCGGCCTGTTCTTCGACTTGCTGCCTGGTTTCGGACCGGATCATGATGGCGATGGCTTGACGTTCTTCTTCCTGGACCGGCTGCATGAGTGATTCATCGATAGAAAAAATAGCAGGGTTGGGTGAAACCGTCAGGGATGAAGCACTGGTACGCGCAAGTTTGAGCGCAATGGCAAGCTCCCCGTCATTGATCTCCAAAACGATTTGTTCGACGGGATTTGTCTTCAAGGCCTTCGCGATCTCGACCAGCACCTGGACGGCCGTGCCTTCGAGAGGTTGCCAAACCATCGTTTCCTCAATGCCGCTCAGATTATAAACATTACGCCGTCCGGAAACCGCGGTTGTTTCAAAAAACGTCCGGATACCCGCCAGCACACGGTTCCAGCTCTCTTGGGTCACAGACTCCTGAATTTCACCGCGGACATCATCGGCAAGCGGTTCAGACGGTTTCTCAACCGTAACGGTCGCGTGCCGGAATTCGAATTTCTGAGTTTCAAATTGAACGGCACTCTGCAGGGCTGTGGTCATAGCACCGGGAACTTCCACTTCGACTTCCTGCGCCCGCGTCTCGGAACGGGCGGGAACGGCGGCATTCAAAACACGCTCAAGGGCAAATAAAGCCGGGAACATCTCATCTGCAGCATTGCCGAAAACTCGTAACGTATCGGCTTGATCCCGAATCCCCGCAAGTTGATTCCTAAGAAACGACTCGGCTCCGTCACCCAGCATATCTTGAGTGACCCTTACGATAATGGCACCCATCGCTTCGCCATCTGCCGCGGTCAGGGTATTAAAACCGCGCCCATATCCCATCATCTCGTAGGCTTCATAGAGTGCATGATCGGTCAGGCGGATCCCGTCCTGCATGCCGGGATCGATGATATAAGCATTTTGAATCGTATCCCCCGCTTCGTTGAGCGTGACCATGATATTGCGGAAATTGTGACGTATATCGCTGATCGTGACGCGCATTTGATGAAGCATCGCAATCGCACGGATCAGACCTTCAAAGGCTAATTGCCAGCGCCCTTGTTCCATCAATTGCCGGAGCGTAGGGCCCTGAATGACGGCAACTGGCATGATTCCATAATCCGAAATATGAGGCACCGCCTGGACGAAATTGCCGACGGCAGGGCCAAATCCGCGCTCAGCCAACTCTCGCATGATTTGTCTCTGATCGGCAGGCAGCGATCCCGCCAAAATGCCGAAACGATAATGTGTGCCCGCGACATCGGCTTCCACGGTTATAAAATCACGCGCATCGCCTCCGAGCGGTTCTGCGCGTTCGGGAATCGTCACACGAATCACCGGCTGACTAAGCAAAACATTCCGCGACAATGAAGGATTCGCTCCGCTTAAAGCCTCGATCACAAAACGTGAATTTTGTAATTCGGCCTGTATCCTGCGGCGCAGATCGTCCTGATACTGACGTCTTTCGGTAAAACGCAGATTTTCCATACCCGAAAGTTCGATCCGCATCTCGGAGCGTCCGGGCAATGCGGATGCCTGCGCCAAAAGCGTTTCGTTGGCCGGCACTGCCGTATCGGATCTTTGATAGGCAATTTGAGCGGCCGGCGTGAATCCCGTATCCATCTCATCCTGCGGAAATTGCGGTCTCCATTCTGAAACCTTGGGTGGAGTCCCGGTTTTAAGTTGAGCCTCGACCCCCTCCCGTTTTT
The DNA here is from genome assembly GCA_028713205.1 of Candidatus Omnitrophota bacterium. Lineage (GTDB taxonomy): Bacteria > Omnitrophota > Omnitrophia > Omnitrophales > Aquincolibacteriaceae > JAQTOZ01. The sequence continues at coordinate 5,597 of JAQTOZ010000175.1, forward strand.
TCACGGCATCTTTCGCGCCCGCTTTCTCGGCATTTCGATAGGCGTCAAGCGCCTTTTGCAAATGGGCTTGACGATCAGCGCCTTTCGTCAAATCGGCCAATCTCCAGTAAACATCCCCCATACTTTCATAAATCCTGCCGGTTTTCTTTTCACGCGCCCGGTCATCCGGCCGGAGTTCTTTCAATGCCATCTCAAATTCCTCGATGGACTTACGGCAATCCGCCAAACTTTCATCGGTCATACCCATTTTCTGACGGGCATAGCTGCGCATATCGTAGAGATTCCCCGCCATCCAACGCCCACCTTTCGTAATCGTATATTTCATTCCCACCTCAGATGCCAGCGCCTGTGAAGCCGCGTCCTCTGCTTCTTTAAATTTTCCTCCTTCCGAATAATAAAAAGACAGACAGCTTAAAGCGTCGGTAGCCCTTCTCGGTTCCAAAGCAATCACCTGACGGCCGTGGAAAACAACCCGGTCCAGCCAATCGGCGGCAAGCGCGTCCCGCGCTTTTCCGTATAGCAGGATCAGGCCGAAATGTGCTATCGCCAGCGACGGATCGCCTTTTAAGGCCGCCTGAAGTTCATCCCGCGCTTTTGCGTATTGCCCCGATTTTCTCAAGGCATCGCCGCGGCTGTTGTGAATCGTCGCCATCATTCGTTCATAACCAAATCCGCGGAACTTCTGCGGATCGATTTTGGAACTCCGTATCAGTTCTTCATTGGAACGTTCCGCGCGACGATAGGTGCCGTCGGGCGCGCGTTCCAAAATCACAACTCCTTGGTGGTCGGTCCATCCACGGTAGGCAATATCGAAAACGCGGAGACTGCCATCGCCGAACCGTACGACATTCGCAATATGAGTCACATCTTCTCCTTCTGCGTCTTTTGTCACGCCGGCGGCTTGAATATCGATACCCAGCATCTTCCCGAACCAATATCCGAAAAATACTCTGGAAGCACAATTCGCCCTGCGGTTTTTGATGAAATCAAACGGTTCGAAATTGTCCTCCATGTCCAACCTGAGAAATCCTTTATCACGTGTCACGTAGCGCATAAACGCACCCATCAGCTCCACGCCCAGAACCTCCATAGCCGTTATCTTTTTCATGACATTCGGATCCTTCGTCCGGCGGAATTCTTCACGCAATTCCGCAAGCTTGGTTCTAAACTTAGCCGATGCAATCGCAAGTTGCCGGTTTTCCACGGCAGCCATATCGACTTGAAACTCATTGCGGATCGACTCAACAATTTTCCTGTCGAAAAAGAACATATCACTGAGGAAATAGCCCCATAAATCCTGCAAGCGCCCGTCGATATAATCGCGGCTCCGGAGTCCTCCGGTGACAAAATCGGCCGATTCGAGCATGGATGCATAAAACCGTTCTCCGTCCAGTTCCGCCGGCATCAAGGCTTGCTGTTGATCGTTGACAGCAGCCGTTGCGCCCAAATGACCGGGTCCCATGGATGCCGCAGCAATTGCGGCAAGCCCTTCTTTTAGGAAATCCCTACGCCGCATCTCGGAACGATTGTCCTTTGTCTCATCCATCCCATTTTCCAAAAGATAAGTCGCAACATAGACGGCCGAACCGTAACCCAATTCCCGTGTCCCGTCTGTCCCGAGAACCGATTCCGCTTTAAAATGCGGGAGCCCCTGTAATTTACGCATTCCCCGCCCTTCCCCTGTGCCATCAATAAGCCTCTGGGCAATTTCATCGGCACTGAGATTCAGATCTTCTTCCCGGATCGCAACCCCGCGGTCCAAGCTCACCATTTCAAAACGCCTTTGATCCTTTTCCTGCAAAACTCTCA
>JAQTOZ010000176.1 GCA_028713205.1 Candidatus Omnitrophota bacterium
CGGCTGTTTTGATTCCCCCGGCAAAGGGGACTGGTGCAGTGGTTCCTAGCACAGATGAGAATGCAGAAACAGAAATAGATTATTTAAGGAAGAAAATATGCGGTGCCGACACAACACTCGAGGCTATTATCTTACTGCCCGAAACAAACCGGGGTGGCCAGCCGGTATTGGAGATGGAAGTCGGCGGAAAAATTTGGGACGCGGTGGTAAGAACGGGCGAGAAGAAAAATCTCTTGCGGGCGGCAGCCCTTCTTGGTGATACCAAGAATAATCCTCCCGACCGGATTCTTCTTGCCCCGCGTCTTACGCTTTGCGGTCAGATTCTCGCGGTCGAAAAGGATTCGCTCGGAATCTGACGCCGGAGACGCGCGAGTTGTTGCTGGATTTAGTCATGCCGGACCGGAAGACAAGGCCGCTTGAAATTCCGGAAGGCTATTTCACAGATGCGGACAAAAATATTTTGGTTTCATCCGGAGTATTAAGTAGTATCGGGGGCCAAGCATTAAGTCATCCTGGGGCAGGGCGGAGACCTCCCCGGGATGGCGAGATGCCTAAAATAAGTTCAAAGAATGATGCCGGTGTTTTCGGTGTCTCCATTATTCCGGCAGCCGCATACAGCCGCACGGATCTGATGATGGCCAGGATTTTGTTGGAACAGTTCCCGCACAAATTTCAAATTGTCGTGGTGAAAAATATTTCGGATGTAGAGCTTGCCGAACTCAATCGATTGTCCGATGAATTTATCAATGGCAGGGTCATCTTGATTCGCGAGAGCGCAAAAGGTTACGACGCGACCGTGGACAGCCTTTTCCGCGGCGACAGAAAATCCATACCGATCCTGCCGAAATTGGTCAGTCTGGCTAACGCTTTGGCCAATAAATCCGGCGTAGGACGCGTTCTTAAACTGCAGGAACTCTTGCAGTATGCCAGTGTCATTTTGCCGCAACAGACGGACGATGCGCGATTTCCGTATCTGGGCATGCTCAAGGCGCGATTGTTGGATCAGGATGTCGAAAACCGTCTCGAGGCCGCGCACATTCGCGACATTCGCCAAAACCTGTTTAATTTTGAATCGACCCTTTCGCTTCTTACGGCAGGTATTGCCAGCCTTGATGCGATGCATCTGGATGCAGAATCTATCTGGAGTTTGAATCCGTCGGCTCGGACCGTTTCCGGTCTGTTTTGATGCCGCAGGAAAGCTTCCTGAACGCCTTGAGTCATCTCCGAGATGCTGCCGAGGCCATGCTCGCCGCCGCGTAATGGCGGTTTTTCCGGGTGTCTACCACATCAGCCAATTCTTTAATGAGTTTCACGCCGGTTTGCTCGCTCAAAACCTTCAGTTTCGGAAAGAGCTAGAGGCCATTTGCCGGGGGTCCTTTACTGTTGACCGACTTCGTCGCATCGTATCCCCTCGGCAGCATGGCCTAAGTCTTTCACGAAACCTCCGGTATTCGCTCGCAATTCCGGCATTCAAAAGTAACTGCATCAAATAATATGCACCCATTTTTCCCTTGGCTTTTGAGGTTCTTTTCGCTATGCTTTTGAGCGCGCCAAACAAGTTCTTCTTAGGAGAAGAAGGCTATGCCGATCCAAAAACAGATTTCGGTGTTTCTGCCCAATCGCCCGGGCGTTTTAGCCAAGACTTGTTCGGTCCTTTCCGATAACGGTGTCAATATCATGGCCATGTCGATCCAGGACACCGTCGACCATGCCGTTGTACGCTTCCTTGTCGACAGCCCCACCAAAGCGATTTTGCTTCTCGAGCAAGAGGAGCTCTATGTCCTCGAGCAGGAGGTGGTGGTGGTTGAAATCCAGAACAGAGTCGGCGAGATCACCCGCATATCCCAATCGCTTGCCGAAGCGGATATCAATATTGCGTATGCCTATTGTACGGCGACTCCGAATCAGGAATACGGTTGCCTTGTTCTGAAAACCGACAATCCCGAGCGTGCCCTCGAAATTTTGAGCCGATAGCACGAACCTCAGACCCAAGACCCAAGACCCAAGACTATATCAACAACAAGGGCGTCCGGAATTGCCATCTGGCAACGGAGTTCCGCCTTGTCTTGCGTCATGGGTCTTGAGACTTGGGTCTATCCGTTTTTAAATGTGGGGCTCTTCAAACGGAAGGTCGATGACGTTCGGATGATGGTCCGAAACGGGTTCTTTCAGAGAGGTATTGAGTTCTTCCAGTGTTTCCCCGAAGTGCGGCGCAAAACGATAAGAACCTTCTTTGTCTTCCGGATCCTTGAGGTTGGATTTTACAAATGCCCAGTCGAGACGGTATTTCCCGATGACGCCGATCGGACGTTTGACCCGGAATGTGGTTACAAAACCCTTGCGGCCTCTCTCGTTGGAATTGGCCAGCGTGCCCTTCTTGCCGTTGATGGTCCTTTTCTTGTCTCCGCGGAAATCGAAAGCCCCGCCATCGATGAAACGGAAATCTTTGATCATTTCGAAAAGGCCGCGGACACTGTTGGGGGCGATGACGGGAATGTTCCGGGCGGTGGGATCTTGGAAATTTTTGGTGGTATTACTGATACCCCGCGTGGTATTGACCGCAAGGCCGTAAGGTGAAATATAATTGACGGCCAGTGAAAGCCAATTGGTCGGATTTTTCACGGAACGGGTCACGACACGAGTTACAGACGTCGGACTCAGGTCCGTTGAGGATGAGTTAAAATCTCCCATCACGATCACATTATTCCGGATATTGCGGATGTGTCCCAGGATTTCGGCCATCTGAATTTCGCGTCCCTCCGGCTGGCACTTGATCTCCAGATGGATATTGATGATCGAGAGTGTGTTTTGCGGGAGTCCCGGTACTTCGAGGTCCACGCGCATAAAAATCCTGCCGCCGATTTTCATTTCGCGTGTGAGCTCATTTTTAAAAGCGACCTTGGTGCCCGCGCGGCGTGTTGTTTCAAGAAAACCGATTTTCTCCTTTTCGCTGGCGTACCAGTCATAAGCCTGGTTTTGGAGTTGGAAGACCTCTACTTTTTTGATGGGATAACGCGAGAGTACCGCGCAACCGAAAGCCCCTTTGTGACGGGCCGGGTCTACGGCGTAATAGTCCGTTGCCTCCTGGTCCACCGTGCCGTCATCGTTATCGATTTTTTCAAGGCCAAGGATTACCGGATCGATTTCGAGTTGCTCCGTACCGTAAGCGTAATTCATCTGCAGGGTTTTAGCCAATTCTTCGGCAGCGTTGATATAGCCCGATCTTTTGAGGCCGACGTCCATTTCTTGCAGGATGAGTACGTCCGCAGTCATCAATCGTTCTCGTTGCCGGAGGCACGTTTGGCGAAGGTCCTCATCAGACAGAGATTTATCGGGGTCGAGCATCGCTGCGAATTTTTCGGACGGGGCGCTCCAGACCTCAATGGCATCCTTCATTTGAAACGACTTTTCAATGTTCCAGCTGGCCACGCGCAGAAACGGACCCAACTTGGAATCAACCAGGTTGCGAGGTTTGGTGCCGGTATAATAGGCCTCGTTGCTGATAATCGGGGTTTTCCAAAATTTGTTCAGTTTTTCGCGGAGTTGTCCGACGACGTATGGATTCTCGGATAACTTTTTGAGCTCATCGAAGGTCATCCATTCGGGGTCTTGACGACGAACATAAGCCCCCTGATTTTGCCCCGGGATGTTTTGCGGCCAAGCAGCCGCGGTTTCCTGGGAGGACGCATTCCAAGACGGCGCTAACAGGATAACGGAAATAACGAAGGACAAAATGGCAAACTTAGAAATGGCAAGGTTTGTTTTTATCACGGCACCTAAGCTAGCAAAGATAATCGAAAAATCAATCAAAATGTTTTGCTTCCGGCGCAATTTTGGTATGCTGTTCGCATGCGAATCTTCTCCTGGAACGTCAATGGTCTCCGCGCGATTCAAAAGAAGGGGATTCTTGATTGGTTGCAAAAAGAAAAACCGGATATCCTGTGTCTTCAAGAAACCAAGGCGCAGCCGGAGCAATTGGGAAAAGAGCTTCTCGAGCCCGCTGGTTATCGGGCTTACTTTGCCTCGGCCGAACGGAAAGGCTATAGCGGTGTGGCGACTTATACGCAGACGAAACCGGTTCAAGTGGAATATGGTTTCGGTCTCCGGCGTTTCGACGGGGAAGGTCGCGTACTCTTGACCGAATTTGAACCATTCACACTCCTGAATATCTATTTCCCGAACGGGAAAAAAGATGCCGAGAGACTTCAGTACAAGCTCGATTTCTATGAGACAACATTGCTTTTTGTCGAGAAGCTGAAAGCACAAGGGCGGCGTGTCATTGTTTGCGGGGATTATAATACGGCCCATCGGCCGATTGATTTGGCCCATCCGAAGGAGAATGAAAAGGTCTCGGGCTTTTTGCCGTCTGAGCGGGCGTGGATCGATAAATGGATTGCCCATGGTCAGATGGATGTATTCCGGGAGTCCTGTCCGGTGCCGCATCAATATACTTGGTGGGATTTGAAGACCGGGGCTAGGGAACGGAATGTCGGCTGGAGAATTGATTATTTTTTCGTCTCCAAGGATCTTATGCCCAATATTAAGGACGCCAAAATCCATCCAGATGTGTTTGGTTCGGATCACTGTCCCGTCAGTATCGAACTTGAAATATAAATCTCCCGGCTGTTGTGTCCTATCATCTATTGGAACAATCTAAGGAATCGGGACTGCTCCGGCAAAGCATTGATGTTTTTGGGGAGTGCCGGAGACTGTCCCGTCAGCATCGAACTTGCGGTACCATTTCCAAAAGTGCCAGGTTCGATTTAATCTCGGGAGTCCCTCAGATAAAGTTTCCCACAGCATCAAGATATAGAGGTGTTGTTGAACTCGGCACTTTTGGAAATGGTACCGGGGTTAAGAAGTGTAACTTGCGTGCCGATAAAGATTTAAAGACGGATTTAGCACAACGGCTGTGATAGAATAGTCCCCCTAGTCGGTTCGGTTCGACATGGGTTTGAGGCTTGCTTCACCTGGAGGAGGACATATGGAGGAGACAAACACTCCGATCGAGTATAATTTTCCGCTGTCGGATTATTATAAAGGGAACGTTCTTGGCGCTGAAACGCTGACGAACACGGGCATCTGGTGGACGGCCATTCTGGTGATCAAAGATCCCAAAACGCAAAAACCGTTTATTGGTCTTTATCGTTGGCAAAAGACCAAAGAGGGATGGAAAACCCGGAAGAGATTTACCTTCAAACGCCGGGATGAAGTGCAGAGGGCCTTGGGGATCATTCAACGGTTGACGGCTCAGTTAGAGACCTAGAACGTTCATTATATTATTTTCTGCCTTCCTGCGTCGCATCTAGAAGCGATCAATGCCGAAACATGGAGAAGTTCTTAGTCCGGATGAACATTCTTGTTGTAGATGATGAAGTGACAATTCTGGATTTGTTCAAGCCGCTCGTCGAGGAGAAGGGCCACCATGTGGATGTCGCCACCGACGGTCGCCAAGCTATGGAGCTTTTGAGCCGTCATCGCTACGATGTTGTTTTTTCCGATCACAATATGCCGGAGTGCACCGGTGTTGAACTGATTAAATTTATCAAACAAAATTATCCCGGGACGAAAACGGTTTTGACCACAGGTTATGAGACCATGGAAGATTTTTTTGCCAAATCCATCGGCGCCGATTTATATCTGAAAAAACCGGTATTGCCGAAGACCATTGAAGAGGTTCTCGAAAAATACGGGGAGCGGCCGTAAATGCGGGAAGAGCGGAAAATCCTTTTTGAAGGCAAGTACCGGCGATTTGTGCTCAAAGACGGATGGGAATTTACGGAAAGAGTCGGGGTGGGGGGCATCGTTGCAATTTTGGCGGTGACGGACCAAAACAAACTCTTATTGATTGAGCAGCACAGAATCCCCGTGGGCTGTCATGTGATTGAACTGCCGGCCGGACTTGCGGGAGACTCGGAAGGATGCCGGGGCGAATCCCTTGAAGCGGCGGCCCGACGGGAACTTCTGGAGGAAACCGGTTATGAGGCCGGAAAGCTGGTGTTGATCGGGAAAGGACCGGCGTCTTCGGCGGTTTCCTCGGACGTGATTCATCTGTACCGTGCCTTGGATGTACGAAAAGTGGCCGAGGGCGGCGGCGATGCGACGGAATCCATCAAGGTCCATGAAGTGGCGCTTGAGCATTTCGACGAATGGGTCCGGGGAAGGCAGCGGGAAGGTTATCTGGTGGATCCAAAGATTTTTACAGCACTCTATTTATTAATGCGGAATTATTAGTTAGAATCTGCGGTAGATTGCGTTTGAGGAGAGATTGAAATGATTACGATGCCGATACCCAAAACCAACGCGATGTTGATTTGCGATTATGTGATTACGGAACAGGGCTCAAATAAAAAAAGTCTGATCGGTGTTTTTGAAAACATTGCCGCGACGACGTTCCCTTGTATTCACCCGAGCCTTTCGGTTTATATCAAAATGACGGAGGGACAGGGCAATTACCGTTTCCGGCTTGAGCTGGTGGATTTGAAAAATAATAACGTCATCGGGAAAGGGGAGACCCCAAAGGATATTCAGCTGACAAACCCCTTGACGGCGCACGAGCTGGTATTTAATCTCAAAGGGTTGCGGTTTGCGCATCCGGGGGAGTATGAGTTCCGGATCTTCGCCAATGATAAGATTTTCGGACAGAAGACATTTGTTGTGACCGAACAACCGCGCAACAACAAAGAGGGGGCGGCATGACCGGCAAAGAGTGGAACCTTTGTTTGCACGGACATTTTTATCAACCGCCCCGGGAAAATCCGTGGCTCGAACAAATCGAACTTCAGGAAAGTGCCGCGCCTTTTCACGATTGGAACGAACGGATTTATTACGAGTGCTATCTCCCGAACGCGATTGCCCGCGTGCTGGATTCCAAGGGTGAGATTGTCGGGATCATCAATAATTTCGAGGGCATCAGTTTTAATATCGGTCCCACACTGATGTCGTGGCTCGAAGAAAAACACCCGGAGACCTATCAACAAATCATCGCGGCGGATTATCGCAGCCGTGAACTCCGCTCCGGGCACGGGAATGCGATTTCCCAGGTCTACAATCACATGATTTTGCCGTTGGCCAACCGGCGCGACAAGCTCACGCAGGTGCGTTGGGGGATCCAGGATTTCCGCTACCGTTTTGGGCGTGATCCCGATGCGATGTGGCTCCCGGAGACCGCCTGCAACGATGAAAGCCTGGAAATTTTAGCGGAGGAAGGAATCAAGTTTACGATCCTTGCCCCGCATCAGGCTGAGGCCATACGCCCCATTCCCGAAAGCGGTTTGGCCGCCGAGGCTAAAGACGGTTGGCAGGATGTTTCCTCCGGGCAGATCGATCCCAGACAGCCCTACCGTTACTTTTTGCGGAAAGATCCCACAAAATCTATTGATATTTTTTTCTATGA
>JAQTOZ010000177.1 GCA_028713205.1 Candidatus Omnitrophota bacterium
ATGCAAATGGCCGAAATCTTGTCCTATCTCAAGGGGATACGCCATCCCGTGATTGTGATGGGCGATTTTAACGCCGCCGCTCAGGACCTGAGCGCGACCTCGGTCGCACGGGTTGCTACGCGGACGATTAAAAATCCCACCACCTGGCTTTCGGTGGGCGTCAGTTATTTATTGCCCCAGGCCCTGATCATCAACTCAACACGGTTCGTGTCGAACTTCACAAAGAATTTCCAAAATCCGCTGGCCCCCGACATCGCCGTCATCGCGCCGAACCCCGTGCGCGGCCTGTTTCAAAGGATACAAAATTTTCGTTTCTCGGACGGGGGCGCGTTTGATTTTCGCGGTGACAGCGATCGTTCTGTCAACGGCCGCGATGGCTCGCTTGCCAATTCCAATGAGCGCGGGCGCAAAGGTTTCAAAATGAGCTGGAGCGTGAACCGCCCGATTTCATTTTTGGGCAAATACCGCCTGGATTGGGTTTTTGTGAAATCTTTTTCAAAGGACCCCTTCGACCGGAAAGCCCCGTACCGCCTTGCCCCTCATTTTGGAGAAACGCTGGAGGAGATGAATAAAAATTTGACGGAATCTATTTCGGACCATCATCCCAATGTCATCGATATCCCCTTTAGGGAACCCCAACTTGCCAAATCCTTACCGGCCCCCTCGCCGAAGGAGAAATGATGTGGAACCAAACGGTCCTGCAAAAAATCATCCATGAGAAGATGTCGGATTATTCTCTTGTGATTGCGTCCAACCGCGAGCCCTACCGGCACGTTTTCGCGGACGGAAAACACAGAATCCAGCGAGAGCCCGGCGGGCTGGTCACGGCCCTGGACCCTGTCATGCAGGCAGCCCAGGGTACCTGGGTGGCCCTGGGATCGGGCGAAGACGACCGGCAGGTGCTGGATGAGCATGGGAAAGTCATGTTACCTCCGGAGCACCCGGCCTATGCCCTCCGGCGCGTGTTTCTCAACAAGGAGGTCCTTCGCGGCTATTATGACGGTTATTCCAACGAAGGGCTCTGGCCGCTTTGCCACATTGCCTACACCCGTCCGGTATTCCGTGAAGCCGACTGGCAATCCTACCTGAAAGCGAACAAGGTTTTTGCGGACACCATTCTGGAGGAAGTGGGCAATCAAAAGGCCTTTGTCTGGATCCATGATTTCCATCTGATCCTCGCTGGGAAATATTTGAAAGCGGCCAACGCGGCCAATCTCATCACCGCGTTCTTTTTGCATATCCCCTGGCCGAATCCCGAGGTCTTCCAGATTTGCCCGCAAAAAAAAGAAATCCTGGAAGGTTTTCTCTCGTATGACATGATCGGCTTCCAAATCCGTTACCATGCCGATAATTTTCTGGCGACCGTCGACCGGGAACTGGAAACCAAAATCGACCGGGAGAAAATTTCGATCTGGTATCAAAACAGGGAAACCCTCGTGCGGGCCTTTCCGGTGTCCGTGGATTTCGAAGCTATCTCGAACCACGCCGGGTCCTCGGAGGCCCAAAAGGCCGTCAAACGCATACGCCATGATTACGGCATCGGTAAGGCCAAACTCGTCATCAGCGTCGACCGTATCGATTACACGAAAGGCATCCCCGACCGCCTGCGTGCCATCGACCTTTTTTTCGACAAACATCCCGAATTCAAGGAAAAGATCGTTTTCTTTCAAATCGGCCAGCCCAGCCGCGTTCATTTGGAGCGTTTCAGGCAGCTGAATAATGAAATCAATTCCCTGGTGGATGAAATCAATTGGAAGCATTCTCAGGGAGCGTGGTCCCCGATCATTTTTACCCGTTCGTATATCCCTTACCAAAATATCCTGGCCCTTTACCGGGATGCCGAAGTCTGCATCGTGAGCGCCCTCCATGACGGAATGAATCTGGTGGCCAAGGAATTCATTGCCGCCCGTTCGAACGCAACCGGGACCCTGATTCTGTCCCGTTTCGCCGGTTCCGCACGGGAATTACCGGAGGCCATTTTGATCAACCCCTATGATACCGAATCCTTCGCCGGTGCCATCTATGAGGCCTTGACCCTGTCTCCGGAGGACAAACAAAAGAAGATGCAAAAGATGCGCGAAACGATTGCCCAGCAGAATATTTACCGTTGGGTGGGAAAAGTCCTGTCTCAACTGCTCAAATTTGAGTTCCAGGAGGAATAAGCCCCCGCCCGGGGGTCCCTGTCCGGGATAATAATATTGGTTGACATCCGGCGAATTATAGGAGATTATGTCGCCAGTTTCCGCAAATGAAAAACTACGAAAGACTTAGCAGTTTCCTTCGAATTTTTTATCACTGCTGTAACTCCCTATAAGCTTTAGGTTTGTAGTGCGATTTTTGATGGAAAGGAGGACTCATAAAATGGAACAAGGAACAGTGAAGTGGTTCGACAACACCAAAGGTTACGGTTTTATTTCCCGTGAAAACGGCGGCAAGGATGTATTCGTACATCATTCCGCGATCACGGGGACCGGCTATAAATCACTTGATGAAGGTCAGCGCGTTGAATTCGAAGTAACGCAAGGCCCCAAGGGTGACCAGGCCGTTAACGTCTCCAAGATCTAAGTGAAATAGCGGGTTCTGCCAGGTATTGCAGGACCCGCTATTTTTTTGCCCGGCCCGGCATTTTCATCGCAAGACTGACTGCCCACCCCAAGCCCAAGCCGGCGGAACACGCAGGCAAGAAAAGGACAGGCATCGATTCCATGGCAATCATCAGCTTACAAGATGTCTCACTCGCTTTCGGCGGCCCGGTCCTTTTTGACCGCCTGAACCTGCAACTCGAAGCGGGCGAACGCGTCGCCCTCCTGGGCCGCAACGGCGTAGGCAAGACCACGCTCATGAAAGTGATGTCCGGCGAGTTGAAACCCGACAGCGGCCTTGTGGTTTATCCGAAAGGCGTTCGCGTGGCCCTCCTGCCCCAGGAAGTGCCCTCCGACATTACCGGCAATTTATTCGATCTGGTACTCTCCGGCCTCGGCGGCCGCGCGAAACTTCTGAGCGATTATCATCATGTCAACCATCGCCTTCAAACCGAATACTCGGAACAGCTCATGAAAGAACTCGGCCGCTTGCAGTCCGAAATGGACCACAGCAACGCCTGGGAAACCAGCCGGCAGGTGGAAAGTGTGATCGAACATATCAAACTCGATCCCGAGAGCCGTTTTGAAGATTTATCGGGCGGCCAGAAAAAAAGGGCTCTACTTGCCCGGGCGCTGGTGTACAAACCCGACATTCTGATGCTCGATGAACCCACCAACCATTTGGACATCGAATCGATCGATTGGCTGGAAGGATTTATCAAGGGCTATCCGGGCACGGTCATTTTCGTGACCCATGACCGTATGTTCATGCAACGGCTGGCCACGAAAATCATCGAGCTCGATCGCGGCCGGCTTTACAGCGGGGCCTGCGATTATCAGACCTTTCTGGAGCGCAAGCAACTGGCGCTCGATGCCGAAGCAAGCGAACGGGCGCAATTCGAGAAGAAACTGGCGCAGGAGGAAATCTGGATACGCCAGGGCATCAAGGCACGGCGTACCCGCAACGAAGGCCGTGTCGTCGCGCTGGAACGCATGCGGGAACAAAAGAAGGCCCAGCGTCAGGCCATGGGCATGGTGACCATGAAAGCGCAGGAGGCCGAGCGTTCGGGACAATTGGTGATCAAGGCCGAAAATTTAACGCACGGCTACGGCGACAAAACGCTCATCCGCAATTTTTCTACCGAGATCATGCGCGGCGATAAAATCGGCGTCATCGGGCCCAACGGTTCGGGCAAAACAACGCTGCTCAGGATCCTGTTGGACGAACTCAAGCCCCAGCGGGGGACGGTGCGTCTGGGCACGAATATCGAGATCGCCTATTATGACCAGCTGCGCGAACAGCTGAACGAAGAGAAAACCGTCGCGGAAAATGTTTGCGAGTCGGGCGATACGGTCACGATCAACGGCCGGCCCCGGCACATCCTGGGCTATTTGCAGGATTTTCTTTTTTCTCCGGACCGTGCGCGCACGCCTGTGAAGGTTTTGTCCGGCGGCGAACGCAACCGGCTGATCATGGCCCGTCTTTTTACCAAGCCTTCCAATTTGCTCGTGCTGGATGAACCGACCAATGATTTGGACATCGAAACGCTCGAACTGCTCGAAGAACTGCTCATCGATTATTCCGGCACCGTGTTGCTGGTCAGCCACGACCGTACGTTTTTAAACAATGTCGTTACCTCCACCATCGTCCTGGAAGGCAATGGCCTGTTGAGTGAATATCCCGGCGGTTATGAAGATTGGGTCACGCTGAGCCGCAACAAACGCGATGCCCGCGAGAAAGACCGGCCGGTCCCGGCCCGTGCAAAAAAGGAAAAGGCCGGCGGACTGTCGGCCACGGAAAAACGTGAGCTTGAAAAACTCCCCGAAAAAATCCAGAAACTCGAAAGCGAACAGGAAAAACTTTACGCGGCCCTTTCCGACCCCTCCGCCTACCAGAAAGGCCAAGGATTCATCGCTCAAATCCAGGAACAGGCCGATGCGCTTGCCCGGAACATTCAGGAACTTTACGCCCGCTGGGAATCCCTCGAAAGCCGGAAATAGCAACACGTGTAAACCGGGACAGACACCCTATTGATTAGACCCAAGACCCAAGTCCCAAGACACAAGACTGAAAATAAGAAACAAGAGGAAAGATGCAAGAAGTTAGACAATCGCGCTTAGCTGTTTCTTGCTTCTCTACTTCTTACGTCCGGTTTTCCTCTGCCCCTTGCCCCGTGACTCGTGCCCCGTGTTTCGTGGAACGTGGAACTTTCTTGTGATGTGTGACGGTAGACACGGAGACGCGTCGAACAAGTAACGGATTATGGGAGTATTGGAGAAATTACTCCGACACACCGTTACACCGATACTGATAAACGGCAGGAGGCAGCTAACGATCTAGCGTAGAGCGGATAGGCGAATAAATTTCGAAATCCGAATATTGTCCGCCAAAAGTCGTAGCGGATCCGCTCCGCCATAAAACGCGGCGAGATTCGTCTGAAGGCGTCTTATGAACGGATTCCGCTAGGCCTTCTGGCGAACAAAGGCTTGTGGCGGAAAATACTAAACAAATCCAAAATCCGAAGAACCGAATGTTCCAAACACCGTTTTTAATTTTTAAATTTCGACCATTTGATATTGTTTCGCCTGCCTGCCGCAGGCAGGAATTTGGAAATTCGAGTTTCGAATTTTTTGTTGTTTAGTGCCTACTGCCTACTAAATATTCAGGGAGCTGTTGGCTGAAAGCCAGACCTCTCCTGTCATCCGAACAAAATCGAGGCCTTGCCGAAAAAAGTGCCGGCGACACAAGCCGTCATCAAACACGCGAGCGTCGCCGCGACCAGGGCCCGAACCGCGACCGACGCAATCTCACGCGTCTTTCCCGGAACAAGAGCCGCGGTACCGCCGACAAATATCGCCATCGATGCCAGATGCGCAAAACCGCATAAGGCATAGACCGTGATCACGGCCGAACGCGGATGGACCAGAAGTCCTTTACTGATGGCACCGGCCAGGTCACGGTAGGCCACGACCTCGGTGACGATGTTTCGTTCGGCAATAATTTTGGAAATCACGCCGGCGTCCGAGGGAGGAATGCCGATGATCAGCGTCAACGGATAAAAAAGATAACCGAGCAGCTCTTTGAGCGACCAGCCGAAATGCCAGCCGAAGGCCAGATTGATCCTGTTTCCCAGCGCCGCCAACAGAAGCTCGAAAAGCGCCACAAGGCCCAAAACGGCGATGAGCAACGCAACGATCCCCGCGATCATCTTCAGCCCCTGATTGGCCCCGTTGATCACGGCCTCGAACGCGCTGGATTCGCGCTCATAATAAGGGCGGATATGGACGCCCAAAGTTTCGGGGCTGTCCCCCTCCGGCAGCATCACCTTCGACATAACCACCGCGGCCGGGGCCGCCAGGAGCGACGCCGAAATCAAATGGCCCGCGATGGTCGGCAACTCGGCCTTCAGGCTGTAGACATAAAGGGCCAGAATATTGGAAGAAACCGTGGCCATCCCCGCCGTCAGCAACAAGCACAGTTCGGACCGGGTCATTTTGGCGAGATAGGGCCGTACCGTCAGGGCGGACTCGACGCCGGCAAAAATATTGCTCGCGGTCACCAGCGATTCCGCGCCGGAAATCCGCATCAATTTCGTGAACACATACGCAAACGCGCGAACCACCCTTTGCATGATATTGAAATAATACAAAATCGAAATGAGGCTCGAAAAGAAAAGGATGGTCGGGAACGCCTGAAATGCCAGGATAAACCCCAGAGACGTCTCCCCCGCCTCGCCGGTCTCTCCCGGCGAAAGGGCCAGCCGGCCGAAAACGAAACGCGCGCCCGCGGAAGCGGAACCCATGACTTTGATCGCGGCATCGTTGAGGAAGAGAAAGAACCTGGTCCCCGCGGGCACGATAAAAACAAACGCGGCGATACCGATCTGGATCAAGACCCCCCAGAGAATGACACGCCAGTTGATGTTCCGTTTATCGGATGAAAAAAGCCACGCGATCAAAATCAGCATGAATATCCCGGAAAAACTGACGAAGTTGTATTTTTCCACGACGGCTCCTTTCCTTTATATCAGACCCAAGTCCGCCATACTCACGGCACCACTCGGGCAAACCTGAAAACACAGGGAACAGCCGGTACATTTTGCGGCGTCCACAACGGCGATTTTGTTTTTCATTTCAATGGCCTGATAGGCGGCATCACGGCAGGAAACGAAACATGCCGCGCACCCCGTGCATCGGCTGGAATCGATACGCGCCTTCACGGAATAATCCGTATTCAAATCCGAGAACGGACGGATCATTTTTTGGCCGGCGCCTAGAAAATCGCCGATCGAAGAAAAACCGTGCCACCCCATAAATTCCTCGACTTCCCGGCGCATCCGCGCAACAATCGCGTAGCCTTCCAGCATGACCGCCGTACAGACCTGGATAATCGGTGCCCCGATCAAAATAAATTCCGTCGCGTCAAAACCGGAAGACACCCCACCAGAGGCCATCACGGGCAATCCCGGATTTTTGACCAGATCACTGACACATCTCAAGGCAATCGGTTTCAACCCCGGCCCCGAATAACCGCCGGCCGTTGTCCGTCCCTGGACGGAAGGTTTGGGTTGCAGTGTCCGCAAATCGAAGCCCATGATCGACGGGAAGGTATTGATCGCGGAAAGACCGTCGGCCCCGGCATCACGAACGGCCTCGCCGATAAACGAAATGTCCGGAACCGCTGCGGTCAGTTTCGGAATAACCGGAATTTTGATTTCTTTCGCGTTTTTGAGCCACCCCGTGATTCGCGCCGAGAATTCTGCGCTTTGTCCGATGGCCATCCCTTTGCCTTTCTCCGGATAACCGTGAGGAC
>JAQTOZ010000010.1 GCA_028713205.1 Candidatus Omnitrophota bacterium
GACGGTTCAGTTCAAATTTCATTGTCTCGACCCAATGCATCCAGGCATACAGCAACGCCAATAAAACAGCGAAAACCAAATATCCCATCTCAGACTCCTCGGATAAAAATCTTCCGCTATCCGGCTCTGGGTACCGCCCCAGCGGATACGCCCACCTTGTTGTTTAGGCCACCCGATGACGCCAACGGCCTTTTTGAAACGCTTCGATATTCAGTGCTATCTCGTGAATCAGACGGCTCCTCGCCTCACGGCTCGCCCAAGCCACATGCGGCGTCAGCAATAAATTCGGCGCCTTCAAAAGCACATGATTGGGGGGCGGCGGTTCGGTCGTCAAGACGTCCGTCGCGGCACCGGCCAAATGCCCCGATGCCAAAACTTTGCGGAGCGCTTTCTCCTCCACAATACCGCCGCGAGCCATATTCACGAGGAAAGAACCTCTTTTCATTTTACGGAGCACCTTGCCGTCAAACAACCCGTGTGTCAACGGCGTTAAGGGGGCATGAATGGAGATAAAATCGGACTGCCTGACCAGGTAATCAAAATTCACGCGCCTGATTTTCTCTCGCATCGGATAAGTTCGTCCGGGAACACGTCCGATTAAAACTTTCATGCCGAAGGCCCTGGCAATGGCCGCGACTCTCTGACCGATCGCTCCGTATCCGACAATCCCCAGCGTCTTATTACGAATTTCGGTAATCCGGCATGGTGTCAAAACAAAAAAAGGTGACCGGCTCCAGGTGCCATTCCGCGCCGCTTGGTCCAGTTTCCGGAGGTCTCCGGCCAGTCCCAACAGAAAAGCAAATGTAAATTGAACCACCGTTTCCGTGGAATATCCCGAAACATTCGTCACCGCGATTTTTTTCTTCGCGGCCGCCGCCAAATCCACATTATTCGTCCCCGTTGCTGCGATCGCCAGGCACCGGAGATCCGGCAACCTCGCAAGCATCGCGGCATCAAACCGGCATTTATTGGTAATGACGATTTGCGCTCCCCGCATTCTCGAAACCATCTGCCGCAAAGAAGTGTGATGATACGCTTTGAAAGATCCCAAACGCCTGATTTCGCCAAAAGACACGTCGCCAGAATCGACGGTCCCCGCATCCAAAAAAACGATTTTCATTTTCTTCTTCAAGGGGTGTGATGAACTCCGTGTTTAAAAACAGGACACGTTAAATATTCCGGAAGAGACTCAATGAGAAATGAGCCGTTTGACGTCGAGAAGTTTCGAAAGCTGCTTCTCGGGGATCAGTTTTTTGATCCGGACCACCTCGCGGACCGTCAGGCCTTTTTGATAAGCCTCTTTGGCAACGGCCGCGGCCTTGTCATAACCGAGCACCGGCACCAATGCGGTCGCCAGCATGAGATTTCTTTCGATCAAGCCTTCGCAGACTTTATTATTCGCGCGAATACCGGCAATGCAACGCGTCCTAAAAACCAAAACCGCATGGGTCAAAATCCGGATCGATTCCAGCAAAAGGTAAGCCATCAGCGGCATCATGACATTGAGCTCAAAATTACCGGATAATCCGGCCAGCGCGACCGCAGAATCATTGCCGATTACTTCCGCCGCAACTTGCATGACCGCTTCCGCAATCACGGGATTCACCTTCCCCGGCATCATCGAAGAGCCGGGCTGAACGGCCGGCAGACGGATCTCGCCGAGGCCGGCCCGCGGACCGGAACCGAGCCAACGGATATCATTGGCGATTTTCATCAATGCAACCGCCAATCCTCGTAATTGCGCGCTGGTTTCGACGCACGCATCTTTGGCAGCTTGCGCTTCAAAATGGTTGGGCGCTTCGCAAAAATTTTCTCCCAGCGTTTGGTTGAGATCCTGACATACCGTCTGTGCAAATTCCGGATGGGTATTGATCCCCGTTCCGACCGCCGTACCGCCGATCGCAAGCTCCCGCAACCCCGGATAGCACCGTTCCAAACGTTCAATGGCTTTCCCGATTTGCATAGCATAGCCGCCGAATTCCTGGCCCAAGGTCACCGGCGTAGCGTCCTGCAGGTGCGTTCGTCCGATTTTTAAGATGGCTTTAAACGCGCGGGCTTTCTGATCAAGCGCTTTCCGGAGTTGACGAAGCTCGGGGACCAAAGCGCTTTTGATCTGCATCAAAACTGCGATATGCATAACACTGGGAATCACATCATTGCTGGATTGCCCCTTGTTGACGTGATCATTGGGATGAATGCGTCCCTTGGCTTGAGGCATCAGGCCCAAGCCTCGATTGGCGAGACTGGCAATAACCTCATTGGCATTCATGTTGGTCGATGTCCCCGAACCGGTCTGGAAAACATCGACGACGAAATGTGCGTCATACTCGCCGTCGCGCACGTCCTGAGCTGCCCGGATCATGGCACCGGCTTGTTTGGTATCGAGAAGTCCCAACTTCAAATTCGCCTTGGCGGCTGACAATTTGACCTGCCCCAAAGCTTGGATAAAAGGACGGGGAAAACGACGGCCGCTGATCGGAAAATTCAAGACAGCCCTCTGGGTCGATGCCCCGTAAAGCATGTCCTTTGGGACCCGCACTGGTCCCATGGAATCCTTCTCCACGCGATAGCTTTCTTTGGCTGATGCCGTTTTTTTATTCAAAGGCGACCTCCTGAGTCAGGTTGGATTATAGCCAAATCGGCTGCCGATTTCTTCATTTTATTTGAGAGCGCGCTGGTCCGATACCGGCGGAAATCCGAATTTATCGTTTGCTTCCGGGTTCGAGGAAGCGCTTCGAATAATAGCTGTAGAGAAAACTCGCGGTGATAAAAACGATGCCCAAACCGGTGAAAGAGATGATCCGGTAAAGGGTTTCCAGTTTCGAAAAATCGTGCAGAAAAAGCCTTATCAGAACCAACGCAAACATGACCAAACCGCTGACACGGTAAACCTTCTCTTTCGATGAAAAGCCCGTGATGACAAACGTAAACGCAAAGGCGCCCCAAATCAGCGAAATCCAGGAACTGATGTCTTTATCGTAGAAAAACAGGAGTAGCAGCAACCCGCCGAGCGCGGACACGTACGGAAAAACCAAATAATCCGGACTGCCGGGTTTGACCTCCCGGCGCAACACATCCGATAAAACTAAAAAAGAAAGCACACTCGCAGCCACAGCAGCCATCCGGAACGCCACATTGCGTTCCAAAAATATCCGGACAAGCTCGAATTGGAAATCCACCGTGATCAAACGGAACGCGGCCAATCCCAAAACGATAATCGCAGCGATGCGAATCGAAAGACGGCGGAAACGCATCCATAGGAACATCAGCAATAATCCTTCCAAGGTCCAAACGACCGAAGACGCCTGGCGGAATCCCCCCATCATAAAACCCAAACCGAAGACAAACGCAGAGGTGATCACAAACGCATTGCCGGCAATACGTTTTTCTTTTTCGTTCGTTAGCGCACTGACTTCATACATCCAGGCGATGGCCGCAAATGCGAGACCGGCAACGGCAAATATCAGTAAGGTATTCTCGACCGGCATCAGCAAGCTCAGGAGAACATCCTTTTCCAAGTAGTCGAAGTGGCTAAGACGCCACACAACAATCAACGCAAGCACCCAGGACAAACGCCGCAAGATCGTCCGTTCATGCCGGATGCCCAGCGCCGTCAGAATAAAACAACCGGCCGCCCAGCCGTAGGTAATCAACGGGCCTTCGAAATACATGGGGATCGCAAGGGCAAACAATGTTACCGACAATGCCAGATAAAGGTCGCTGATAAGCCGCCTCTGCATTTTTTCCTCGACGGCGAAAAGCGCGAGAAAAACTGCGCCCATCACCAGCGGAAAAACATATTTCCACTGAGGATAGTACACGTGCAAATGATGGACAAAACTGGTGACAAAAATAAAACTGTTGAGCGCCAGCAGTGCCCCAATCTCATTTTCGCTTGCCTTGCCCTCGTTCTTTTTGAAAAACCCGATTGTTGTAAAAAGCATCCAATACAGCACGAGAAAACCCATGTGCAGGGACGATTTCTCGGCCCCCATCAACGGATAGAGCTTCCACGTCTCCCGGATCCACGGCAGGATCAACGCATCCGACAAGGTCTCCTGTCCGGCATATGCCGAAGCGCCCATATGAAACGCAGGCGCAAGCCATACGAAATGCGCAATGTACACCGCAAGGATCCCCAGGAGGGCAAGCCAGTTCCATCCGGTTTTGCGCATAACAATCACGAGAGAAAACGCAAGCAAGAAGGACGCGAACAAGCTGTAAAAGGAAACCTGGACCATGGTGATCGCGACAAAACCGAGAAAATAGGAAAAAAATGTCAGGACACCGGATTGGTAACGAAGCGATTGGCTCACGGACCCGACAACGACCAAGATCAGACAGACAAACGCGACAAAAGGATTCTCGATGATCTTGGCAACGGGGAGATAGTATGCGGCATAAACCGTGAAATAGATGACGGCCCAGCCACCGCCAATCATGGCCATGGCCCATCGCCTGTAGTTTTCACGCGGGGCCAGATAATTGCCGGCGCCGACTAGCGCAACTCCCACGGCAAGTCCGATCAGAATTTTTCCCCACGGACCGAGAGGCTGAAACGAATAACTGATAAAGAGAACAATACCCAAAACCAGCGTAAAAATACCGATTCGCGAGAGCCAATATTTTCCGATAGCATTTTCCGTCGTCCCCTTGGAAGAAACCTGCTTCATCCGGACAAAACGCGATTCCTGATCTGCGGGCTCTGCCCCGGCCGACACGGAGGCCAGTTTTTGATATACCTCCGATGCTTTGACGGATGGCACAGGGGCTGTGATTCCTTTCGATTCTTCCAGCGTCTTGATCCGGGATGAAAGCGCCCCGATTTCCTGACGCAAAAGTTCCAACTCTTTTTCATACGGCATGGCCACGGAAGCCGTAAGACCGTCACGTGTTTCTTGAAGCTGGACTTCAAACCCCATTCGTTCCAAGGCATCCAAAAGAGTCATAGCCGAAACGCGCTCGATCCGATTGAAGAAAACAAGTTCATTGCTCGAAAGGAATTTCTTAACTTTGGTTTCGTCCCAGCCGGTCCTTTCCCCGACAAGGGACACCAGCCCCGCATGAAACCAATATCGTTGCGTCCCTTTTAAAACAAGTCGCATGGTTTATTTGGCCTTAAGATAGGTGAAGAAAAATTGTTTGCCTCTGCCGATTTCGAGATAAAGCCGTTCCCCCTCTTTGACTTTCGCGCCTTCTTCGATAAGATCCTCTACAAAACGGATTTTCGTCTTTTGGAATTGCGTAAGCGTATCCCCCGCCCTCAACCCCACGGCTCCGACATCCGAGTCGGGGTCCACCTCCACCACAACTACTTTTTCCTGCCCGTCCGGGCCCTTGGCTTCCACCGGGAAAAAACCAAACCGTTTCATGAACGCTTCAAGCTTGGCATTTTTTTCGCGCCACGCCTTTAACTCCGGGATCCGGTTTTTTGCGCGATTGACCGGAATGGCAAACCCTATTCCCTGCGCCCGCCATATTTGCAAGTTGATCAAACCGATCATTTCACCTTTCATATTGAGCAACGGCCCGCCGCTGTTACCCGGATTCACGGACGCGTCCGTCTGAATCAAGTCATCAAAAATCGCCTGTTTGCCTTCCGGATACTTGCGATGGAGTCCGCTCACAATGCCGCGGGTTACGGTCCAGGCATATTCATACGGCGTGCCGATGGCAAAAACATCCTCGCCGACCTGAAGCGCATCCGAATCGCCCAGGGCAATCGGCTGCAGAGGCTCCGTTGCCTCAATTTGGATCAGGGCCAAATCCTCTTTCCGGTTTTTGCCGATCAACTGGGCGGGATAAGTTTTGCCGCCATGCAATACGACTTGTATCGACGGGGCTCCGGCAATAACATGTTCATTCGTCAAAATAAGTCCGGAGGAATCCAAAATAACACCGGTTCCCGTTCCATGAAATTTGATTTCATAGGTGTTTTCCCGCTGCTCGAAAAAGTCCTGGAAAAACCGGACGATAAACCAGTTTCCGCCCTCATCGTGCCATTGCCAGCGATGATTCGTTTTTATGTTCACGACGCTCGGCTGAATTTTTGCAATAATCTCGGGCACGTTGACCGCTCCACGTCGCGCGGGAGGATGGACCAGAACTTTTTGGGAATAGACCGGGTAGGCTGTCGACAAAACGAGAATCAGTCCCGTCAAGAAAAACAGAATGGATGTTGTTTTTTTCATGGTTTAGAACCGTGTATCAATCTTCGGCATACCGTCCAAAAGCCTTAATGATCACGGCATCTAGAAAAACCGGCTGTGTGTCACCCAATAACATAGTTGTGCGCATAAAAGCGCCGCATACGTTCCGATAATGGTACCGGATACGCCCAATAGAAGACCGACCGGAGCGAGCACCGGCTGATAAATGGCCGCCACGATCGGCGCCGAGACCGCCCCGCCGATATTGGCCTGGCTCGCCGTTGCGGCCAAAGCAAGCGGCGCTCGAATGAGCCTGCCGACGGCAAGAAGAAACAGGAAGTGAAAGACCACCCACACAAACCCGGCAGCAATCAAGAGGGGGGCCGTCGAAAGGCTGGACAGATTTGCCTTGGCACCGATCGACGCCAGTACGAAGTAAAGAAAAAGATATCCTGCCTTCGACGATCCGTACGATTCAAGCCGCCTGGCCCTCGTAAAAGACAGAAGGATGCCTAAAACCGTAATGACAAGAATCGTCCATGTGAACGCGGTGATCCCTCTCATCTCCGGTAATTGTTTCGCAAATTGGGTTGACAGAACCGTCATAACCGCGGCCAACAGGAACATCAGCACGAGAACACCGGCATCATATCCCTTGAAGGACACCGTCGACAGATCAGACACCCGTTCGTGAAGCTCATCGAGGAGGCGCCGGTCCGAACGGTTCCATCGATCGTAAACGTTTTGACAAGCCGCGAGCGCGATCAAGATCGCCATCCAGGAATAGGAAACAACAATATCGACCGCGATCATCGGAACAAAAATGGACTCGGGAGTCTTGAGGATTTCTTTGACCGCAATCATGTTGGCACTCCCGCCGATCCAGGACCCCGAAAGCGCGCTGAATCCCGACCACGCGTCCGGAGGGAGCACACGGCCGAAGAGCAGCAAGATGATCGGAGCGCCGATCATCACGCCGACACTGCCCGCAAGCATCATCAGCAAAGCGGACCGCCCGAGTTTAAGGATCGCCGGGACATCCACGGAAATTAAGAGCAGAAACAAACTCGCCGGCAGCAAATAAGCGGAGATTTTCTGATAAAGATCGCTTTGCGACGGGATCACCCCGAGCGTGGAGCAGACCATCGGCAAAAAATAAATCCAGAAAACGGCCGGGAGAAATTTGAAGAAAGGCTTGAACAGCTTGTCTTCGGAGAGATAAATCACCGCGATTTCGATCGCCAATAAAACGCACGCAAGCGCCAAAGGATTTTGAATCATCGACAGACTCCTTACCGAGTTGAAAAACCTTACGTTACGCCGCCGGGACAATCCCGATCCCTGCCCTGACGGGACGCAAATCATAAACCCCGTCGCGGCTCAGATAAGATTTTTTCATGATCCGATCACGGACAAACAAAGGCGTATCCAAATCCACATAATCAAAGCGTCCTAAAGACGAGGCCAGATGCGCAGCCGCCGTCGCGGCCAGCAAGGACTCCATCATACTGCCGATCATCAGCTTTACGCCCGATGCCTGGGCCAGGACGGCGATTTCGCGCGCACGGAAAACGCCAAACTTCATCAACTTGATATTGATTGCGTCTGCATATTGCCCACGGATTAACCTGACGGCATCGGCCAAAGACGAAACGCTTTCATCGGCCAAGACCGTCACCCGGGTTCCCCGCGTGACTTTTTTCAAACCTTCCCAGTCCTTTTTATGCACCGGCTGCTCGATGAGCACCGGACGAATCCCTGCGCGCTCCAGCCGCCGCAAAAACCGCAGCGCTTCTTCAGCCGAAAAACTTTGATTGGCGTCCAAATAGACAGGACATTTCCCGATCTGTTTACGGACCCGCAACAAACGCTCAAAGTCCTCATCTTGATTTCTGCCGACTTTGACTTTAAAAGAACGGATCCCCCTCCGATAAATCGCCCGCGTGAGGGTTTCGGCTTCCGGGACATTGCCCAGCACAACGGTCATATCGGTTTTTAGCATGCGAAGCTTGGGACCGAAAAATCTCCAGAGCGGCATTTTCCACTGGCACGTCAACGCATCCAGCAATGCCATTTCCAGAGCGGCCAACGCACACGGATTTCCGGCCAAACGCTCGCCGAATTCCCCTGAAATCCTAAGGTAATCGGCACCGTCTCGACCGATGAAGCACTCGGCCGCTTTTTCAAGATTGTGGATCGTCCCCTCAACCGTTTCACCGGTGATGTGCGTCGCCACCGCGGCTTCGCCATACCCGCGCGTCCCATCCGCCAACGTGATTTCGAATAAAACATTATCGAGGCTATCATGCTGTCCAAGCGCTATTCGGAAGGGTATTGTAAGCTTTGCCTGCAGTCGTTTGACTTTGGCACTTTGTATGATTGAAGGAATGATCATGAATTATGAAAACCTCTGTTTTGGATCCCGTCGTCTCACGCCGGGGCATCCTCATAAAGCCGCAGCACCCATTCCCGGAACCAGCGCGGCCGGGCGAGAATGACATAGACGAAGACAAAAGCCATGATCGGGAGCACAAACACCAAGAGGTCCAAAAGAATAATAATCGCGGCATAAACGATACGCTCTGACAATTTCATCGCAAACTCCTTTTCAGCAAAACCTTTTTAACGGACTGAATTATTCGAAGTAAAAAAGCTTGGTGCCCGGCAAGGGGACATAATCCGTAAAAGTCGCATACCATTCTTTCCAAAACCCCGGCGAAGCATCTTCGATCAAATAGTCTCCAAGCTTCTCCGCAGGACGGCCGCCCCTCAATTCCATCACCAGGTCATCCACATAATTCCGGTAGTTTCTATTGCGCATCAAAAAAAAGACGAGCGACCCCGAAAGGCCATAATAAGCCAGTTCGTTCGCGCCGCGAGCGTTCCACGCAAAAATAGCCTTGGGATCGCCGTCTTTGGCCAAGAAGTCCTTCATCGACTCCATATAAGGATTGACAACAAACTTCGGTACATAGACTTCTTTCTTGTCAAAACGGACATTGCCGAAATAAACCGCCAATCCCTCCGTAAACCACCGGGGTATTTGTTTTTGGGTATGAATGCTCAAAAGCTGGTGCGTCACCTCGTGAAACAACACCCTGAAATAATTGTGCTCCCCTTTTTCGTCCCAGAAGAAAACAACCGTGTTCGTATAAAAAACATCACGATGGCTGCGCTTGGCCAGCACACTTTGCATCGAAATCCCCATCGTATGGTCACATTCAAGCTGATTATCCTTGCAATAGTCCTTATAGTGATTTTTCCCTTCAACAATTTTGACGCTGAGAAGGTCACTGTCTTCCGGCCGTTCCACGAGGCTGTTCATCTCTTTTCGAAACAAGGCATAAAACGCTTCCAGAAGTTGCGCGGTCTTTTGGCCCAAAATTTTATTGTTTTCGATCTCGATCACAAAGTTGTCGGAGGTAATCACATCCGTAAACGGTTTTTGATTGGACTCTGCGGAGCGATAGAGCGTTTTGGGAATTTTGACGGCATCAACACGCTCAATATGATTCAGTCTGGCCTTCTCGCGCGCCTCTTTTCTTTCCCGATGGAGCGCGGCGTAATAATCATCCGATTTTTGTCCCGTAATTTTTAAAACGTCGTGGCCATCTTCCGATTTAAGGGTCTCAACCTTGTCCGGGATACCATCCGTGACTTGCGGTTGTACGGCAACGGCCGCTTGCGGAACAGCGGGTTGCGGAGTTTCGGCCGTTCGGTCTTTTCCGCGGCCGCCTTCGATCACCTGCACCTCATTTTTCCCGTCGTTGGATTCGACTCTCCCTGTCTCGACACCATTTTCTTTGAGCACATAGGTCGTCCCCAGGAGGATGAAGGTGCCTGTCAAAATCAAAACCGCCTGCCCAAATTTGTTCATCGTCACACTTTCGGAAGGACAGCCACCGCGCGTAGCGGGGCACCGCTTCCGCCTTTGATTTTCATCGGCAGGGCGAAAAGTTGCGCACCCTTGGGAGGAAGCTTTTCAAGATTCGTCAGATTTTCAAAAATAGGGATATTGTGTTCCGTCAACAACCGGTGCGTTTTGAAAACATCCGCCTGGCCATAGTCGATGCTGGCCGCATCAATCCCAACAGCTTTAATCTTTCTTTCATCCAAAAGCCAGCCGGCAGCCTCCGGAGAAAGTCCCGGGAAATGCAACAAGGCGATCGCATGATTCCCGCGTTTTGCTGTCCCGAGATATTTTTTGGGATTATCCCAGTACGCGTCAAAACCGGTTCGCAAAAGGACGATCGAGTCCGGAGGAATCGGGCCATGGAGGGTTTCCCAATCCGTTAAATCCTTCACCGCAACCTGATAATCGCGGTGGCCCTTCACCTTCGCGGAAACATCGACCACCACCGCGGCACCGATCATTTTTTCCAAAGGGACCTGTTCGGCCGTCTGCTTGTTTTCGGCAAAATGGATGGGTGCATCAAAATGGGTCCCGCCGTGTTCGGCACCGGAATAATTGTTGGCGGAGTAATAAAGCCCCCGGTCATTTTTTCCTTCATGAACTTTTTGGACATGAAAACGTTTTGCGGTGGGCCAATAAATCGTTTTCTCCGAATATTCATGCGTAAGGTCGACATAGACCTCAGACTCTGCGGCACGTCCGGAGATGGGGAGGGAAAGCAAAGCAAACAACGTCATCAGGATGAGCCGCGGAACATACGTGCGGCCGGATAAACTGCGTCTTAAAAAAATAGACATAAGGTGTTTCTCCTGAAATAGGTTGATTCGTTTTATGTTTTTTTCTTGTCCGGCGCGTTCAGTGTTTCATTAAATTTCTGAACTTCCCGGTTCAAATTTTCCATCATACTCTGAAAAGCC
This sequence comes from Candidatus Omnitrophota bacterium, assembly GCA_028713205.1. Taxonomy (GTDB): domain Bacteria; phylum Omnitrophota; class Omnitrophia; order Omnitrophales; family Aquincolibacteriaceae; genus JAQTOZ01. The sequence continues at coordinate 10,980 of JAQTOZ010000010.1, forward strand.
TTCTGAAAATCTGCCATGGATTTGGCCGTTTGTTCTTGAAAATTTTTCATCGCATCCTGGGCCACGACCTGCATTTTTTGGGTCGCCTGGGTCGCTTGTTCTGTACCGGCTTTATAGGTCTCGGCCGCAGAACCGCGCATGTCTTTTACCGCTTTGCCCGCCTGGACCCCGATGGATTCTTGTTCATCGCTCGCGTCGCACGAGACCGCTAAAAAAAACATCATGCCCAAGATCAACACCGGGACAATCGCTTGACTCTTTTTTTTCATAAGTTCCCCCTTCACACAAGATTCGAGCAATCCGACAATAAGACGATTTAAAACGTACCCCGATTCAACGGTCAGCGCAACGCATCGATACGCTGAATAATAAAATTCGACTTTTCGGCAATCAACTCCTCGGTCACCTGTTCGGGCTCCGGCGGCTCAAATCGAAACGGCTCCCCTATCGTAATCGATAATTTGGCCGGTTTGGCAAAAAAACTGTAAGGCGGCATGGCCTCTTCCGTTCCCCGAATGCCGATGGGAATCAAGGGGCACCCTGTTTTCAACGCCAGAATGGCGGCACTATGCCCGATCACTCTCGGCGGAGGCGGGGTCCCGTTACGGCGGGCCTTGTGCATGCGCCAAGTATAAAACCCCTCCGGAAAGACAACGATGAAATATTTATTCATTAAAGCCCAACTGGCTTTTTTGACGGTACCATTGACGACAATGACCGGCGCTACGGTAAGAAAAGAGCGCAAATACGGATTCCGGATCGTGTCCTTCCCGATCACCCAATAGGTTTTAAAAATCAAACCGGCTTCATTGAGAGCGACCCCGATTGTGGGAATGTCCAAATAGCTCTGATGATTGGCAACAAAGATCGCGGGCCCCTCGGCAGGCAGATTCTCCATTCCCCGGACCGACACTTTTTCATAAGTCCTCATGACAAAGAGGAGAAGCTTCACCCACAGGCGTAATTTTGGATTGTCAGGATGCGGAAGCACGGATATTAAAATAGAATCCCGGTTTGTCGATTACGTTTTTGATGGTTGAACCCGTTTAGAAGCATTTCCCTGTTTCTTTTTTGATGCAAGCATTCGTGCTGCACCGATAACATATTTCATTCTCGAGTTTGTTGCCGTCAAAAAAATCTTTGATATTATTCATCGTCGTCTTCGCAATATTATGTAGCCCCTCCTTCGTGAAAAAAGCCTGGTGGGATGTCACCAGGACATTATTGAAGGACAGCAATCTGGCCAGGACATCGTCGGTCATGACCGTGCTCGAAAAATCCTCAAAGAAATAGTCGCTTTCTTCTTCATACACATCGAGCCCCGCCGCACCGATCTTCCCCGATTTCAAGCCATGGATCAAGGCCTTGGAATCGATCAACCCGCCGCGTCCCGTGTTGATCAGCATCACCCCGTCTTTCATGCCCGCGATGCTCGTTTCATCGATGAGATGATACGTCGACTTATTGAGCGGGCAATGCAACGTCAGGATGTCCGATTCGCGGTAAATGGTGTTTAAGTCCGCATATTGAAAACCGATTTCGGAACGGTACTTTTCATCCGGATAAACGTCGTAAGCCAAAATCCTCGTGCCAAAACCGCTTAAGATTTTGATGGCGACCTTTCCGATCTGGCCGGTCCCGATCACGCCGACGGTCTTCCCGTGCATATCGAATCCCAGGAGACCGTTGATGCTGAAGTTCATGTCGCGGGTACGGTAATAAGCCTTGTGAATTTTCCGGTTGAGGCTCAGCATCAAGGCCACCGCGTGTTCGGCCACGCTATACGGCGAATAGGCCGGAACACGCACGACATGGATCTTTTGAAAAGCCGCCTTAAAATCGACGTTGTTATAACCGGCGGCGCGGATGGCAATCAGCCGAACGCCATTTTGAACAAGGCTATCGATGACCGCACTGTCGACCGTATCATTGACAAAAGCACAAACGGCATCATAGCCCTTGGCCAGCGAAACGGTTTGCGGGCTCAAATGATTCGCGAAATAGACGATTTGAAAACCGAATTCCCGATTGCTCCGGTCAAAGGATTCCCGGTCATAAGGTTTGGCATCAAAAAACGCAACTTTAACGATTTTGCCTTTGCTCTCACCATCCATAGCAATCACCCTTTTAGCTTTTGCCGCACTATCAGCGACGGTTTTTATCGCTTTTATTTTATCACACAACACGTCCGAAAGATCCAAACACCTTGTCCTAAACCTTGACCTGCCACATGGGGATATTGAGCCTTTGTCGGAAAGTCTCACCGCGCAAGAGTTCGGCCTTCCTTGCCGGCAAATCTCCCCGCTCGGACAAATGCTGCCGGTGTTTACCCAGCCAAAGGCTCACGCCCAAATGCAGGCTATGTTTGCCGTAAATTTCATTCACGCCATCGATCACTTTATCCACGGCGCGGAAGGACCGGATCTGCGGGACATCATCAAAAAGCGAGTACTGCATCGCGACATCCGGCTCCAATTTGGACAATACGACACCGGTCAGCCGGTAAAATTTTGCGGGACAAAATACTTTTTCGAATAGCGCGCTGACAAGAGGGACCGCCTCCATGATCGAGGACGAACTGCGATCAAGCTCAGCCTCCAATCCGCAGGACCGGAACTCTTGGTCGCGGAGAAAGATTGCGATCCGTTTCACGCGAAGCCTGTGTCGCCTTAATTTAATGAAGGCGGATTCCACATTGCGCACAAGCTGCGCTTTCACAAAATCTTTATCGGAGGACGGCGGCGTGAACGTTTTGGTCTTGCTGATCGTCGCATAATCATCTTTCTCCTGAGTCAGCACCGGATAAACCGGTTCTCCGCGGAGTTCATGCCACAATTCGACGCCGATCTTGCCGAGCCATTGTTTGGCCCATCCTTCCGGGCGGCCGACATAATCCCACACGGTCCGGATTCCCTTTTTCTGAAGCAAGGCCACGGTGTTCGGGCCAAATCCGCATACCCGTTCAAGCGGAATGCCAGGCAAATAATGCTGCAGCTCATTCGCTCTCACAACGGTAAAGCCATCCGGCTTTTTCTCTTTCGAAGCTATCTTGGCCAGCGTCTTGGAAGCACTCAGCCCGACGGAAACCGTCAACCCCAGCTCTTTTTGAAGGCTTTGCTTGATCTGCCATGCGATTTGCACGTAATCAGTACGGTAAATCCGCCTCAGTCCCGAAAGTTCGGCAAAGGCCTCATCGATGGAGTATTCCTCCACGATGGGCGTAAACCTGCGGATGATCCCGAATAGGCGCCGGGAATAAAGGCTGTAAGTTTCATAATCACTCGGAAGACAAATCAGGCCGGGACAAATTTTCCGTGCTTCAAAAATCCTCATCGGCCGTTGCACGCCGATGGCTTTGGCTTCATAGCTGGCACACGCGACAATCCCGCGTTCTTTGCCCGTCACAACGGGGTGCCCGCGAAGCTCCGGCTTTAAGGCCTGCTCCACTGAAGTGAAAAAGGCATCGCAATCGATGTGAACGATGGGACTGGCAAACGAACGGATACTGATGGGCCTAACGGTACTTCCTGACATTGGCAACCACAACTCCCCCGACAACCAATTCCGCCTGCGGATGAATCGGCGAATATTTTTTGTTGGCCGCCCTCAAAATAACTTTGCCGCCTTGTTTTTCAAAATATTTCATGGTCCAAGCTCCGTCCACCTGCGCGATCACGATGTCCCCGGATTTGGGTTCCCGGCCCCGCTCGACGATCACAAGATCCCCCGCCATAATACCGGCCTCGATCATGGAATCGCCCGTCACTTTGACCAAATAGCTGGATTGTGGTTTTTGAATCAGGAACTCATCCAGGGAAAGCGTATCGATGAGTTCTTCCTCGGCCGGAGAAGGGAATCCTGCCTGCACAACCCCCAGGAGCTTGATCCCGCCCGACAGCGCCGGTGTCGGCAACAGTTTGCCGGCCGAATCCTTTTTGACAATTCCTTTTTTGATCAGATGACGGACCAGGACCGAGACCCCGCCTTTGGAGCTGTAACCGGCCAATGCTTGAATTTCTGAAAAGCTGGGCAGGCGTTTGCGCTTGGCATAAAAACCACGCAGTTTCGAGAGGATGGGGCCGAGATCGAGAGTACGAGCCATATCGAAATAATAAACGGACGATCGTCCGTTGTCAAGTCATAGAAAATCCGGACGCGTTAGGACCGCAGACACGTTAACGAGGCCTTACTTTCTCGAAGGCCGGAAGGGAATACCTTGGGAAAAAAGGAGATTAAGTTTTGCCTCAAAAGCATTGATTTGGGAATCAATATCGCTTTGTAACAGCTTGATATCGTCGGTTTTCCCGGCGACAAAAAAATCGAAACGGTAATCCGGGCGATAATAGAAGAAATACCGTAAATGGGTTTGCGGCTCGCCTTGACTTGTAAAAGTCCCCGTAAATTTCAAAACAAGGAGGTTCCCGTTTCGATCGATTTGGAAAGAGGTCTTAGCGTCTTTGCGAAATTTATAATATTGCTCGGACAGTTGCCCCACCACTTTGAGCTCCAGAAGAAACCGTTCCCGGGTTTGAGCTTTGATTTTTTCCGAATCCATCGCGGCCTTAGCCGCCATCATCACCATCCCCCATTCGGGACTCCCCCAAACCGCCGTCGCATTCGGCAACAATCCATCGACAACATTTTTCGCTTCCGGCGAAAGCAAATGCGTATCACTCAAGCGGACAAAGGAAGGCGGCAACTCCAGTAAAACCATTTCCGGAGGAACTTCTTGTGACTCCGTCAACACCTTCTCATATTCGCCCCGTAAGCGCTTCTTTTCTTCTGCCGTAAGTGCTTCTTGCGCCGTTTCGGATTCCGCCGCCGTTTTTTTCTTTGCCTTGTAACTGGCGGCGGTTTCAAGCTCGAGCTTTCCTCCGGTTTGGCAGCCCTGAATGACCAGCAAACACGTCATCGCCAAAAAGAACAAGCCCCGTCCCTGCAATGACACGCGCAACATCCTTTCTCTCCCTTTTTTTTAGATGATTTGGCCCTTAGCAAATAAGGGGCATCCAATGGAAGCATCGCTATTATAGATCGATCACGGCTAAAAGTTAATTCGCATTTCGCCGGCAGAAACCGCCCCCGAGAATTCGATCTTTTGCTCCAGTTTTTAGATCCCGCCACCTCCTTCGAGGTCCCAAACCTCGTCAAATCGTTTTTTCTGGGTCACTTCCATCTGAACAATTCTTGACGCGTGGACCTTCACGGTAATGATACCGAAATCCACACCCCTCACCGCATCAATGATTTCTTTCACGATCGAATCATTGAGAAAAATATTTTCATTCGCGCTGTTTTCATTTTTCTTTGCCATAACTTTGCACCTTGGTGATGCGGCCGCCTTGCAGCAAAAACTTTCACAAGTCAAAACCGCATCTCTCGAGACATTTGGAATTGAAAAAGTAAAGGACAGCCACGAAACGAATCGGCAGATTCGTTTCATTCACATGAGCTGCACATTCGACAACTCCTGAGGCAAGGGGTATAAGGGATAGGGCGTTCTCTTTTTCATGACAGGTACTCCTGAAAAAGCCACGTAGACAAATACCGTTCTCCCGAAGAAGGAATGATGGCAACAATGGTTTGGCCTTTCGACTCTTCGCGCTGAGCCACCTGCAAAGCCGCCCACAATGCGGCACCGCTTGAGATACCGACCAAAATCCCGTCGAGCCGCGCCGTTTTGCGGGCAATATCACCGGCATCTTCCTGAGACACCTGAATCACTTCATCGATGATGTCCGGATTTAAATTTTTTGGAATGAAACCCGCGCCGATCCCCTGAAGTTTATGGGGACCCGGCTTGCCGCCTGACAAAACCGGTGAATCTTTCGGTTCCACCGCAATCACCCGAACCGAAGGCTTGTGCTTCTTCAACACTTCGCCGACGCCTGTAATCGTGCCTCCCGTGCCGACCCCGGCAATGAGAATATCCACCCGGCCATCGGTGTCCCGCCAAATTTCTTCGGCCGTTGTCTTGCGATGGATTTCCGGATTGGCAGGATTGTCAAACTGCTGCGGAACAAAGCTGTGAGGGATGTCCCGCGCAAGCTCCTCTGCTTTTGCAATGGCACCGCGCATCCCCTTCGCACCTTCCGTCAAGACAAGATCGGCTCCGAAAATTTTCAAAAGCTGTCTGCGTTCCATACTCATGGTGTCCGGCATGGTCAAAATCAAGCGGTATCCCTTGGCCGCCGCCACAAAGGCGAGTGCGATCCCGGTATTTCCGCTCGTCGGTTCGATAATCACCGAATCCTTGTGCAGTTTCCCGTCTTTCTCGGCAGCTTCAATCATGGCCGCGCCGATGCGGTCCTTCACGCTTGAGAGCGGATTAAAAAATTCCAGTTTTACCAAAATCTCGGCCTTGACCCCGTCGGCAAGCCGGTTGATTTTCACCAACGGCGTGTTGCCGATGGTCTTTGTGATATCACTATAAATTTTTGCCATAAATCCCCTCCCTTGACTCCATTCTAGACAACGGCCTTGCTCAAGGCCTGTCCGATATCCGCGAGGATGTCATCGATGTGTTCGAGTCCGATCGAAAGTCTGATAAAATCGGGCGTGACACCCGTCGCCAGTTGTTCCTCTCGGGAAAGTTGCTGGTGTGTTGTCGTCGCGGGATGAATCGCCAAAGTCTTGGCATCCCCAACATTGGCCAAATGCGAAATGAGTTGAAGCGAGTCGATAAACTTTTTCCCCGCCTCGAGTCCGCCTTTGATGCCAAACCCGAGAATGGCCCCCGCCCCCTTGGAAAGATACCGCGCCGCCCGTTTATTTTCGGAACTCGACGGCAATCCGGGATAGTTGACCCAGGACACGCCGTTTTTTTTCTCGAGATATTTTGCGACTGCCAGCGCATTCTCCGCATGGCACGGCATCCGGAGATGCAATGTTTCCAATCCCTGCAGGAAAAGGAACGCATTGAACGGTGAAAGCGCCGGCCCGAGATCTCGCAGCAGCGTCACTCTCGCTTTAATAATATAGGCGATATTTCCCAACGGTTTCAACGCCTCGACAAAATTGATTCCGTGGTAACTCGCATCCGGCCCGGCAATCAAGGGGAACTTTCCGTTGGTCCAGTCAAATTTTCCGGAATCGACGATCAATCCGCCGATCGAAGTCCCGTGTCCTCCGATAAATTTGGTCGCCGAATAAACAACGATGTCCACGCCAAAGTCAAACGGACGCAACAAATAGGGAGACACGGTATTGTCTAAAACGAACGGCAAACCATTGCGATGGGCCAGCTGGGCAATTCCTTCCAAATCCGCCACATCCAGCTTGGGATTACCGATCGATTCCGCATACAGGGCCTTGGTCTTCGGCGTAATCGCTTTTTGAAAGGCCTCCAAGTCATTCGATTTCACGAATTTGACTTGAATCCCCAAACGCGGGAAGGTGTAATGGAATAAGTTGTACGTCCCGCCATACAAATTGTCAGCCGAAACGATTTCATCGCCGGCCTGTGCGATATTCAGCAAAGCGAGCGTAATGGCCGACTGCCCGCTCGCCACCGCAAGGGCTCCGGCGCCCCCCTCGAGGAGGGCGATCCTTTTCTCGAGCACATCGGTGGTCGGATTCATCAGCCGCGTATAGATATTGCCGAACTCCTTGAGGGCAAACAGATTCGCTGCGTGGTCGGAGTCCCTGAATTGATATGAGGTTGTTTGATAAATCGGCACGGCCCTCGCCCCGGTTGCCGGATCCGGTTCCTGCCCCCCGTGCAAAGCCAGCGTTTCTACTTTTAAGTTTCCGTCGATCTTAGACATTTTGGTTTCTCCTTTTGATCGATTTTTCCTGTTCAAATTTGATAATTCAATGCCACACCTTTCAGGCGCGCGACCAAATCGTCATAATTAATTTTTAATTCTGCTTCAATATGCCGATGGATACTGCCCCATATTTGATGGATGAGTTGATCCGAATCTTGTCGCATCTTTTGGGGTTGATTCTGTTCCAGAAGTTGACTGTCCACAGCACCGAAGACGCCCGCCAAAGTTATTTTCGAAGGCGCCTTGGCCAAGTGATATCCGCCGGCCACCCCGCGCGAAGAACGCACGAGACCGGCATCTTTCAAACGTAATAAGATCTGCACCAAATACTTTTTGGGCACCCGCTGGGATTGATAGATTTCTTTCAATTGCACCGGGCGTTTCTCGTGATAATGGATCGATAACTCCAAAACGGCTTTGAAAGCGTATTCAACCTTTGCTGAGAGCTTCATTTTTTACTCCTTTTTCGAACGTGATTGAAATATAACTTAGTTAATCATGTAAGTCAAGTATCAATTAAAAAATATTTCTCCATACATTCAAAACCATTAGAGAGTCTTATTTACATGAAGGCCGCAACAAGAAGAATATAAAAACAAAAAGTAGGCTCAACTTATTGTCTTATAATTATTTACGGAATTTTATTTCACCACTTTCTTTTGCCTTAGGGAATCGCCCAAAGCAAAGACAGCACCGTTGGGGACATTGGGAAGGACACGGCTGCCATAAGCACGAATGATGTTTTTCAGTGAAACTTTCGGCCATGGACCGAATTTAGCGCCGAATGCTTTCAACAGCGATATCGCAGTCGGAGTTACCGTCTCCCCCTTTGAATCGATGCCGTAAACCGGGACATCTTTCAAGAGATAAAGCGCGGCCGGCGCCGGGGAGGGCAGCACACCGTGCGCGCAAGGGATGTTTCCGTCGCAAAGCGGCAAAGGGCTGCAAAAAAATCTAGCGGGCGAAAGCGCATCGAAGAGAGCCGCGGCGAGACAAACATCCAAAATGCTGTCGAGCCCGCCAATTTCATGGAACGTGACTTCATCCGGATGAACGCGATGGATCGCACCCTCGGCCTTGGCTAAAAGGCGGAACGCCGTCTGTGCGTATCGTTTTGCCCGCAAACTCAGACGGCTTCTCGCAATGATTTTTTGAATGTCTTTGAAACTTCTGTGATGGTGCTCCGGTTTTAATTTGACGGACGCGCGCCAGCCGGTAATACCGTTTACGAATGCTTTGCGAATTTTGATCGCGCCGCAAAGTTCCCGGACCCCGATTTGCGCGATCATTTCATTCAGACAGCGCTCCGAGAAATTACCGACCTTGGCAAGACCTGTCACCATCATATCCCCGCTCATCCCCGAGGGCGCACGCACAATCAAATCGCTTTTCATTTTTTACGCGCCCCCTGCCGCACGAACGAATTGATCATCCGGAAGGCCGCACATGCCGCACCATACCCGTTGTCGATATTCACAACCGCGATTCCCGGGGCGCAACTCGCGAGCATGCTATGGAGCGCCGCGACGCCGCCTTGGGCCACGCCATAGCCCACAGAAGTCGGCACCGCGACAATCGGCCGGGGCGACAGGCCCCCTAGCACCGACACCATGGCAGCGTCCATCCCTGCGACAACGACAATCACGTCATGGCAATTGATGGCTTCGATATTCTTATCCAACCGCCACAGACCGGCAACCCCGATATCGGCAAACAAATGACTTTCGACCCCCAGATATTCCAGGGTGCGACACACTTCACACGCCACGGCGAGATCCGCGGAACCCGCTGTCACAACGGCGACAGAAACCGAATGGATTTTCGGCATCGTCCCGCAAATAAAAGCGGTCCGGGAAAGCGAATCATAGTTCAATTTCTTAATGTGGGCGGGTTTTAACGCCGCATAGCCCTCACGTGAAAGCCTTGTCAAAAGCACCGGGTGTTTCTTTTGACCGATCACTTCGGTCAAAAGTTTATTGAGGACCGCGCGATCTTTTCCCTCGCACAAAATACACTCCGGCATCCCGATACGCTGATGGCGGAAGTAATCGAAGACGAAACTCATGACGGATGCACGAATGCCCGTCCGGGCTGATAAGGTTCGGAATCCAGCGAAAGGCTTTCCATTTCCTTATGTTTCGAAAGGATTTCGTTTTCGAGATCGCGAATCAGATCTGGAGGGAACTTATCATAATCTTCGCGCAGCGTTTCGATAAACAGGTTTCTCTGTTTCATACGGCACCGTACCACCTTGACGCCCGTCATCCTTTTGAGCCTGGATTCGATGGAATCGATCAGAGTCAACCATTGGGCCTCGACACGCGTACCCGTATAAACCCGGCTCGAAAGACAGGGCGAAGCGGCCAATTCGGCAAACGGTAATTTTAAAAACCGGCAAAGCGCGCGAATGTCATCCTTGCCGATATGGGCTTCGATAAACGGGTGACGCACCCCGGCTTCCCTGGCAGCATCCAACCCTGGGCGATATTCACCGAGATCATCGACATTGGCCCCGCTTAACACCGGATATCGCTTAAGACCTCCGGTTTCGGCGTCAGCGCCATTCTCGGAGATTATTCCGTACCGGTCCGATTGAGGGTCGTAACCAAATCGCAGGAGCGTCTCATAAAGACGCCGCTTGCAATAGTAACAACGGTTGACGGGATTGCGCACATAATCTTCGCATTCAAATTCACCCGCATTGACGAAAACAAGCCGCCAGCCCTCTTTTTCCGCATAGCCTTGAACCCGAACGCTGGCTTCCGCCGGCACGGCCGGACCGGTCCCATGTACGATCAGCGTTCTTCGCGGGAAAAGCCGATGTGCCAAAGTCGAAAGGAGCAAGCTATCAAGTCCGCCACTACAGGCCACCAAGGCTGGGCCGGTTTCACTTAATACTTCATTGATATTTTCGAGTTTTTCATCCAAGAGATCGTTCCCCCGCTTCTTAAATCCGATGGACCTATTTTAAAGCGAAAAAACCATCGCGGTACAAATATTTTTTCATCGCTCCGCTCACCGCCTGCCATTCGACCGTGCCGGTCCGGCGATGACAAACCGACTATGAAGACTGCATCGCCTGCAGCAACACTTTTGCCACAGTCTCATGGCCAAGAACGTTGAGATGGTCATCCAAAAGATAAAAGTATTTTTCGTCTTTTAAGACCGGGGATAAATCCATGACTCGCAGGTCAAGGAAATACCGTGAGACGTCTTCCTTTTCAAGATGCATCCGGAGCGTTGATACAAATTGGTCATCGATGAAGAGATGGGGTGAAATTTCAATCACAATCACGCGCACCCGGCTCAAATCCACATGGCTCCCGTGAATCAATGCGTTGAGAAACATTTTCACTTCCGTTACCGGATCTGGCGCATGAGAAACGGGGAATGGCTCCACACTCCTAGGTCTATCGTACCAGCGCAAGAGAAGGTCCCGTTTAAGCATCCCCGCAAGCTTGACCGTATATTTCCCGGGATAGTATGAATGAGCCGTCAAATAGGCCCGCTGTCTTTCCGCATATCGTACGGGGTCCGCCCCAGGCCAACGGTTTCCTTTGATATAAAATTCTTCGTTTTCCCTGAAATCATTCGGATGATACTGAACAATAAGATATTTCAAACGGGATGTGTCGAGCCTGTCCAGCAGACGCATTTCTCTCGCAGTCCCGTAAGACGAAACCGCCGTGTTCAAGACCTTTAAATGGCTTTTTTGCTGAAGGATTTCCGCAAATGTTTGGTCTTGATCGACACCCCATCCCATCGCAACCGAATCACCCAGGATAATAACGTCCGGAGCTTCGAGGGAGAAGTCATCGTCTCGCAAACCGAGACGATTCACCCTAAATTGATTGTTGAACTCGCGGCAGGCAAAAGTGAAGGCCCCGGGCTTTAGCGTATAACCGAGTTCCGGATCATAAAGCGCAGATGCCGGCTCATACTGTATGGTCCTGCGGTCATAGTAGAAATAAATTTCTAAAATCAAATCGCGGATAGGCACCGGCAAATAGTTCAATACCACGGGTTTGGCGAGCACACTCCAAATCAAACTTTCAGAGATGGCCGCCCCCAACAGGGCCCAAATCAAAACAGGAAGGATTCCCCATCGGACCGTGGCCCAAGACATGGCCATCAACACGATACCAAGAACAACCGAATTGAAGAAAAAGAACGTAAATCGGCTATCGGCAATACCAAAATAGAAATCGACCGGCAGTTCTTTCTGCCCTTGAATGACGCTGTTCAAAATACCGAGAGATTCCCCGCGATACATACAGGCAATGACGGTATGCCCCCACATCCCATAAACGAAATAAACCGCGGCAAAAAAAACGGCGCCGGCGATAGAAAACAAGATACACGCCTTATCGGCATTTTTCATTTTCATTTTCCCGCTTTATGCCATTTCGCAAAGAAGTTGAGTCAACACGCCGAGTATCAGTGCACGCTTGCGGCCGCCAAGGCCTCGAGAACCGCCGGTTGCCGGCTGAGAGATTGCGCCACAATCGCGTTGGCGGCAGGAGTAAAATGACCGTCGTAAGGGAAATATAACATCTGGCCGGCGTTCCGGCGTAAATCTTCCGTCAGGTTCACAAAAGGAATCCCGTTCTCCTTCGCGAACCCCGCGACAAGATCAAAGGAGAATGGGTCTGTATACGTCTTGCCTTCTTCAAACCCCCAGGAGACCCTGCCTTTCCCCCATTGTTCGGGGCCGACTTGGATCCCGTAAGGATACATCACAAGCACAAAAGGAATACGGTTTTGCTGTGCCAAGCGGGCGCTCATTAAAATATATTTCCCGGTCCGCTCAAAGTGTCTGCGAATTTCACCGGCTTTTTCTTCACCGCGTAAAAAAAGCCGGCCGTCATAGGCGATTACATCCTCCCGGGTCGTCGCGATCACCGCTTTGACTTTCTTCCCTTCCAGGACCGCCTGACAATACTTCCGCAAACCCAGTTTTTGAATCTGCAAAAAAGTTCGAACGACTTTATTGTGCACATAAGAAGCGAAGACACTGTTGGCCCGCAAATAATTCCAAAGAAGGAAGTGGCCATACTCGTAATAGGGGTTGAGCCCGGCCATCTCGCCGTTTTTATCATCGACCAAGTTCTTTTCGAAATTCCAATCTTCCCACAGGTCCGAGAAATCCAACATCATCACAATCATGTCCGGCTTGAATTTCGGGATTTCCTCGCGCAAGCGCAGATAATAAATCAAGGGAGAAGTACTGCCGCGGCCGACATTGACGACTTCGGTCGAAAGCCCCGCCGTTGCCAGTTGTTCTTGCAGTAAAACGGAAATCGTCTCGTCATCTTCCGCCCCGACTCCGAAAACAAAAGAGTCTCCCACCAAAAAGATCCGCGGGATGCCCGGTTTTTTTTCGACGGTCATTTCCGGACCGCGGAACCCCTCGCCGTTGATGTGGACCATCGTATCGTATTCGCCGGGTTCATGAGAGGTCAGATGCATGACCGCATGCGGCATAAAGGTGTGATGGTATTTCGTGTCCACACGCCCCATGGAAAGTTTGAGCGCATCCTCTTTCCTTGCCAGGCGGAAAATCCCCTCAAGCGCCAGCAGCAAAAAGACGAGGGCAAGAAAAGACACAAAAAGGTTCCGGACAAATCGGGTGAACAAGTGCATCAATCCTTTGATATCTATTTCGGCTTAAGCATCGACATGCAGGAATTGCCGGATCACAAAACCGATCCCAAACGAAATCGCGGCGACCCCCAAACTGATCGTGAGCATTTCCGGAAAACGTTTTCGAAACTGCAAATCGCGAGCGACGGAAATATAAAACGTAAAAACGGCGATAATGACCACCGCAACGGCCAATGACATCGTCAAACAAACATAAATGTTACTCCAAATAAAATACGGCAGAATCAAACACGTGACGGTCCCGACATAGGTCATCCCCGTATAGACCGAGGCCTTGACCGGATTTTTATGCCCCTCCTCCTGACGGGTCGACAAATACTCGGATGCCGCCATGGAAAGCGACGCGGCAATCCCCGTGATCAACCCGGCAATGGCCACCAGCCGCGTGTTTTGAAGCGCAAGCGTCAGGCCGGCCAGCGTCCCGGTCAATTCCACGAGGGCATCGTTCAATCCCAAAACCGCCGAACTGATATAAAGCAACCGCTCCTCCTGGATCATATTCAGGATCGCTTTTTCGTGAGATTCTTCATCCTTCTCGATCCGTGCCACATCCGGAATAATCCGGGCGATCTCCGTGTACACGGCCTCGGCCTGCGTCTCCCCGCGTTCCATCAATTTAAGCCCAAAAGTCAATCCCAGGACCCGCGAGATAAAAACGTAAAACCAAATTTGCAAACGGTTTGGCGCGACATCCCGCTGCGTATAGCGCTTAAAATATTGATAGTGCTTTAATTCTTCGCCGGAAATGCACTCCAGGATCCTCCGGTTTTCAGAGTCCTTGCTCGTACGCGCAAGCTGTTTGTAGATTTCGTGCTCGGTGATCTCCGTTTTCTGGAAGATCAGAATCCTTTGCATGACGCCGGCATCAAGATTGTTTGTTTTCGCTTGAATCGGTTCCTCAGCCATAAATCCCCTCCCGTTTCATCCTCCAACAAGGTTCGCGCGAAATGATTTCATTTTCGGTCCAATGCCGCGTAAGCCATGAGGTATTCCCGGATCCGCGTTTTGATTTTGTCGTAGTCCCGCGCCCCGATCCATTCCAGATTAAATACGCTTGCCCCCATCGCAACGGCGCTGGCACCGTTTTCAAAATAATCCTTCAAATTATCCGGAGTCACTCCGGCACAGGCCAAAAGTTCGATTTCGGGAAAGGGCCCCTTGATTTCCCTGAAATAACCCGGCCCCAGCATTTTCGCCGGGAAAACCTTGACCATCGTCGCACCGAAACACCAAGCGTTGTAAATTTCCTGAGGGCCAAAAGCCCCCGGAAAAACCGGAATTTTATTTCGGACGCAATACGCGATAACTTCTTGGACCGCCACCGGCATCACAACAAAAGAGGCCCCGGCCTCCAGAGCCGATTTGAGAATGGGCACCGTCAGCACGGTGCCGGCACCGATCGTCAAGCGTTTGGAAAAAAGTCTGGCGGCCTTCCGGATCAGGCCTGCGGCATTTTCCGTATTCATCGTTATTTCAACGGTACGAAGCCCGCTCTCCGTGATCGCCTCAAACAACGGCTCGACGGAATCCTCCGGAATCCCCCTTAAAATCCCCAAAAGCGGAAGTTTCCTGAATTGCTCCACATCCATGCGCTATTCCACCTCGTCGCTACCGATGAGGCTCTCGTAAAACTCCCGGTAATTTTCTTTTTTGTCACTGTCCCGTAACGCCATCGCGGCCCGAGGGTGTTCATCCAGCATTCCTGTAATCGCATACGGAATGATATATCCCCATTCGATCTTTTCCCTGAGCGGGATAAACTCCGTGGAAATCAAATCCAGGATGGGACGAATATCAAACTTCGGATTTTTCAAAAACCCGAACAGGAGTTCCAGCGGGCAATTCCCGGCCGCGCGCCCCATTCCGAAAACCGTGCCGTCCAGATAATTGGCGTTGTGAATAATCGCCTCAATCGTATTGCTGAAGGCGAGTTGCTGATTGTTGTGGGCATGGATTCCGATTTCCTTGCCCTTGCAAATGCTTTTGGCCTTTTTGATCAGATACTCCGTCGTCTCCTGATAAAGGGCCCCGTTGCTGTCCACGACATAAATCACATTGGCTTTGCACTCTTCAGCCAGCTGGTGAAAGCACTCGTTGAGTTCCGTTTCAAGGATACGCGAGATGGCCATCAAATTGACCGTCGTTTCATACCCCTTGTCGGCAAAGTGGTTGACCAAGCGAATAGCTTTGTCGACGTCTTTGACATAGCACGCCACCCGTATCATATCGACGACACTTTCTTTGCGCGGTTTGACATCGTCCACATCCACGCGATCCACGTCGACCATCACGGAAATTTTGGTCTTGGACTCGATTCCGTCAATGACCTTTTTGATATCCTCGTCATCGCAAAACTTCCAAATGCCGTAATCTTTGGGGGAAAAGAGCCTTCTCGAGTTCTTATAACCGATCTCCATGTAATCCACATTGGCTGCCGAAAGCGCCTTGTAAACGGCCCGGACGAACCGATGATCAAAATCATGATTATTGATAAGTCCGCCATCCCGGATGGTGCAATCCAGTATTTTAATTTGCTCTCTGTACATAGCTTTTGTCTCCTTCGATTGAATTTAATATTCCGAAAAATGCTTCACAACGCGCGGCTCACGTTCCCCGTGCGAAACGGCGAGCCTGTTCTTCATACACTTTGGCTTCATTCAAACGGCCGGTCGCCGTCAAACCCTGGATCAAATTAAAATAGGCACGCGCATAACCCGGGTCGACCGCAATGGCCTTCCTGCAAAATTCGATCATGGTGTCCGGCCGTCCCTTCAGTCCGTATGCGACACCGATATTATTATAAGCATCCGCAAAATCAGGCTTCAACCGCACCGCTTGCTGGCAATACTCGATGGTTTTATCAGGAATGCCTTTCTTGCCATAAGCAATGCCGAGATGATTATAGGCCTCCGCGAAATCCGGATCGATCCGAATCGCTTGACGGTATTCCTCGATGGCCTTGTCGCCATTTCCCGTCTGATCATAAGCAAACCCCAAATTATTGTGAAGCGGCGGATAATCGGGGTTGATGCGTATTCCCTCCCGAAAATATTTGATCGCGTTTTCGAAGTCGCCTTTCTTGCCGTAAGCCGCGCCTAAATTGGTAAACACCTTGATCCGGTCCGGCGGATTCAGACGAAGCGCCTCATTGTAAAATGCGATGGCCTGATCGATCTGCCCTTTGGCATCGCTGGCCACCCCCATCGTCACATAACAACCGGCGCTCTTGGGATCCAGCCGCAATGCTTCGCGGCAAACTTCGATGGCCCGATCATATTTTTTCTCTTCATTATAGTGAAAAGCGAGATTGCGGTATGCCCTGGCCTTTTGCGGTGATTTTTTGACGGTATCTTGCCACAAAGTGACCGGATCTTTCCACAGTTCATTTCTGCGGTAAGCGGCCACGGACAAGACCACAACGAGCGCCCCCAGGATCCAATAGGATTTCCGTTCGTCTTTAAACAAGAGGCAAACCGCTGAGGGCAGTAACATCGCAAACCCGGCCATCGGCAAATAGAGCCGATGCTCAAAAATCACATCGCGGATCGGAATCACACTGGAT
The DNA here is from genome assembly GCA_028713205.1 of Candidatus Omnitrophota bacterium. GTDB lineage: Bacteria > Omnitrophota > Omnitrophia > Omnitrophales > Aquincolibacteriaceae > JAQTOZ01. Next base: position 27,975 of record JAQTOZ010000010.1, read on the forward strand.
TCCGCGCTCAAGGTGAGAAAAAACCAAAAAATACCGAAGGCGATGAGCTTTTGTTTTTTATAGGCCCCTACCGCGGCGGCAAAAATCACCGAAAGAAAGATCAGCGACAAAAACGTCCGGCCTTCCAGCAAAGTATGCGCAATCGGATAATCATAATCCAGGTTTTGATAGACCGGCAGCACTAGCAACCGTACGTAAGTCCGGACCACATTCAGCTGGGTCAGCAAATAATCCGGTTGCACGATCGCGGCCGTTTCACCGCCCCGGTTGAGGACCGCCAGGCCGCCGGCCGGACCACCCGCGGAACGTAAAAACAATACCGGCATCACAAGCCACATCAGCAGCAAGGGCGCCCAACCGCGCCACGACTGAAATAACTTTTTACCAAACCCGCTGAAAAAAACCGCTTCGAAGAGGATGACCGCCGCCGGAAGCGTTACCGTAATTTCCTTGGTAAACATTGCGGCAAACGCAGCGGCATACACTGCCGCATAACGCAAGACCGTCGGTTTGAGCCTTGCCCGGACATAAAGGACAAGCACGCCCACATAGGCTAGCGTGGCCAAGACTGCGAGACGTTGCACAATATAAACCACGGCCTGCGTCTGTACCGGATGCGCAAGAAAAATCAGCCCCGAAAAAAAAGCCAGCGCGGGGGCATGCCGGCTCAAGGGATGGCGTTCCAGCTGGGGCGTTTGGAACGTCAACCGGGCCAGGGCCATGACAAGAAGGCTTGTGGCAAGATGAATGAACAAATTCACCAGATGGTATCCGAAAACATCCGTCCGGCTGAACTGATAATTGAGGGCAAAGGTAATATAGGTAAGAAACCGCGTATTGAGCTGCGCAAAAAGCGAGCCGATCGTCGAAAGCTGCCGTAGGCGGAAATTTTCCGCCAGCTGCTGCATATCGTCAAATTGAAACCCGGCCCGGAAGGTATTGCTGTAAATCGCAATCCCCAGCGCCATGATGACAAAAACCTGTATGAGAAGCCCTGTCTTCTTGTTCGAAACCGCCGAGTCCATTTGCTCCCATCCAAACTGAAATCAATCCGAAAAAAGTTGTTCCCGTCTCCGGCAAATCCGCCGATTCTACTTTCCGATATCAATCTCCCTTCGGTCAGTTGCCGGGAACAGCCATTTTCCGATGTTCACACTCTATCCCCTAGCCTTATTTAGAGGCATTAGAGCGAATTTGCTCTGGTATAATACGTGCAAATGAAGAAAGATCACAAGCAGAAAAACGTCATTTTGGGTGCCGGGATGACCGGTCTTACGATTGCCATGTCAACCGGTTACCCCGTCTATGAAGCGAACAGCCGGCCCGGAGGGATTTGTTATTCTTACCGGGTCGACGCACGCACTCACAAGATTTTACAAAACCGGTCCAAACTCCAGGAAGCCTATCATTTTCACTTTGCGGGCGGCAAATGGGTCGGAAATATCGACGCAAAGGTCTTGAAATTTATTCGCCAATTCGTATCGCCTCAAAAATACGTGCGCCGTTCCGGCGTTTATTTTCCCCGCAAAAATCTCGTCGTCCCCTATCCGATTCAAAATAATTTACGCTGCTTGGATAAAGCCGTCACGGCCAAAGCCCTGCAAGAAATATCCGAAAAACGCGGAGAGGGCGATGGCACCTTGTCCTCATGGCTGATGGCTCATTTTGGCCCGACGTTATGTGAACTTTTTTTCTATCCGTTTCATAATCTCTACACCGCCGGTCTCTATGACAAAATCGTTCCCCAAGATGCCCATAAATCCCCCATCTCGCCCGGGTTGATGGTTCGAGGGGCCCACACCGCCACACCTTTAGTGGGTTATAACACAACTTTTATTTATCCGAAGGAAGGCTTGACCGCTTGGGTGAACCGGATTGCGGAGAAAGTCAACATCAACTACGGCAGATGGGTCCAAAAAATCGACCTCGCAAGAAAAGAAATTCATTTTACGGACAAAAGCGTTGTCACGTATCAAAAGATCATTTCGACCATCCCCTTAAATCAAATGGTCTCGCTGACAAATTTAAAAGTCGATGAGCCCCCCGATCCTTACACTTCCGCGTTGGTTCTCAATATCGCAGCCGGCCGCGGGGACAATCTCCCCGACGCTCACTGGCTCTATATTCCGCACAGCACGGCCGGATTTTACCGGGTCGGATGTTACAGCAACGTCGATAAGATCTTTCTTCCAAAATCGATGCGAAAATCCGATCAACACGTTATGCTCTATGTCGAAAAAGCTTATCTCGGAGGCGAGAAGCCCTCGCCGGCACAAATCCGCGCCTATATCCGCCAAGCAACGGACGAACTTCGTTCATGGGGATTTATCAAGAGCATTGAGTTTGTTGATCCGAACTGGATTGACACGGCCTATGCCTGGTCCTGGAAAAAATCAAATTGGAAAGAAAAGGCCATTCAAATATTGAAGGACAACCATATCCAGCAAGCAGGCCGATACGGCCGTTGGGGAAAAGCACAGATCATCGCTGATTGCATCCGAGAAGGCTTGCGGTTTAGAGGTCCGTCCAAGCGATGCGTAAAAGGTCAACCGTAAAAAACCCGCCCTTTTGCGGATGAACCCCCCCCGCATTCTTCGCGAAGCCCCCCGGGTAAAAAAAGCACACGGTCTGTCTCCTGTGTCAGAATGGGGCATCGTCGGATGGCCCGGAAGTCGACAGGTCGACCGAAGGAGAAGAAACATCGTGTTCCTTTTTGAGGAACGGCACTTTCAAACGGACTTGTTTCAAGCGGATACGGTCCATACGCACATGTTTGAAAGGGGCCGTGATCGTCCGCCATATCTCCTTGGAATATTGGCGGACCTTGCGCCAGTTTTTGCGGACAGGCTTCGGCTGTGTGCTTTCGATCCAGATCCGTCGGACATAGGCCTCGGACATCGTTTTGGTATCGTCGGAATTGGTCGTGATGCCGATCGACTTTAGGCTGCGGTAGCGCATTTTCCCGAACAGCATTTCATAATCCTTACGCAAATCACGTTTTTCAAGAAACCATTTTTCGGATGCCGGCGGCGTACCGCTGCGCACGACCAGCATCCTGACATTTTTTGAGTACGGACTCCGGGCATGTGTCCCCACCGGAAAATAGTCATCCCAAATATACTGGATCACGTCCGTCATCAAAGGGTTGTTCCGGGCAAAAATCGCGCAAATACGGATGGCATAATCATTCTCGCCTTTCGCATCGAGGCTTAAATTCTTTTTCCCGGTCGGGAATTTGATTGCGCGCCATTCCCAGGCCAGAACCGGTTTTGTTTCGAGCGGGACATTGACAACTTTGAAAATGGTGGAATACGCATTTTGGCTTGTGGCATGCAGGGCCCATTCAGCTTCGGAATCCGCTTCAACGACATAGCGGGACTTATTGTTAAAAACATAGGTCTTCCACCCCTCCATCGCGGAAGGGCTATCAAAGCGGAAGTCGATCACCTCCGCCGCTTTTGTGTCACGCGCCCCCCCCGAACCCGGAAGCGAAACGCGGGAAATGAATTCCTGCAAAAGGATAATGAGAATGAAACCGGCGGCGCTGACAAAAAGCAACCCCTTCAGCCATCGTTTCCAGGGAAAAGCGGACACCGGTTTTGGATCGATCCTTTTGAAAGGACTTCCCGAAATACCGGAAGGATCATGCCTGTTTTTGCTCATAGTCTCGCGCATAAATCCACAACTGTACCAATCCGATGAAACCAAGCCCCGCAAAAAGGGCGGCAAAACAAGGGACCGTCCCAAATATTTTTTCGTTTAACCCCAAACACACGGAATCACAGTTTTGCTGCTCCTTCAGAAGAAGCGCCACCGCCAAAGCCGCCAAGATCCACGCATCGGCAGAAACGGCAATCCAACGTACCGGCGGTTTGATCGCGCGGGTAGAGTAGTAAGTCAAACCGATCAGCAGTGACGAAAAAAACGTATAAGCGCCCCAAGGCAAAGCCATCAAAGAGATGACGGCAAAAAATTCCCGTCCTGAATCCGGCAGGTTTTTTAAAGGCGTCATCCAGAAGTAAACTGCCGAAAAAACGAACAATCCGCTTCCGAAAGGAATCCAGAAGGCCCTCAGACCGCACCGGACAATTGCGAAATCCTTTTCGTCCATAGCACTCCCTCTTTTAGTCCTTTATTTCGTCATCTCCGCCCACAATCTGTTGCTTAAAATCATGCCTCAAACCCCGGGCGAGATTTGCCGATTAAAATCTATGGATTGAAAATAACTTTAACGATATGATTTGACGTTGTTTTTCTCAATCATCCTTCAAACTCGCGGGGGTAACTTCATGCGACGACGCTTGATGAGTTCCGAACGAATGCTGGCCATCTTTTCCATGGCTTTTTTTCTGCTAGGCGCCG
>JAQTOZ010000178.1 GCA_028713205.1 Candidatus Omnitrophota bacterium
CCCTAAAACCGCGATCAGCGGCTCGATCGCCCGTTGATCCTTGATCTTCCCCAAGGCAACCGCGCAATTTTGACGGACGATCAAATCGGAGTCTTTCAGCCCCTCGATCAAAGCCTCCATCGCTTTCACACCAAAAGCGGGAAGATAGGCTGAAATTTTCACTCGAATCGCCTCCGAATCGTCTTTCCATGCTTGAACAAGCGGCCGGTAGACTTTTTCATCCTCAATCCCCGCAAGGGCATCAATCACCTTTTCACGAACTTCCTCGCTCGGATCTTTGATCGATTCGATCAAAACACCGATAGCTTTCTTGTCCCGTGTACGGCTGATGGCCAATGCCGCTTTGGCTTTGATATTGGGATTCCCGCTTTTCAGATTCTGGATGAGCTCTTCGATCGATTTCCCGGCCTTGAGCTCTTCCAACACCTCCGCCGATTTTTCTCGGACGCCGGCATTTTCGTCGGTATTTAAAAGACGGGTGACCGCCTCGACGGCCGACTCATCTTTGAGTCGTCCCAAAGAATCTACCGCCGCAATACGAACCGCAGGGATGTTGTCTTTCAAAGCATCGATCAAAGGGGAAACCCCGCGTTTATCGTCAAATTCACCCAAGACCTTTGCCGCCTTTTCCCGAATCAGCGGATCTTTATCCTTTAAATTCTTTGAGATCGGCTCCACGGCTTCAGCGTACCGCATCTTCCCGAGAAGGTCCATCGTCCGCGCGCGAATCTTTCGATCCTCTTCACTCAACGCTTCAATCAGAGCCGGGACAGCGCTTTCATCCATTAATCGGCCGATCACTTCGACGGCCTTCATCCGCACGCTCGCTTCGCTGTCTTTCAAAGCTTCGACCATGGAAGGAACCGTCATGGCATCCCGCCTGCGGCACAAAATTTCCGCAGCATTGATACGTTCCGCCGTGTTTTTGGCCTTCATGGCGTTTATCAAGACACCTTCGGGGATTTGTTCAACCAACGACAGAACTGAAACCGTGCCCTGCTGAATCTCAAGTCGTTCGTCCCCAAGGGCCTTGCACAGGGGTTCAATCGCGAGCGTGCCGATTTCCTGAAGCGCGCCTTGGACGGCTTTGCGGACTTCCGGATCCGGTTCGGCCAAGGCATCGATCAAAGCCGTAACGACATTGGGATCTTGTATTTTCCCCAGAGCCTCCGCGGCCCGTTTACGGACATAACCGAACGGATCCCGCTTCAGATTTTGAATGAGCTCATGAGCGTGCTTCGTACTTTCGCTTTTCTCAGGCATGGTTCCTTCCTACGGATCGTGCCCCCAGACTCCGGGCGAAAATCATCGTCCCCCTTATTTTTACCCGAACCGTTACGCCGGCTGTTTGGCCAACCATCAATAGTTTTCGCAACGAAGCTCAAAAAAACCCTTGCCATGCTGGCAAGTCGGACATTTGTCAGGAGCTGTATTGCCGATATGGATATGCCCGCACACGCGGCATTTCCACTGCACAACGGCATCTTTCTTAAAGACCTTATCTTCCTTGATGTTCTGCAAAAGTTTACGATAGCGTTTCTCATGCTCGACTTCGACTTTTGCGATGTTGTAGAACTGCTCGGCAATCTCATCGAAACCTTCTTGCTTGGCGATATCGCCGGATTCTTTGTAGAGTTTTGTCCATTCCAAATGTTCCCCGGCCGCAGCCGCCTCGAGGTTCGCGGGGGTATCTCCGACCACACCGGCGGGATACGATGCCGTAATCTCGACATCGCCGCCTTCCAAATATTTGAAGAAGCGCTTGGCATGCTCTTTTTCGTTTTCGGCCGTCTCGAGGAAAATAGCGCCGATCTGGGCCAATCCCGATTTCTCCGCGACACTGGCGAAATAGGTGTATCGGTTGCGGGCTTGGGATTCTCCGGCAAAAGCGGCCAGAAGATTTTTTTCGGTTTTGGTTCCTTTCACGCTTTTCATCACATCCTCCTTGTTTATTTCCCTTTGACTTGTTGCGCAAAACTCTTGCCATATTCGTAGCAGCGCTTGAGCATCGCTTCATCCGGTGAGTACTTCACCGAAAGCTCCGGCTGCGCGATCATGACACCCGCCTCCGTGAATATGTCCGAAATGCTTTTCAAGGCCCCCCCGGCCCACCCCTGAGAGCCGAAGACACAGCCTATGCGATTCTTCGGTTTCAATCCCTTGAGAAATTCGAGAAACCCTGCCATGTTCGGAAGGATGTCATTGTCATGGGTCGAACACCCGATCATGATCCCCTTGGCATCAAACATATCCGCAATGATCTGGGACCGGTCTGACGTCGGAACGTGATAAAGCTTCACCGAAACTCCGGAATCCATGATGCCCTCGACGATTTGCTTCGCCATCTTTTCCGTCGCGCCCCACATGGTTTCATAGGCAATCACAATCTTGTTTTGGGTCGTGTTCTTCGACCAGCGGACATAAGCTTCGACGGCCTTCATCGGATCTTGACGCCAGATAATGCCGTGGCTCGGCGCGATCATTTTGATCGGAATGTTCATTTTTTGAATTTCCTCGATTTTCCTCAAAATGACGGCAGCAAACGGCCAGAGGATATTGGCATAATATTTTGCCGCTTCGTCCAGCAACAGGAACTCCGGCACCTCATCGTCAAATCTCTCGCTGGTGGCATAATGCTGGCCGAAGGCATCGTTGGGCAAAAGAAGCTGCGCCTCCGGGCAATAGCTAAACATGCTGTCCGGCCAATGAATCATCGGGGCCTCGATGAACGACAGAGTCCTTTTGCCGAGGCTGATCTTATCGCCCGTCTTGACGACTTGAAAATCGTATTGCTGATGATATTCGTTTTCCAACCCCTCTTTACACTTGGCGGTCCCGAACACCTTGGCCTTGGGACAATATTTCATCGTCGCCGGGATAGAACCCGAATGGTCCGGTTCGATATGATTGACGATCACATAATCAATTGTTTCGAGCGGGACAATCTGCCGGATTTTTTCAAAGGACTCCTCGGCAAAAGCCGCATGAACACCGTCCACCAAAGTTACTTTCTCATCCAGGATGAGATAAGAATTGTACGTGGTCCCTCGCGGAGTCGAGTAGGTATACCCATGGAAGGAGCGAATATTCCAATCGAGCGCCCCCACCCAATAAATATCATCCATCAGTTTAACGGCCGACATAAAACACCTCCTATACGATCAATAGCCTGCAAAATTTTCCATCATCAATTTTTCCTTGGGAACATTCAACTCATCACAAACCGCCTTTTTCAATGCGTCGACCATGGCCGTTGGTCCGCAAAGGAAAAAGACTCTTTCTTGATAATCGGGGACCTCCTCCCGAATGACCTCGGCATTCATGAGGCCGCATCTTCCACGCCATTCCGAATCGGGATGCCAGAGGACATGGACCACCCGCAGTTTGGAGTCACTTTGCCGCATGGCATCGAAATCTTCCTTGAACGCAATATCTTGCCTCGTGTTATTGCCGTACAGCAGCACCATATCCGTACCTAAATTTTTATCGATAACAAACTTCGCCATGCTGCGGATAGGTGTGATTCCGATTCCGCCCGAAAGGAATACGATCCGGGGATATTCACCATCCAAAACAAACTTGCCAAAAGGATACGCGACATTCACGGCATCGCCCGGTTTGAGTTGATTCAACATCCGAGAAAATCTGCTCGCCGTGATTTTTTTGGTAAATTCCAGATAACCTTTTTCCGTAGGAGAGTTTGAAATCGATAAGGGCTTGCACAACTCTTTTTCCGCACCCAGCTTGACGGTCAACCATTGACCGGCCTTAAACGCTATGTCTCCTTGAACGCTGACACGGAAACTTTTGACGTCTGGTGTTCTCTGAATGATTTGTGTGATGGGCACGATAATTTCGACAGCCATGACGGGTTAAGATTAACAAGGCTCGAATTCATCTTTTCCGACTCCGCACTCAGGGCAGACCCAATCGTTCGGCAAATCCTTGAAAGCGACATGATTATTCTCAGCCGGATCATAAATATAACCGCAGACTTTACATTTATACTTTTCCATCACGGGCTCCTTATCCTTGTTGTCTGACGTTTAACACCAACCCCGGTTTCCCCGGTCATTTTAGGGCGTAGTATTCTACTAAGAGACGACGGCTTTTTCTACCGTTCAGTTTGAGCGCTAGATTTAGACAGCCGCACCCAAAATCGCCTTCAAATCGTTCTCCGGCGTTTGAATGGGCTGAACATTAAATTTCTCGACGAGCACCTTAAGCACATTCGGGCTGACAAACGCCGGCAGAGATGGCCCCAAACGTATGTTTTTAATCCCGAGCGATAAGAGCGTCAGTAGAATACAAACAGCCTTCTGCTCATACCATGAGAGAACGAGCGAAAGGGGCAAATCATTCACACCGCACTGAAACGCCTTGGCCAAGGCCAAGGCAATCTGAATCGCAGAATAGGCATCGTTACATTGCCCCACATCGAGCAAGCGCGGGATGCCGCCGATGTCACCGAATTCGAGCTTATTAAAGCGATACTTCCCGCACGCCAAAGTCAGGATCACACAATCCTCCGGAACCTTTTGCGCAAACTCCGTATAATAGTTTCTTCCCGATTTTGCACCATCGCAGCCGCCGATCAGAAAGAAATGTTTGATACTCCCGGTTTTGACGGCTTCGACCACCTGGCCGGCCACACTCATCACGGCAGCATGTGCAAATCCCACCATGATTTCCTTTCCGGATTGGTCATCCCGGAAACCGCCGCACTCGAGAGCTTTACGAATCACGGGACCAAAATCTTTTTTTCCGTTCACCGCCGGAATATGCTGCACACCCGGCCATGCGACGAGTCCGGTCGTAAAAATCCGGTCCTGATACGTATTGCGCGGTTTTTGAATGCAATTGGTCGTCATCAAAATGGCTCCCGGAAACTCATCGAATTCTTTCGCCTGATCCTGCCAGGCGCCGCCGTAATTTCCGGCCAGGTGCGAATATTTTTTGAGGTTCGGATAACCATGAGCCGGAAGCATTTCGCCATGAGTGTAAATGCAGATTCCCTTGCCTTCCGTTTGCTTTAAAAGTTCCTCCAAATCAACCAGATCATGTCCCGAGACAACAATCGCCGGACCCTTTTTGGCGCCGAGAGAAACCTTCGTCGGAACGGGATGGCCGAAACGTTCCGTGTGCGCAGCATCAAGTATTTCCATACACTTCAGATTGACCTGTCCGAATTCCATGTTGAGCGCGATCCAATCCGCCACGGTTAACTGATCATCCGTCAGCTTGTTCAGGCCCTTATGGAAATACGCGGTCACTTCTTCGCTCTCCTTGCCCAAAATTGCGGCATGATCGGCATAGGCAGCCATACCTTTAAGACCGAACAGGTAAAGATGTTTTAAACTCCGCACATCTTCATTGGAGTTGTCCGAAAGAAGACCGACCTTTTTGCCTTGCGTGATCATTTCGACCTGAGTACTGGCCGGTTGCCAGTATGTCGACTCGTCGAGCACCCCTTCAAAATCTTTCCCATGCTTCTTTTGATAGGCCGCAAAGAAAAGCTTCTTGATTTTCTCCCGGACCTGGATGGAATGCCGGATGATGTCACAAAGACGCTCGGCATCAAAATTCACATTGGTCACCGTCGTAAAAAGTCCTTCAATCACAAAGAGATCCGTTTCTCTGTCGCGCACCCCCAAGGCTCGCGCCAAATCCGCATAGACGGAAACGCCCTCCAGACTGTAAATCAGCAAATCCTGTAGCGTCGAGGTCGTCGGGTCCTTGCCACAAACACCCATCAGATCGCAACCTCTGCCTTTTGCCGTTTGCTCACATTGATAACAAAACATATTCATGTCATTCCTCCTTGAGTGGATTGAGTTTCTGGTTGAATCACGAAAATCATGACAGCTTATCGCCCCGGATCGAGATCGTAATCTCGTGAAATGGAATATTTTTGCCCGACGCGGCGATGGCAGACTGAATCGTTTGAATCAGGCCAAAGCAACACGGCACTTCCATATTAGCATAGCTTACAGATTGAATGCTGTTAAGCTTAAAAATTTCTTCAAATTTTTCGCCGTAATATTGGGCATCATCCAGTTTGGGGCATCCGACCAAAAGGACCTTGTCTTTCAACAAATCCGAATGAAAATCCGCATAGGCAAACGGCACACAATCCGCGGCAATCAGCAAATCCGCTTCGTTAAAAAACGGCGCGCGGGCGGGAACAAGCATGATTTGAATCGGCCATTGCCGCAGTTGGGATGCGCTTTTCGTTTGCGACGGCTGCCCCGCCGCGGGATGGTCCTTCCGGTCAAAGGCCATCATCCGTGACCCCGGACATCCGGAAAAGGCGTGTGCCGGCATCGGCGGTTTGGACATGCCGGTCTTCTTCCCGGCCGGTAATTCAATCCCCTGCTCACGCAAAAAAGCAACGGCGTCGCGAAGCTCATCCAGTTGGCCGTGCTCCTGCAGATGATGAAGATGATCCCTCACGGCATCTTTTCCCTGTTTGACGATGTTTTCCATCACTTTCCGCTCGTTATAATCCTCGGCATCCCGTTCCTCGATCGTGATCGCGCCTTGAGGACATCGTCCGAGACACGCACCGAGTCCGTCGCAATACAATTCCCGCACGAGTCTAGCCTTTCCGTCCACGATTTGCAAAGCCCCTTCCGGACAGGATGGCACACACAAACCACAGCCATTACATTTTTCCTCGTTGATCGTAATAATCTTTCTCTTCTTCATCATCGTCTTCTCGGATGTCCCCGCTTCATGACGGCTTATTTTTTTTATTCGTTTTCCGGTCACGGCGGATTGCGCCGGCCTGCTTCACCGCCATCCGCAACCCCGGGATCAGTTTTGAGCTGACGCTGACCGTGCGAATGCCCTCTTGCAGCAGCCGCACCACATATTTGGGGTTCCCCGCCATTTCGCCGCAAACCGAAAGCGGGCGTTTCGTCTGTGCCGCGGCTTGCGTAATTTTCCGAATGACCTTCCAAAAAGATTCTCGGTCAGGACTATAATCGTAGGCAACATACTCGTTGTTCCTGTCGACGGCAAAAAAATACTGGACCAAGTCGTTCGTGCCAATGCTGGCGAAGTCCGATGCCGCCAGCAGTTCCTTGGCCTGCAACCACGCCGATGGCACTTCGAACATGACCCCCTGTTTCACATTTTGATCATGAATATCCGAGGTCGCCTCCGCAAAAAAACGTTTCAACTTCAAAAACTGGTCCAGTTCCACGATCATCGGATACATCACATGAACGCCTTCTTTTTGAGAGGCACGGGCCAAGGCACG
>JAQTOZ010000179.1 GCA_028713205.1 Candidatus Omnitrophota bacterium
CTCGGCCGGGGTGTCCCGAAGAAAAAAGTCACCAGCCGCGAACTTGCCAAAAAACTGAAAGTCACGCCGCAATGGATTCTGTCGCGTACCGGGATCCGGGAGCGCCGTTATCTCGGGCCGCGCGAGACCGCTTCGGGCATCTCCGCACTGGCCGCCCGACAAGCCATCGCCCGCGCGGGCCTTCAAGCGGAAGAAATTGATCTGGTGATCGGCTGCACTTCTTCGGGCGATTATGTGTTTCCACCAATGGCCTGTAAGGTGCAGGCCCTTCTCGGCGCGAAACGGGCCGGAGCGTTCGACGTTTCGGGGAGTTCGGCCGGGTTCACGATCGGACTCGGGATTGCCCGTGACCGGTTGCTGGCGGACGCGTCTTTGAAAAATATTGTGGTGGTCGGCACCGCGGTCCAGTCGCCTTATATCGATTGGGACAATCTGCAAATGGCCGTTCTGCTCGGCGACGGTTCGGCGGCGGCGGTCGTCTCGCGTGTGCCGCAAGGCTACGGCATTCTGGCGTTTGACACGCTGAGTCACGGCTCCCTTTTCGATGCGGCTTATCTGAAGGGCGGCGGTTCCCGTTATCCTTTTATCCAAGGCGGTAACCCCGGCAAGACGAAGCTCGGATTTATCGAGATGGACGGTGTTGTGATGGGCCGCGAATATTTGAAAGAGCAGCCGCTCGTGATTCATCGCGTGCTCCACAAGGCCGGTTTGAAAATGAAAGACGTGGACCTTTTGATTTTTCATCAGGCCAATTTGAGATTGATGCAGTTTTTGATGGAACGACTGAATCTGCCGATGTCGAAGACTTTTACGAATATCGAGCGCTTCGGCAACACGGCGGACGCCTCGATCCCGCTGGCTCTGTGCGAGGCCAGCGAGAAAAAAATCCTGAAACGCGATCATGTGGTGGTGGTTTCCGGCGTCGGTGCGGGATGCATCCTCGGCGCTGCCGTGATGCGATGGTATGCGTGACATGACAAAACAGGTGCCCATGAGTTCCCAAATGGCAAACACCCTGACTTATGATACTGCCGGTGAGCGTGATGCCGCGGCCTTGTCCGAACTCTATCATGAATATTACCCGACCCTGTCATGGTCGCCGGATTATTTGCGATGGCAATATTTCTCAAACCCGGCCGGCAATGCCCAAATTTGGACCGCCCGGGGCGGAAGAAAGATCGTGGCGACTTTTGCGGCGGTCCCGCACCGGATTTCCGTAAAGGGTAAACCCGGCATCGGGCACCGGATGCAGGACGCATTCACGCGCCCCGAGTATCGCGGCTTCGGCATTTACCATACGATGTCACGCTTGACCCGTGATTATTTGGAGAAGCCGGTCTTTCCGTTCAATTTTGCGTTTCCGAATGAAAAATCATATACCGGTTTTGTGAAGATGGGGTGGAAACCGTTGTTCCGGATCCCGCTTTGGATTCTGAGCGAAGTCGATGCCCTTCAGGCCCCGCCGGTGATTGCCAAGGTTTCTGCGGTCCGCCGGTTCGATGCGAGCACGGATGCCATTTGGCGCGCCCATGTGCGCAATTTCGATTTCGCCGTCGAGCGCGATGCGGCGTACCTGAATTGGCGCTATTTCGCACGGCCGCTGGCAAAATATTTTGCGTTCCGGTTAACTTTGGGCAAGGAGGCCCTTGTCATGGTCCTGAAATATTATGACCGGGAAGACGGGACGCGTTGGGCGCATGTGTGCGATCTTTTTCAGTCGGGAGTGAATGCCGAACTGGCGATTAGCGCCGTGGGCCACGCGATCAAGTTTGCGCAGGAGAACCGTTGCAGGTTCGTGAGCTGCTGGAGTCCGGCCAAGAATACTTTGAGTTCGGTTTTGTGCTGTTATCCGTTTGTGTTGCAATTGGATTTGAATCGCTGGTTTGTGGTGAATATGAATGCGTCCGAGGGGCAGGACGATCTTTGGATGCAGGAAAGCCGCTGGCACCTTTCGATGGGCGACAGCGATGTGTACTGATAGGAGAGAAGTAAGAGGTAAGAAGCAAGAAGGAAGCAATAAGATTTGGACCATAGACCACAGACGACAGACCTAAAAAGGTCTGTACTGTTTAAGAGTCGAGTTGACAAATGAGGTTGTTATTTGTCATCCCGAGGGAGTCCCGCGTTAGCGGGACGAGTCGAGGGATCTGGATTGTAGCATTGAGATTCCTCGACTCCGGCACACAACGCCGTCGCTCGGAATGACACCGCGGTATTTGTCAACACAACTCGTGAATAGTACAAAAGGTCTTTGGTCTTCGGTCTGTTGTCTTTGGTCGAACTGAGCATTGAAAGGTCGAAACCATGGCCTGTGATTTTGGGATTAAACATTACCGCGAAATTCTCGAGACGGGATTGAAACGCGGCTATCAGTTTGCCGGGTTTGACAACCTGGCGTCCGTTCCGCGCGGGCAAAAAGCGTGTGTCATCCGGCACGACGTGGATTACATGCCGGAATGGTCGATTCGCTTCGGAAAAATCGAGAACGACCTGGGGATCCGCGCGACTTATTTTTTTCAAATTTGCGCCAAGACTTACAATCTCCGGGAGGCCCCTATCTATAAGACCGTGCACGAATTGGTCCGTTTGGGGCATACCGTCGGCCTGCATTTTGACGCGACATGGAAAGAAAATATGGATTGGAGCGAAATGGCGGAGGCGTGCCGTGAGGACAAGAAAGTCTTTCAGGCGATCACCGGCATCGAGCCCTGCGAAATGATTTCATTCCATAACACACACCGTTTCGCGGACCGGGTCCTGAATCAGGACATCCCCGGCATGCGCCATGCCTACGAGAAGGCGTTTTTTTCGGACATCAAATATATCTCCGACAGCCAGGGCTGGTATGAGGGATGCATGTGCAAGCTCTTCGATACCCGGAAGTACGAACGGTTTCAGTTTCTGACGCATCCTTACATTTGGCCGGACAAAAGCGCCGGGGATTTTATCAGCGACATCGCGCGCTTGATCCAATACCGGTGCAACGAGCTGACGGACTATTTTGTCCGCTTTCATCCGGTCTGCAAAAAAAATGAAGCCCGCTTGCGGGAAGAACTGCGGGAACTCCAAAGCGGAAAGCAGAAAGGGCATGCCCCACATGACAAACATCCCGTATAGCCGCCAAAGGATCGATGCCGTTGACATCAAGGCCGTCGGCCGGGTCCTGGCGACCGATTGGATCACTCAAGGGCCGAAAATCGATGAGTTTGAACGGGCCATCGCCCGGTTCTGCGGGGCCCGGTATGCGGTGGCGGTGGCGAACGGGACGGCGGCTTTGCACCTTGCCGCGCTGGCGGCGGGGTTGAAGAAAGGCGACGAGGCCATCACCACGCCGATCACTTTTCTCGCGACTTCCAATGCGGTGCTGTACGCGGGCGCAACTCCGGTTTTTGCCGATATCGATTACGATACCGTCAATATCGATCCCGATTGCGTCAAAAAACTGGTGACCCGCAAGACCAAAGCTGTTTTGCCGGTCGACTTTGCGGGATTGCCGGCAGACATGCCCGCGATACGCAAAATCGCCGACCGCCACGGCCTTGTCGTGATCGAAGATGCTTCGCACGCCCTCGGCGGGGAATACAGGCACGGGAAAGTCGGTTCCTGCCGGTATGCGGACATGACCGTTTTCAGCTTTCATCCGGTCAAGCACATCACCACCGGTGAAGGCGGCTGCATCACGACCAACAGCAAAACTTATTACGATCAATTGCGCGCACTCCGGACGCACGGCGTCGTCAAGACGGCGGATGCTTTGCAAAAACACGGCGGCTGGTACTATGAGATGCAAGCGCTCGGATTCAATTACCGGATCACGGATTTTCAGTGCGCGTTGGGATTGAGCCAGCTGAAAAAATTGCCGGGATTTATCGCTGCGCGCCGGAAAATCGCGCGCCGCTACGATGCGGCCTTTGCGACGATGGGGAATTGGCTGAAGATCCCGGCTCAGGCCATTCACGGGGAAAAACATGTCTACCACCTGTATCTGTTGCGGCTTGCGCGCCAGACGGCGAAATGCTCACGGCGGCTTTTGTATGAATACCTTAAGTCGCAGGGGGTGAGTTCGCAGGTCCATTATATTCCGATTTACCGGCAGCCCTACTACCGGAAACTATTTTCCGGCAGGAAAATTCATTGCCCCAACGCGGACCGGTATTACAGCGAAGCCCTCAGCCTTCCTATTTATCCGGGGCTTTCCTCGGCGGGTGTCGATAAGGTCATCCATTGGGTCGGGAGATTTTTGAAGACCGGGGCCGGCGAGTGCGCGGCGAAGTCGCGGACCTGTCATGAATAAAGTTTTGATCCGGGCCGATGCAAGCAATCACACGGGTGCGGGCCATCTGATGCGCTGCGTGGCCCTGGGCCAATACCTGCGCAAACAGGGCGTCACCGTCCGTTTTGTGACCCTCACACGTGACAGTTCTCTCCGGGAGTATCTGACCCGCCAGGATTTTGAGGCCACTTTTTTGGAGTGGGCCGAAGAAACCTGCGGCACGGCAGAGGACATCCGGTTTATGCTGCAACAGATTACGCCGGATACCGATTGGGTCATCCTCGATAATTATTATTTCGATTATGAGTTTCAGAAAGCGATCCGCGGCAAAGGGATCCCGTTGATGGTCGTGGATGATCACAATGAACGGATGTTCGACGCCGATATCGTTTTAAATCAAGCCATCCGGGCGTATGACCTTCGCTATGAACCCATGCGCGTGCGGAAGTTTTTGCTGGGATCGTCTTATGTGATGATCCGCCAGGAATTGATTCAGTATGCCCGGCAGAGAACCAAGACGATGCAGAATGTTTTGATTACGTTGGGCGGCAGTGTCCAGGAAGAAGTGTGTGATAAAATCATCGCCGGGGTTCAACAGGTCGCGGGCTATGAGCTGAACGTCAAAGTGGTGAGCGGCTTTTCGGCCGGCGGCGGTGCCGGTTTCCGGGATTCCAATCCGGCTGTGAAAATCGAGAGATGCCAAGCCACCCTGGATGTGTGTCCCCTTTATGATTGGGCCGACCTTGCGCTTTGCGCCGGCGGCGGGACGTGCTGGGAGTTGTGTTTTTTCGGAGTGGTCGGCGTGGTGGGCGCTTTGGCGTCGCAACAGGTCTTTCTGGTCGATGGGCTCAGCCGGTCTTGCATTTTCCGGTCCGTGGGGTGGTACCGGGACATCCTGGCCGAAGACATTGCGAAGGCGCTGCAAAGGTTGCTCACCGATTCCCAGGAAACCGGGCTGATGAGGGCCAAAGCGGTGAAGCTGGTTGACGGGCGGGGGACGGAACGTATTTATGAAGCCATGCTGGAACTCCGGCGTGACCCAGGTGCGAAAGTTTGATCGCGTAACTGAAATTTTTCGAAAAAGCGAATAGGGGAATACAATGGGAAAAGAAACGGAACAAATGCGGCAATGGATGGGGACCTTCGGCGAGGAATACACGCAGCGCAACGCGTTTACCTTCGAAGAGTTTGAAGAATTTTCCAAAAAGCGGTTTGGCCTGACAAGGACCGAGATGAACAAGCGGTTTTTAAAAGACATCAGCCGTTCCGTAAAGATTTTGGAGGCGGGGGCCAATATCGGGAACCAATTGCAGTGCCTCCAGAAAATGGGTTTCCAAAATCTCTACGGGATCGAGTTGCAGGCGCCCGCGGTTGAAATTTCCAAGCAAAGAACGTCCGGGATCAATCTGATCCAGGGGTCCGCGTTCGACATTCCGTTCAAAGACAACTATTTCAATTAGGTCTTTAACTCCGGGGTCTTGATCCATATTTCGCCCAAGGACATACGCCAGGCCATGCTGGAAATTTACCGGTGCGCGCGGACTTATATTTGGGGCTTCGAATATTGGGCGCCGCAATACACGGAAATCAATTACCGCGGGCACGAAGGCCTGCTCTGGAAAACGGATTATGCCAAACTCTATCTCGAATATTTCCCGGATCTGAAACCGGTCCGGGAAGAGAAGTTTAAGTATACCGGTGAAGAAAACGTGGATTCGATGTTTTTGCTGAAGAAAGGATCGTAGCGCTTTGCGTACCGTCGTCATCGTCCAGGCCAGAATGGGGTCGACACGCTTGCCGGGGAAAGTGCTCCGGGAAGTCAAAGGGCGGCCGCTCCTGGCGCATACCGTCGATCGTTTGAAACGTTGTCGGCTGGTTGAACGCATTATCATTGCGACTTCTACCCAAAGCCAGGACCGGGTCTTGCTGGAATTGGCGAAGAAAGAAGGCGTGGAAGGTTTCGCCGGCAGTGAAAACGATGTGCTGGACCGGTATTATCAGGCGGCGAAGCAGTTTGGACCGGAAGCGGTTGTGCGCTGTACCGGCGATTGTCCGATGATCGATCCCGTGATTGTGGACATGGTAGTCCAACACCATGTTGAAAAGAAAGGCGATTATACCTGCAATACCGTGCCCCGCAGTTTCCCGCGCGGTTACGATACCGAGGTGATGACTTTTGCGGCGTTGGAAAAAGCGGCGCACGAAGCCAGGCAGCCGTATGAGAGGGAACATGTCACGCCTTACATTTTTGAGCATCCCCAATTGTTCCGTCTCGAACAAGTCGTGGCCAAACCCGAATATTTCCTGCCGGACCTGCGGCTGACCGTCGATACCCCCGAAGATTTCGAATTCACGCGCGAGATTTTTGAACAGCTCTATGACCGGAACCCGTATTTCGGCATCGATGAGGTGCTGGACCTCCTGAAACGCAATCCCAAACTCCGCGAAATCAACGCCCATATTCAGCAAAAGTCCATGCACGCCGACCCGGGGAAGTAAGACCGGTCTAAGACGCATCGAGGAACGCGAGATGCGCTTAGCCGCCCCGTGCGGAACGCGAAAACGGGGCCAAGACCCAAGACCCAAGACCCAAGACCCAAGACCCAAGACCCAAGACCCAAGACCAGAACAAACAACCCTAGGGGCGGTTCGGGAAGCGCCTTTATGCAGCCTTGCTACGCTATAAATTGACATGATGTGAATAGTAGAAAATACCATTGACGGCTAAAGGCGCGGGTGATATGATTGCGCCTTCATTAATAAGAGAGAAGGGCCCTTCCTATGGAAATCAATGAAAACGAAGTTTATACCAGTTCTGAGATGCAGAAAATTCTCAAGATCAGCCAAAGTACCGCCACGCGCATGCTCAAGACAGGTTTGCTCCGTAGCGCAAAAGTCGGCAAA
>JAQTOZ010000180.1 GCA_028713205.1 Candidatus Omnitrophota bacterium
TTTATGCGGACGAAGACCAGACTTTTTATTTTAGCATTGCTTTTTTATTCTTGTGCGCTCAATCCTGTCATTCAGGCGACATTGCCTGAAAGTCCCGAGCTTCCCATGGAAATCAGCACCACGTTGATGGCGCTGGAGGAAACCCAAGGGAAACCCGGCAGCCATTTTGAGTACAATGTCAGTGTGACCGCGCCTTTCGGCCTTGACGAGGTTGAGCTTTATTTTACTCATCCCGATGAAATTGTTTTCGATGAGCAGCCCCAGCTTTTCCGAGGTACCCTGAAGGCGGGTGAGACCAAAACTTGGAAAATCAAAGGGACCATGACGAAGTTGATTTCCTTTGAGGACGGAAATGTCCTGCATCCTCCGATCCGTCTGGAGGGGACTTATCTTTATCCCTATGATGCGGTCCGCCGTGACGTCCTGCGGATTTTTGAAGAGGGCCGCGGAATTCGTGGCGCTATGGATGTCGACGATGCCTTGCAGGAAATGGAGCGGCGGGAGCTTAAAGGAAAGAAAATGAAGGTTCTTGAAATTTGGATGCCTTGAAAGGAGACAAAGCTGTGAAAAAAATGGGCGGACTCTTGCTAATCTTGATTTTGGGTTTGAATCCCTGTGCGGTGGCCGATGATACGGTGATGTCCGGAACGGTTCTTGAGGAAAATCCCCAAACCGTGACACTTGCGCTAAACGGTTCCGGAAAACTCGCGGTGGGAACGGAAATCGAATTGAGTTACCTCGCGGATATGATGGAACTGCTGATCGGCCGGTTTAAAGTCATCAGTGCCAACGGGAATCAATATGTGTTGGGGATTGTCGGATTGAGCACGCGGCCCAGCCAGGGGATGAATGTCAAAATCGTTCCGGCCCTCAATTTGGCGGACATGATCCTCTATAATTCCGGGAATACACAACCCGCAACCCCGGCAGTGCCTGCGACACCGGTAGCGGATGCCCCTCAGGGAGAAGTGATCGGAGTTTTCGGCGATGACCTTTTGATCGAACTTAAAACAGGCGCGGCTCCCTCGGTGGGTGATATCGCCGAGGTGAAGTACATGACGGGCTCAGGGATGGCCATGGATGTCGGGAGCTGGAAAGTGACGGGCGTGAACGGCCGCCAGATCAAAGCGACGGTGATCCGTCAGCTGACAAAACCGCAAAAGAAGCTGAGCGTGTTTTTTAAGGCAAGCCCGCAAGGCAATGTTGTTCTGCCGTCCCAACCGCCGGTCGCCGCGATGCCGGGTGCAACTGTTTATCCGTCTGTGCCGGCAAGCGCAACCAATGTTCCGGTATCGGGCCAGGAAACGATCACATTACTCGGGGTGCCGGCACCGGCGGCGACGCCAAGTACCACCGATACAGATTTGTTTTCGCCGACCTATGGCCAAGTGACAACGTCGGAAGTACAGCAAAAGAGGTTGGAGTATTTGAAACAGTTATCGTTTCAGCAAGAAGCCGAAGCGTTGAAGCAAAATCGTAACGAATAAGAACGAAAGAGCGGAAACCGATGAGTGGATTTGAGATAAAAACGAGTATCCCATGGGTTGGGATTATGGGACTGTTTTTGGGGACGATGGTTTCGGCGTCGGTTTTGGCAACGATGGTCTCCGATGAGGCAAACCCGGAGGGCTTGACGCCCCTGCACATGGCGGTCGAAAACGGGGATGTGGCGCAAGTCCGGGACTTAATTGCCCGGGGAGCGTCGGTCAATGCCGTCACGGATTTCGGCGAGACGCCGTTGCATTTCGTGGACCGCCGCGAGGATGTGGCCATGTCGAAGAAAATCGAAATAGTCAACCAACTCATCGGTGCCGGAGCGGATGTGAATGCGCGGATGGACGACGACGGCCGGAGCGCTCTTTTTTTTGTCACACGTCCGATTGCCGAAGTCCTCGTACCGGCGGGGGCGGACGTCAACCTCAAAAGCAATTCGGGAATGACGGCGGTTCAATGGCTGGCCTATAGCAATGCGCATCCGGAGATCGAATATTTGATCTCACAGGGGGCGGACGTGAATTATCAGGACAGTAAGGATGGTAAATCCGCGCTCCACATCGCGGCCAATTGGGGCTATGTCGATACGGCCAAAGTTTTGCTCGTACATGGCGCGGACGTGAATCAGAAGGACAAAGACGGCTGGACGCCCCTGCATTGGGCGGTTTTTGAAGGCGGGCCCGAAATGGAAAAATGCCTGAAGGAAAACGGAGCCAAACCGCTCAGCGGGCCCGAAATCGATGAAATTCTAAAATTGAGGATGTGATAAATTGATGATACGGCGTTTCATTTTGGGTTTATTTCTGGGGGGATTGATCACATTGCCGCTATGGGCTTCGACGGCATCGTGGCCGGGGCAGGAGATTGTGCATCAACTGAACCTTCTGGGGGTCCGGGATTACGAACGCAACGATTACGCGAAGGCCGCCGGGATTTTTGAGCAGGCCCTGAAAGCTCATGCCGCCTTCAAGACGCCGCAGGATTTATCCTACGGCCAGGTTCTGCATAATCTCGCGACGGCCTACTTTTATTTGGGTGAGAGGCAAAAAGCGGTGCCGCTGTTTCTGGAAGCGGCTTCCATTCGCGAACGGTATCTCGGCGGCAATCATCCCGAGGTGGCCCAGACACTCAGCAATCTGGCGATCCTTTATTTGTTCGACCGTAATTATGATCAGGCCGAGCCGCTCTTTCAGCGTGCTTTACAAATCCGCGGGACGGTTTTGGGCCCGGAACATGTCGAAACCGCGCGCACGCTTCACGACCTTGCGGAACTTTATCGCAAAAAGGGAAACTACGGTGAGGCGCTTGCACTCCATGACGAGGCGCTCAGGATCCGGCTAAAATCAGAACCCGGTTCCCAATTTACCGGCGCATCGTATTATCACCGGGGAGAAATATTTCAGGCGGAACATCGCGTCGCCGAAGCGACGGAAGCCTATCGCAAGGCCTATGAAATTCTCAAGGCGGCTTTAGGCCCCGGTCATTTTTTCACAAAAATGGCGGCCGGGCGTCTTTATGAAATCACCCACGGGACGGAAGGCGTCTTCTCACCAAGGTGCGAGGCCGCAAAAGCTATGGAGACAACAGACCATAGACTACAGACCTAAAAAGTCTCTTGTCTCCGGTCTGTGGTCTTTGGTCTCACAGAAGTTAAAAAAAATTATTTTGCGAATCTGCCGTTGATTTTGATGCGCATATAGCGGACGCCCCATTTTAGCGCCGTCTTATGCCCGCCCCTGGATTGGGGAATATAAAGGTCGATGTCCTTTCCTTTGATTTCTCCGCCGCGGTCTTCGATGGTGAAACGGCGCCTGCCCTTGAGAATGGTCGAGACGGCTTTCCAATTTTTCGGCAGGACCGGGACCAGTTCGATGCGGCTGCCGAAGCGGACGGACTTGTCGGCGGCCGCGGCGCCCCAATAGAGAGGCTTGCCGCTTGCGAAGCGTCCGTCGCGGTATTTTGGTTCGTTGATGCAAATGGGGCAGTTGCAGTAGGCGGTGATTTTATAGAGATGGGAGCCCCAATAGACATAGTAGACGAGCCACGCGAAAAAAATCAGAAATCCGATGCGGTAAAGTTTTTGCCTCAGGCGCGTAAACATAATTATTTTGTATTATAGCAATAAATGCGGGTAGTCCCGCCACAATAAAGGCGGGCAAGCAGTGAATTATTGCCTGTCCCCTCGGGCCTCCATTCCTTCCCGGTTTGCGCCGATAATTACCAGTGAAATAGTGAAATAGGGGACGGTTCCATTTTTGAGTAAAAGGGGAATGGCGGATGGCTTTGAAGAAAATAGAACCGTCCCCTATTTCTGATTTAAGAGAATAACTCAGGGAGACGGACGTGACTTTTTTAAAACGCCATGTGCAGGTGATTGTTCCGCTGTGTTTGTTTTTTGCGTTTGTCGGATTGCATATCGGCATGCCGGATTTGGTTGGCGGTTTGAAACTGAAAGTTTTTGATGTTTTTCAACGCATGCAACCGCGTGTTTATCATGAAAGCCCGGTCGCGATTGTCGATGTCGATGATGCTTCCCTGTCCAAAATCGGGCAATGGCCGTGGTCGAGGAACCGGATCGCCGAACTCGTGAACATTTTGCGTGAGGCGAAGGTTTCCGCCATGGCCTTCGACGTTGTTTTTGCCGAAAAAGACCGGACATCGCCTCAGCATTTGATCACAGCTCTTCCTCCGACGCCGGAATTTAGCGATCTGCGCCTGCCGGACACCCGGCCTCTCGACTATGATCTGGCATTGGCCGGGGCGATGAAACCCGGCAAGGTTGTAACGGCTTTCAGTCTCACGCAGAAAGAAAATAAAATCAGGCCGGCCCATAAAGGCGGGTTCGCCTTTTCCGGCGAGTCGCCCGAAAAATTCCTGCCGTTGTTCCGCGGTGCCGTCATCGATCTCCCCGAGCTGGAATCGGCCGCGGCGGGAAACGGGAGCTTCAATGTGATCGGCGAGAGAGACGGGGTTTTGCGGCGCATACCGCTTTTGTTCAATTTGGACGGGGATGTCTATCCTGCCCTCGTTTTGGAAGCGCTCCGCGTTGCGCAAGGCGCGTCCAATCATGTTGTGAAAACGTCAAGCGGCAGCGGGGAAGAAAGCTTTGGCGCCCATACGGGGGTGGTTCGTATCAAGACCGGAAATTTTGTGATCCCCACCGACAGCATGGGGCGCATGTGGCTTTATGATACGGGTTCCGTCAAAAAACGGTATATCCCGGCCTGGCGGATTCTCGAACGGAAATTCGCGGCCGAAGAGATTGCCGGGAAAATCGTTTTTATCGGTACAAGCGCCGAGGGCCTGAAAGATTTGCGCACGACACCGCTGATGCCGCTGGTCGCGGGCGTGGAAGTCCACGCGCAATTGGCGGAGCAGATCCTGAACGGGGAATTTCTCAACCGTCCGGATTGGGCGCCGGGCGCGGAGTTGCTTTACCTGTTAGGCCTGGGATTAATCCTGGTGCTGCTGATGTACTGGATCGGTGCGTTGTGGTGCGCATTGATCGGAGTTCTGGCCATTGCCGGTGCGTTTGTTTTTTCCTGGTTGATGTTTGTGAAATGGCACCTTCTTTTCGATGCGGTGATTCCCTCGATGGCCGTGCTGATGATTTATTTAAGCTCTTCGCTGGCGCATTTTTTGCGCTCGGAATCCGAAAGACGGCAGATCCGGAGCGCCTTCTCGCATTATATGTCACCGGCCATGGTGGCCGAACTCGCGAAAAATCCGGACAAGCTCAAACTCGGCGGGGAGGTCAAAGATTTGACACTGCTTTTCGCCGATGTCCGGGATTTTACCGCGATTTCGGAACGTTTTGGGGCGGAGGAATTGACTTGGTTTCTTAACCGTTTTTTGACGCCGATGACTGACGTGATTCTGAAATACGGCGGGACCATCGATAAATACATGGGGGACTGTATCGTCGCGTTTTGGAACGCGCCGCTCGATGATCCCCGGCATGTCCGGCACGCCTGTGAGGCGGCTTTACAGATGAGGGCGCGTCTGGTGTTGTGGAATGAACAAATGGCGGAGGAAGCCAAGGCGAAAGGGAAAGACTGGCCGCGGGTCCGGATCGGAATGGGCCTCAATTCCGGAGATTGCTGCGTGGGGAACATGGGTTCCGAACAAAGATTTGATTATTCCGCTTTGGGCGATACGGTCAATCTTGCTTCACGGATTGAAGCCTTGTGTAAAACCTACGGGACCGATATTTTGATCGGAGAGAACACAAACCGCGAGCTAAAGGATTTCGCGGCACTTGAGCTTGATTGGATCCGGGTGAAAGGCAAGACGCAACCGGTGCGGATTTTCGCGCTTTTGGGGGACCCAAAAGTGAAAGAGAGTACGGCCTTTCAGGCGTTTGAGGCCAAACAGCAGGAAATGCTCGCGGCTTACCGGCTTCAGAAATGGGACGATGCCGAGTGTGGTATCGGGGCCTGTGAAAAGTTAAGTGCCGGGTTTCCGTCCCTGGGGAATTATTATGACTTCTATCGCGACCGGATACGTGCCAACCGGAATTCGCAGTTGCCTCCCGACTGGGACGGTGTTTTTATAGCGACGACGAAATAACCCGCTGATTCTCGGATATGCTGATAATGCGCATGGTCGAAGAGATTTGGAATTAAAGTGTTACGTTGTAACCGGTATCGTCCCGGATTCCGACACGACACCTGCGGATGCAGTTACAATTAGATTGAAATTCACGGTGGCGGGCGTGCCATCTATCGGTTTGGACGAAAAGGCAATGGTCACGTTTCCGGTGTTTGTCTGCCCGCTTGGAAGCTCCGAAATATCCATATCGGTGATATAACCCGGTCCCAAAGTCAAGTCCGTACCGTCCGTTAATTGATCAAAGGTCCGCTGGGGGAAGTTGTACTCGAAACCTAATTGAGGTGCCCCGACGGGGGACCCATCATCGAAAATGCAAGGGTCGTTGTTAGGGGGATCTCTGTTGGACTTAACATATCCGTTAATCGTCTGATCGGTGCCGTTGACTTCCAAATAAAAATCAAAGGATCCTGTCCAATATTGAGTCATTAAGGATTGCGTTGCTGAATAGGTATAGGTGACGTCGGGACTGCCCGGACCCCCGCCGGTTCCAGGGCTCGAAGAATCGGATCCGCTTGAGGTATCCGGAGGTAACGCATCATTTTGTCGCGCGGGGTCGGTCTCGTTACCGATGCTGCTGATGGTTTCTTCCAGCGTTGCGAGGTCGTTGACGGTGCCCAAGGCCGCAAAGG
The DNA here is from genome assembly GCA_028713205.1 of Candidatus Omnitrophota bacterium. GTDB lineage: Bacteria > Omnitrophota > Omnitrophia > Omnitrophales > Aquincolibacteriaceae > JAQTOZ01. The sequence continues at coordinate 6,735 of JAQTOZ010000180.1, forward strand.
TGTTTTCACCGCCGGCAGCGCTGACTGAACCAACGCTAATATCCGATGAAGATGAACCGGAATTTCCTCCGGAACCGGATGCTCCACTGCCTTGATCGCTGGGCCCCGGCGAAAAATTACTGACGAGACTATTCATTTGCTCAGCCGGTACCTGAAAGGCCGATGAGGGAGCCGAGCCTTCTCCTTCGATCACGGAACCGTAGCCGGTACGGTTGACGGTTTCTTCAACCGTTTGCCCGTTGACAACATTGCTCAAGACAATCGACCCTTGATTGGCGCCGGCATTATTTCCGTCACCGGGTCCCATGAGCGCGACGAAAGAGTGCATGCCGTCGACTTGCCCGGCAACAATGGTGCCGCGCACGCCGATAC
>JAQTOZ010000181.1 GCA_028713205.1 Candidatus Omnitrophota bacterium
CGTTCCTGGCAAGAGTGGCTTTTCCTGATCGCGGGGTTGCTTGCGACGGTGTGGCTTTCCTATTATTTGAAACGTTTTGCACAAAATGTGTTGTCCGAAAAAATTAAGTAAAAAAAGGATTGATCAAAATTTGACCGGTCATCCCATGAACAGCAAGGATGAGGTTTGGTCGGCTTATGAATTCAATTCCGAAACGGTGAGCGGATCCGGGAGGGGCCTGTGATTTCCATCGCTTATGCCATTTTGATTTTGTCGAGCATTGCCGGGATTTTAGCGACTTTGTTTGCCGGCGGCGGCACGCTCATGGTTTTGGCCGGGGCCTTGATTTTTGCGCTCATGACCCAATTTGCGGTCGTGAATCTGAGCACTCTGATCATTCTATTCGCTCTGTACGTCGCCGGGGAGGTTTTGGAATATCTGGCGGTTGTGATCGGGGTCAAAAAACTCGGGGCATCGAACACGGCGGTTTGGGGTGCCCTCCTGGGCGGGATCTTGGGCGCGATGGTGGGTGTTTGGTTTTTTGGCGTCGGCATCATTGCGGGTACCTTTGCGGGGATTTTTTTGGGCGCATTTTTACTGGAGTATGTGATGCGCAGGGACTTGAAGCAATCCATGAAAGCCGGTTTAGGCGGGATTCTGGGCCGGGTGGGTTCGGTGGCGGTCAAACTTGTCGTGGCCCTTGGTATGATCGCGATCATTTTTTTTCAGATTTTGAAGTCGGTTTGAGGCGTTCGGGCGTGATCCGTTTTTGAAACGGAAAACGGCGCCATTGCGTTTGTCTTTTTTTCTGATAGTATTGCCACTCAAAATACTCCCGGAAATCGGATCCCCTTCGAATGTGCGATTCCATCATCAAGCTTCGGGCGGGTATCTGCCGTAAGATCCGGGACATAAGGAGTTTCTAAGACATGATTTCAGCAAGCGGGGTAACCCTTCAATTCGGAAAGCGCGTTTTATTTGAAAATGTGAACATTATGTTTACGCCCGGGAATTGCTACGGGCTTATCGGGGCCAACGGTTCGGGCAAGTCGACGTTTCTCAAGATCCTGGCAGGGGAAATCGAACCCAATGCGGGAGATGTCGCCGTCACCAAGGGCGAGCGTGTCTCCATGCTCAGCCAGGACCAATTTGCCTATGATGAATTTCCGGTGCTTGCGACCGTGATGATGGGGCATCAAAAACTCTATGACATTATCCGCGAGAAAGATGCCATTTACGCAAAGCCGGATTTTTCCGGTGCCGATGGGATTCGTGCCTCCGAGCTTGAACACGAATTTGCGGAAATGAACGGATGGACCGCGGAATCGGAGGCTGCGACGCTTCTGAAAGACCTGGGGATTCCCGACCCATTGCATGCGGTCCTGATGAAACAGCTCGAGGCCAGTCAAAAAGTGCGCGTGCTGTTGGCCCAGGCGCTTTTCGGGAACCCGGATGTTCTGCTCCTGGATGAACCGACCAATCAGCTGGATGTCGAGACCTGCGTGTGGCTTGAAGATTTCCTGTACGATTTCAAAAATACGGCGATTGTGGTTTCCCATGACCGCCATTTTCTGGATCGCGTGTGCACGCATATCGCGGACATCGATTTCGGAAAGATCCAGCTTTACACGGGCAATTACAGCTTTTGGTATGAATCCAGTCAGTTGGTCATGCGTCAGAGGTCCGAGGCCAATAAAAAAATCGAGGAAAAACGCAAGGAGCTTGAGACCTTCATCGCGCGTTTCAGTGCCAATGCCTCGAAATCCCGCCAGGCGACCTCGCGTAAAAAACTGCTCGAAAAACTGACCTTGGAAGACATCCGGCCTTCGTCACGCCGGTATCCGTTCGTGGCGTTCCGCTCCGAGAAAGAGGCTGGCAATGACCTGCTGCAAATCGAAAATCTGGGAAAATCGGTGGACGGCGATTTAATGTTTAAAGGGTTGAACCTCCGGGTGGACAAGGGCGACAAAATCGCGTTTGTCGGTCCCAACGATTTGGTGAAGACCACGCTTTTTCAAGTTCTGATGGATGAACTCGAACCCGACCAGGGCTGTTTCAAATGGGGGATTTCCACCATCCGGGCCTATTTCCCGAAAGAGAACAGCAAATATTTCGAAACGGATCTGAATTTGCTGGATTGGTTGCGGCAATTTTCCAAAGACCCGGACGAGAATTTTATACGCGGTTTTTTGGGCCGCATGTTGTTTTCGGGCGAGGAGTCGTTGAAAAAGGCGTGTGTCCTCTCGGGCGGGGAACGGGTCCGTTGCATGCTGGCACGCATGATGCTTTCGGGCGCAAACGTGCTATTGATGGATGAACCGACCAACCACTTGGATTTGGAGGCCATCACGGCGCTGAATAAAGGGCTGGAATGTTTTAACGGGACGGTCCTTTTTTCATCGCACGACCATCAATTTGTTCAGACCGTGGCGAACCGTATCATCGAATTGACGCCGCACGGGATGATCGATCGCCGGGACACTGCCTTCGACGAATACCTGTCGGACCCCGACCTGAAATCCAAACGAGCATTGCTCTACACCCATGACTGAAATCCCTTTTGCGATCACGACGGACTTTATCGAACTTTTCAAACTCCTCAAAGCCTGCGGACTTTGCGAGAGCGGAGGCGCGGCCAAACAGGCGATCGCGCTGTCCCGGGTGAAAGTGGACGGGCAGGTCGAAACGCGCAAGGCCTTCAAAGTCCGCCGGGGTCGGCGGGTCGAATATGCCGGTCAGGTCATTCAAGTTCAATAAGAGAAAATCGAGAGTCCGTCTCAAAATCCAATATCAGGCCGTGAGATTTGCCTCCTATACACCTCCATCGCGTTTGAATATAATAGAAAGTATGGAAAATGTCGCTTCGATGGGTTTGAAGCGTGCGTTGATTTTTCATGTTGATATCATCCAAAAAATTCTCAACCTGAACTTTAGAAAAGGAGAGTGTCATGAAGACTAAAATTTTGATCATGGTTGGATTGCTGTTCTTGTTTTCCTCCGTGACGGCATTTGCGGGGCACTGCGGTCATGAGGGGGACATGCCGTTTTCGGGGAAGTTTATGATGAAAGCGAAATTTCTGATTCACAATCAGGATGCGCTTGGATTAACGGATGATCAAGTGAGGACAATCCGGGACCTGAAATACGAAGCCGCCAAACAGATGATCGAAAACCAGGCAAAAATCCAAACGACGGAGTTGGATCTTAAAAAGGAAATGCATCAGGATGCCGTCAATTTGGATAAAATCAATACGCTGCTGGACATGCAAGCGGATGCCCAGAAGGCCTTGTCGAAATCATCGGTCAAGGCGCTGGTGGATGTCATGAATGTTTTGACCCCGGATCAGAAAAAAAAGGTTATGAAGATGTGCCAGGAACAAAAGTCGATGTGCATGAAGTCGTGCCGTTATTGCAAGCGACACGGTAAATAAGAATTCCGGCCCTTGCCGGTAAAGAACAAAATCCTTCTGTTAACGCGGAAGGGTTTTGTTGTTTTGGAGGGCTTCCTCCGGTTTTCGGGTGCATATAAAAATTGCAAACTCCTGCATCCTTTTTTGCTATTTTTACGATACGATTCCGCATTTTTTAGTCAAAACAATTGACCCCGGAGGGTTTTCTTTGTAGTCTATCCGTTCTTTTATATGGGAGGATGTTCGATGCGTTGTGATAACTGTCTGAACTTGTTGCGTGCCATCGGGTTATGTTGGATTTTAACGATCGGTTTGATCGCGCCGCTAGAGACGGCTTGGGCTGAAGTTCAAAAGCCGGAACAGGCCATTGAGGGCTTTATCAAGGCCATCCGGGCCATGGATTTCCCGATCATCGATCAATCCCGGCATGCCAAACTGGTTGAGCAAGCGGACTCCTATTTGGATCTTGATGCCATGGGACAGAGGGCTTTGGCTGCCCATTGGGCGCAGGCCACATCCGATGAGCAAAAGAACTTTTTTGATCTCATGTGGAAACTCATCGAAACGATTGCGTATTCGCGGAGCCGGAAATTCATGGGGGATTTTGAAGTGCTGTATCCCGAGGTCAAACAGGCCGGCGACCATTATGAAGTCCATAGCGTGATCAAACAACAGGAAGAAGATCTCGATGCAAAAGTGGTTTATTCCGTCTATCAGAAAAACGGTCAATGGAAAATTGACGACGTGATTTTAGACGATGTCAGCATCACGGAAGATTTGAAATACCAGTTCGACAAAATTATTGCCCAGTCCCGGTTTGCCGGGCTGTTGGACAAAATGCGCGAGCGCCTGGCTCAGGCGGAGACGGAAAACAATGCCCCAGCTGCTTGAACGAGGCAAACGAATTCCCGCGAAAAAAACCAAACCTCAATCGGAGGCACCCCATCCTTTTATCGTCGCTCAGTCTAAGTTTGTCTATCGATATGCCGGTTGGATCGTTTTAGGCATTTTGCTGATTTCGGCCCTCCTGCTTCCCTATGCGAAACAGCTGAAACTCCATGCGAATTTCATGGATCTCTTGTCGGCCAAGAACCTGTCCGTGATTCATCTTAAAGAGTTAACCCGTCACGTCGGCGGGACCAGTTATATGATCGTCGCCATCGAATCCCCGGACGAAGAAACGGCACGTCTTGCCTCGGAGCGTTTTACCCAAAAGGCGGCTGCCTTCCCGGATGTGGACTACATCGATAGCCGGACCGATATTCCGGCCTTTCAATACCGCAAGTTGCTTTTTTTGAATACCGATAGCCTCAAAAAGCTCGAAAAAAATGTCCGCGACATGATCGGTTATTATCGCCGCAAGAACAATCCTTTTTACGTGGATTTGCTCAACGAAGAAGCGCCGGCCATCGATACATCCTCTCTTCAACTGGAGCAAAAGATGTACCGGATCGGCGGGTATGTGGCGAATGAGCAAGGGACGTATATGCAGGTTGTGCTGGTGAAACCCAAACATCCCGTCAGTAATTTTGTGCGTTCCAAGGAGCTTTTTAACGATTCCTTCAAAGCTTTCGATGAAATCAAGAAAGACTTCGCCCATCCGGTGACGATGGGGCTTACGGGGCCTTACCGGACGCGCTACAACGAATATCAAACCATTTCACGTGATTTGCAGCGGACTTCGGGGCTGACCGTGGTCCTGATTACGTTGATCATGCTGGTGTTGTTCCGTAATGTCCGCTCCATGCTCTACACCTTTGTCCCCTTGGGACTGGGCATCTTGTGGACATGTGCTTTTACTTATTTTGCGATCGGTTATTTGAATTTGATTACGGCCTTCTTGCTTTCGATCCTGACGGGTATGGCCATCGATTATGCGCTCCATTTATTGGTGAGTTTTGAAGAGGACCTCAAGGAGACCGGGGGGGATACGTTTAAGGCGCTCCATCAAACCTACTCTGAAATATGGAAGCCGCTTTTGACGAGTTGTTTGACGACATGCGTGGCTTTTTTTTCGATGACCATCAGCCAATTCGAGGGGTTCCGGCATTTTGGGGTGATTGCCGGTTTCGGTATTTTTATTTCCTTTGTCGTGATTTTTTACGGGGTTCCCAGTTTGATCGTTGTCGGGGAAAAGTATCTACCTAAACGGCGTTCGGTCCCGAAGCTTCATGTCAAAATGGTGTCTCGCAGGACCATCTCCGCCATCATTATCGCAGGGGTTCTTTTCTCTCTGTATTCCTTAACACAAATTCCGGGGCTTAAGTTTAGCTATGATTTCCGCGATCTCCAGGAGAAAGGGGATGACGCGATTGATTTGGGCGAAAGGATCGGGGCGCATTTTGGCGTTCGTTTAAATCCCGTGACGTTTATGACGCCGGACCGTGCGCATGCCACGGCCCTTGCGGCTGAACTCAACCGGTATGCCGAAACCCATCCCGACAGTACTTTCGATTTTGCGGCCGCGCTGTCGCTGCATATTCCGCAGCATCAGGAGGAAAAAATCCTGATTTTGCATGCCATCGAAGCGCTTTTGGCGAAACATGAGCCGTTGATACAGAAACTGGATGCAGATAAGCAAAAACAAATTGCGGAGCTCCGGGAGCAGCTCCACGCGACACCTCTCCGTACGGAGGACCTCCCCGCGCGTCTCGTGGAACAGTACGAAGGCAAGGATCGAAAGGTTTCGGTTGTTTTCCTGTATCCCTCCATCGACCTTTTGGACGGCGCGAATGCCCAAAAATTCGTGAAGGCGGTCAGAAAATTCAAAGTGCCGGGAAATGCGGTCTTGGCGGGCGAGCCTGTGATTTATGCCGATATCTTAACCTTGCTTGAACAGGACGCACCACGCTCGATCGGACTCAGCTTTTTGATTGTGATCGTCCTTTTGTTGTGGCATTTCAAAAACCCGAGACATGTTTTGTGGGTCCTTTCACCGGTCCTGATCGGTTTTCTGTGGATTGCCGGAATGGCGGCGCTCACGCATTTTCGCTTCAACTTCTTCAATATTACGATCCTGCCCAGTATCGTGGGCGTCGGGGTCGACAACGGTATCTATCTTTTTCACCGTTACAAGGAAGAAACCAAGGAAGAGTTTTTCTCCAGCTTCCAGAAAACGGCAAAGGGGGTTATCGTTTCCTCCGTGACCACCATTGCTGCATTTGCCAGCATCTATTGTGCCCATCATGTGGGCATGGCTTCGACGGGGGCGTTGGGGGTTTTTGGCTATACCGCAGGGCTTCTTGCCTCTGTTTTTTTCATCCCGGCCGTTATTGAGTGGTTTGAGCTGAGGTCCCGGGACTCTTTCATGCGTCAGGCAAAAACATGACCCGGCGCTACTTCGTGTCGTTTTGGACCGTCTCTTCCAAAAGATCGAGCTCATTGTAAAGAACATAAGATCCGATTTGGACCGAGCCGTCCGGATATTTGGCGAGGTGCAGATTTCCCGCGTCCGAGCGCTCCACGTATTTGCGGATAAATTCGCGCGTGTCCTGTCCCTTCTGATAGCGGTCCCGCATCAGCCACATCCCTCCGCGATAAGCCTCGAGATTGTTGTACCAGCTCCCGTCGTGATAAAACTCAAGTCCTTGGGAATCTTTCATGCGTTGGAACAGATAACGCTGCTTGCCGACTTCGG
>JAQTOZ010000182.1 GCA_028713205.1 Candidatus Omnitrophota bacterium
ACCAATAGCAGTTTGAGCCATATCACCGATTGAGGATTGCACACGGGTATCTGCATAAACGCGACTCGTTGCAACGATGTAGGGCTTAACAACATCCAGCCAGCTTTTGCCTTTGCGACGGTATTTCACAAAATCCGAATCCGTGAAAAACATAAAATCCACAACCTGCCCTTGAGCCTCCGCTACGGAATCCACCGGATCAAGATGAGACACGATTACCGACGGCGCCCCTAAACTCAACAATGATTTCAGGGAAATCTCCAAATGTTCCGCCGGATATTCCACATCTTCATTTAAAACGGCGACAACCCGTGAGCCTTTCTGCGCCGCAACTTTTTGAAAGCGGTAAAACAAATCCGAATAATCGGACTCGCCTGACGTAACCATTTTGATGGCGATGCCGGGCATCTGTGCAGCCGCATCAAAACCCGCCAAGTTCTTTCTCGCCTCTTCGTTGGGAACCGCAATTAAAACTTGGTCAATCGTAATATTTGCGGGAAGCCTTTCTCCGGCAAGCCTCAGGGCATCCAGCAATCGTCGCACAGAGCGCGGGTTCTCCGCAAGCAACACCACCGTCAATCCCAGGTTGAGTTCACCAAACCTTCTTTCTCCTAAATCGCGGTCGATGAACACATCTTCACGCAACATCCCGACAACGGGATCAACGGGGATTGCTTTCGCAACCTCGCGTTCTTTGCGCATCTCGGAACGCGACTGTTCGGCTTCTTTTTTGTCCGCTTCCCGCACCATTTGCTCGCGTATTTTAGCGATGGCCCAACGGGCATTGTCGCGTCGTTCCCGATTCTTGCTTTTCGACGCCTGTTCAAGAACGGGTAAAACACTCTCTCCTCGTATCACCATTGCCACGGCTGCCGCATCCCGGTACGCCGCCCGCGAATCTCCCATCTGCTGAATTAATTCCCGCACCTTTTTTTGTTCGTATGTCTCGCGCGATTCGGAGCGGGTAATATCAGCGCCCGTACCCGTTTGATCTTCCAAAACTTCCGGCAAGGCACGCCAGAGATACGCCTTGCGCTCGTGATCGATCCAAGTACGCTCAATCGTTCCGCCGGCAATGACGGTTTGCTCGCGGATCCATTTTCTCATTTGATAACGGATCGCATCGGCACGCGGATGCGCATAGCCGAAAGCGGGCAATTCCCGCATAAAATCATTCATACGAACCACGGCCTGCAGCACGCGCATCGCGGGATCCTGTTGACCGCGCGCCCCCAGGACTTTTGCCTCGATCACGCGTTCCATGGCTTCACTGAGACCGCGCCGGCCTCTCAGTTCTTTGGGACTGACAACGTCTTGGGGAGGATAAGGAATGCCGCGGATCACGTCATTCAACATCGCCAACTTTTCGCCGGAAATTTCCCGCAAAATCCCGGAACCGGAACGGGGCGCGGAAGCATCATCCTGCGGCCGCAGAGGAATTTTGATTTGCGGATAATCGGCCATTTTTTTCCGGATACGCCCAAGATAGACACCGACATTCGTGCCCTGATCCGGAAGAACGGTTTTCACTTCACCCTGCCGCGGCCACTGGCGGTAAACCCGGAAATACTGGAGATAAAAGAGCAGGACCCTTCTTTCCCGCTGCGAAAGATCTTCATAGAACGCCCGAAGCAACGGCAATTCATTTTCCGCAATTTCCAATATCGCAGCCAATTCTTGTCTGGTTTTCAACTCCTCCGCGGAATCGATACGCATCTCCGATCGAACACCGCCAGCGTTGAGCGTGAAGCGTGAAGCATTTAGGACCTGCCCTTTCACTGAACGCTCAACGCTATTCGCTGTACGCTGAGTTTCTTTTCTTGTTTCCGAGCGATTGAGTCGGATCCGGCGCGCCACTTCGGCAAAAAATTCATCTAACCCGTCTTTATCAGCAGGAAGCTCGTCCCGTTGATCAAAATCCTGGACAATTGCAGAGGTCTGTTCAACGATCTGGCTGATCGTTTCCACATAATCCAAAGCGTCCTCGTTTTCCGGTAAACTACCTAGAAAACCTGGGTTCTGAAACTCATACCAGGCCGCCACGCGATTCAAAAGATCCATCGAGGCCGCAATTTCCGGCGGGAATCGATCCCGTAACGAATAATCCCTGAGGTCCGGAATTCGGACCGCGATGTTGCGCAAAGCCGCAATGGATTTTTTCCGGTTATGATGCACGATTTGATAAATGGTTTTGATACGTCCGGTAACGCGGCCGAGTTCCGTCTTGGCTTTCTCATGACGGAAGATGACAAGCCGGTGAGCGTAGAATTCCGGCGCCCGGACGCGACCGTCCGTGTCTTCCGGCCGCACCCACCGGCGTGCGGCAAATTCCGCGGCTTCATTTTTCAAACTCCTAGCCTGTATCAAAGAAGCCTGGGCATCGACATGCATCCAAACATAATCCTGAATCAGCTCTCTTGAAAATTCCCGGAATTTTGCCGACAGCTTCCGCACCTGATCATTTATCGCCAAGATTCTTCGCTCCGGATCGGCACCCGTTGCAATCAAACTCTTCAAATGCCCCAGACTCAGGGGCGTCGCGTTCATCAGATTCAACATACGGGCACGGTTCACAAGCCGGCCGATTAAGTCCCATGAGCTGACAATCAGTCCGCTGCTCGGATAACCTTCCGGTGGTTTCATATGAGGAGCCGCAGGCGCCTGAAAGAACTCCTCCAGCTCCAAGTAAGCCTTGATCAAATTTCTGGCGACCTCATCCCACTCCCCGCGGCTCAAGGGAGCACCCGACCATATTTTCCGCACGATCTCCAGAGGTAACAGTCCGTATTGAACGGCATAGAACAGGCTGACGGCATCAGCCTTGAGCAGACGTGCGGCCAAACCGGGATATCTTTGGCGAGGCCCGATCTCGCGCGCGGAAATGGCGGCAATCCATTCCTCTTGGAAATTTCCCTGGCGCCTGAGGGCCGCTTCGAGTTCTCCTTGAAACTGAGCAATCTCTTCATCCGGGATATTGCGCCGGCGTTCAAACCCGGCGCGCGACTCCTGAACCGAAGGCTGTTGCAACTGTTCCCAAACGGCAAGTTGCGCAGGCTCGGGTTCGAACCCCGTTTCAATCAAGGCCGCGGATTCGCCGAGCGCTTCCGCAAAACGCGTCATGGTCAAACGCGTCAGCCCGCCGTCCGTGTTGAGGACCGCCGAAACATAGGAATCGCTGACGCCCATTTTTTGCGCAACGGCTTCCTGCGAGAGGCCCCGCGCGCGAATCATCCATTTGATACGGTCCATGGGCATTCCCGGACGCAGGATTTCCGTTTTGGATTTTTCTTCGAAGAGAAAGTAGGGCGAAACCCCCAATGTTTGCGCAAACGCAACGACGGTTTGATCGGCCGTTCTCGCACTATAAAAAACATTGGGATAATAACCGGATGCCAGCGCCAGATATTTGTCCTCCCATCCCAAATGGCGGGAAAGGATCAACGCTCGTTCTTTGGAGGTCAAGTCACTGCCTTTTTCCTCTTTGGCCCGGCGGAACTTTTCCTGAACTTCATCGGGGAAATCCCGAAGCCCCAGGTTTCTACCGGCATCCGTACCCCACGGGAATGGTTGAACTTTGGTTTCAAATGATTCATCGATGACCGCCCGCAGCACCCGTCGTGTTGCGTTCAAGGTCGCGTCGGCCATGTTTCTGCCGACGGGAATACCTGGTTCGGATTTGACAACCCGGTCAACGACACGCGGAGCCTTCAATAGATTCCCCGCCTGTTTCATGTTGCCGCGCGTAAAAACCAAGGCCCGGAGCGCTTCCCGTTTCTCAAGCAAATCATCCGTCAATACCGGCAAATCCGCCGGCTCATTTTGGAGTTGAGCACGCGCCCATGCTAGACGCATCTCGGTTTCGGCCGGTTTCGTCGATACGTCAAATTTTTTACACATTCGGCGGATACCGTCTTCAGCAAACCCCAAAGCCGCCCCCGCCTTCGGGATATTCCCCTCACTCCGGATCAAGGCCCGCGCGAGATTCTGCGCCTTCATTTCATCCAGTGTTCGAATCGGCGAAATGCGCACAAGGGCCTTTTGTGCGCTCTTCTTTTCGAGATCACCCGGAGGATTTTCAATCATCGCGAGAATTTCCCGGCTTGCCGCAACCGCCGCAGGACCGATTTCTCCGATGGCCCAAAGAAGATCCACCAGCGGGACACCGCCGGTCTTTAAAAGTTGATCCACGATTTCCGGAAGCGTATCACCGGATACAGCTGTCGGACCCAGAGCAAGCGGACCATAATGCGCAATCAGCCAAACTCCTTCACTTCTGTCGACAGGCCGGGCCGCACGGAGCAAGTCCTGTGCAGTCGCGATATCGGCCCTTATATTCCCGGTCGGCTTGCGTGTCTCGGAACGGCTTTTTTGAATAGAGAATGCGGATTGCGAATTGCGGAATCGTCGATCTTCATTTCGAATTCCGAGTTCCGCATTCCGCGTTTGGTCTTGCCGGGTCTCGGCCCGGGCATAAACCAAATGCCGTTCGCCTTCGATCCAAACGGATTCATTCGGAACGGGTGTTTTGCAAAATCTGATATTTGTGGCTCCCGCAGGAATTTCTGCCATATGCTGATGAATATCTTCATGCCACTCCAGCGGGCAAAGCCAGGTCCCTTCGGGGCCCCACGCCCAGACAAAACCGGCCCAATTATTTTCCTGACCCCTCAAGACCACACGCGCACGATGGCCCGGCAATATCTGAAACGGATCTTGAGACTCCCAAAACCAATCTTGAAATGAAACAGAATCCGGAGCAACGTTTACGGGTTCCGGACTCTCCCAACCCTGTGGGCGCAAATTTTGATACTCCGGCGAACTCATGACCCGGGTCAATTCCTGCAAATCTTTTTTCGTGGCCATTGTATTCCATTCATGCGTATTGATAAATTTCTGCCCGCCGGCTCGCTCCAAGATCACCGCATCGCCGATGTCCTCACCCACATTGATGACGATCGGAATCTCGGCGTTATCCACCACACTGCCGTCATTCCACGGATGCGGGAACGTCTGGTGCCAGGCATCAAAAAAGCTGTCGCCGTACGCGGCGAGGATGGATACGCGCCGTCCCCGTTGGTTCAAATAATCGCGCAATCTGAGAAGCCCCGTAGCTTTGGTCGTCGGCCTGTCCTTGTCTTCCCTATTAATTAATTGGTAGGCATGATTTTTGAGATCATAAACAAACACTTCCTTGCCGCCTTGCTCGGTTTCCCAACGTCCGCCGCTGCCGAAGACGAAATGAACACGGGCCAGAAGATGCCGTTTGCCCTGCTTCGTAAAATAATGGATCAAAGGATCCATCATTTTGCGATAGCCATTGACGTCTTTTTGCGTCAAGGAATTGATGGCAAGATGCGCACCCGCCTCGACCGTGGCCAAAATCAATTCCAACTCTTCTTCCCCGAAACTTTGCCCGTAACCAGTCAGGGTATAGTCTTTATCCAAAGCGATCAGAGGAATTTCACCGCGGCGGAGGATCTCTCGAAGCCCGGCAAAAAGCGCTTGATGACGCACCGCATGGATATTGTCGCGCGCGTAGAGTTCCTCATCCGTAAATTGCGGAGTAACCTCCAAGCGTTCGTTACGTCCCGTCCAATGCTCCGTTTTGCCTTGATCATCGAAATGAGCGACGGCCGTCATTTCATATTTACCGCCGCGCTCGACTTCAGGCAGCGCACCTTCAAATAGCCAAAGGCGCGTCCCATCCAATCTCCCTCTCGGCGATAAGGTCACCCTCTGCGCGCGCCATCCTTCTCCCCACGTTTGAATGGGACGGGCGGACATGGCCATTTCGGTCCGAACGGTTTCGGGATCGACACCCTCGGGGACATTCACTTTGAAGCGGACTCTCGGTCTGCCGCTGGTTCTCAAATCCATATGGACCGGCGTCACGGGTCCGAGCGGAAGGTCAAGATATTCCGGATCAATCAATCCGTTTTCAACCAGGAGTCTGGCAAATTCGGCGAAACTCCAATTTTGCGACGGCGTTCCGCCCGGCCGCACGGGATACGGGATTTGTTTATTCAGAGACCGTTCAATCAGTTGAGCCATATCCATAACCTTAAGCCTTCGCCTGCCGCCGACTTCATCGACCAAAACCTCGCGATAACCGGAATCAAAGATTTCCGGGAATGTGTTGAGTACCCAGGGCGTGGTATCATCCCAAACTTCGATGTTGTCCGGTTTCTTCAGGAAATATTCCGTAAGCGGTGTCAATTCCCTGCGCAAGACATTCCGAAATTCTTCCGCCGATCTCCCTTCATCCTCCATCACCACCTTCATGGCATCATAAAACAAACCGATCAGCCATACCCACGCCGGCCCCTGATGATAAATATTGTCTTTGAAATCCATATTATCCTTATCGCGGGCTTCGCGCTGACGGTCGGAATACATGCCGTAAAAATCATCATCCAAAGGAGACAAGGTCCGGATCCCGTAAGGCGTCCACAGGTGAAGGCGTACCGTATCCAAAACGGCTTTGCGCTGCCACGGTTCCAGAAGATCCGGCGCGTCACTGACCACGGTCAGCATATTGGGGCGTATCGCAGCTTGTTTTTTGTCCGCATCCAAAGGAACTCCGGCGTTATAATCCAGAATCGGCGTTTCATTAAAGTCCTGTTCCTCCTCATGGCTCCGGGCATGTTTGGGATTCCAGAATTTCTTTGCGAAATTCTTTTGAATCAAATCAGCCCGTTCTCCGTACTTCACGGCATGCCCGGCATCACCGAATTGTCCTTCGAGCACCGTCGCAAATCTCAATGCCGCGTAAAACAGCGCATTGATCTCCACGGTTTTTCCGGCACGCGACGTAATATTTTTGCGCGCATCCATCCAATGGGCGCCAAGGCCGCTGACGACGAGTCCATCTTCAGGATCGGAATAAACACTTTGAAGTTCACCGTCAAAATAATAAATAGCCGTCGCATGCTCCTTCGGCTGCATGTAGTGATCAAGAATATGACGGACCGTCGGCAGCATCTCCTGCAAAAAGGCCTTATCCTGCGGGTTGTGCTCGG
>JAQTOZ010000183.1 GCA_028713205.1 Candidatus Omnitrophota bacterium
GCTATCATCAGGACGGCCGCTCGGGAGATTCCCTGGAGGGTATTCTGGCATTCGTCAAGGCCTATGATTATGAAATGATCTCTCATGCCGGCTCCGAATTGATTTTAGCGGCACGCAAATCGAAGCCGAATCAAACACTCATCGAGGCCGGTTCGGTTTTTGAAAAAATGAAAGCTCAATCATAAATGATGCCATCCAAATTCGCGGATAAAATCAAACGTTGTTTGAAGAACCTGTCATGGCGGGCCCAGGGGGCGCCGGCGGACGCCGATGAACAACCCTGGCGTCACCCGTTCCTGACCGAGAGAAATCTGAAACGGTTTGCCGAATACAGCCGGGGGGTGCTGGCCTTTGCCCAACGGCACCGACAAAAGAACCCCGGAAATTTGAAAGCGGCGTTCGTCGTCAACATGGCCCAAAATATGTACAAATGGGCAACGATGGCGAAGGAGTCCGGCTGGGATGTTACCGTTTATACGCATCCGTTGGATTTGAGCGCGATCAGTCAGCCGGCCTGGGAAGAGTTTGACGGAGAATTTGAAAATATTTATGACGGACAAGGCTTCAAGAAACTCGCCGGCGCGTCCCTGCCTCTTCGCGTTCCGTGTAAAGAGATTACGATGGACGGGATGGGGAGTTGCGAGTGTGCCCTGCAGTTCGAAGACGGGATCCGGTTGCCCTTGCACCGTTTTTTGGCGCAACACCGGCCGTTGAAAATCGAGCCGTTTATTTCTTACGACGGTATTTATCCGTATTTTCGCTGGGCGGAGGAGCTCCATGGCTACGACGTGATCACCGCGGCCAGCGACCCCATTGCGGCGTATCTGAGTCAGCGTCCTTATTTCGCCGTTCCTGTCGGCGGCGACATGCTTTATAGCTGCGGGCGTCGTGACGATTACGGAAAAATCATGGGCCTGGCATTCAATGCGGCGCATTTTCTCCAAGTCAGCAATCCTCATATTTTGGCGCACTGCCGGCGGCACGGATTCACGAACGGTATTTATCTTCGCTACCCGATCGATGAAGACTGGTATGCCCCCGGTGCCGGACATGCCCGGGCCCGGTGGGATGCGGAGTATGGTGAAGGATTTTATGTTTTATCGTCGTGCCGGATTGATTCCCAAGTGAAAGGGAACGGCCTGCCCCTGTTCAATGTCCTGAAGGAAGTCGTCCGCGTGGAACCGAAAATCCGGTTTGTTTTTCTGGAATGGGGCAATGACATTGTGAAAATAAAAGAAGCTATCCGGCAAGGTGAGATGAAAAAGAATTTTATTTTCTTATCTCCCGTAGGCAAGAAGAGGCTTCTTGATTACTACCGCTCCTGCGATTGTGTTCTGGATCAATTCACGCTCGGCTATTACGGCTCGACCGTGCTGGAAGCCGCGTGTCTCGGCAAAGCGGTGATTATGAAGGTCCGGAATGAGCACTATCGGCCTTTATACGGAGATCAGATGCCGCCGATTTTAAATGCCGGGGATTTGGATTCGGTCAAATCGATACTGTTAAAACTGGCGGGAGACAGACGCTGGTGTGAAGAAAACGGGCGGGCGATGCGGAAGTGGGTCGTCGCAACCCACGGGAAATCTCAAGTGATGCCGGCGTTGCTGGGGTTGTTACAACTCATCGCGGACCGGACGCCTTTACCGGCGGAATTGATCAATCCGCTATGCGATGAACTCACGGACGAAGAAAAAAGGTACCATGCACAATGCCATCGCCTGATCTGAACCTCGCGGATGACCGGAGAAAATCATCGGGGCATCCTCCCTTCAAAGTCCTTTTGATTGTCCCGGATATCCGGGCCGATCTTTACGTGCATTGCGGAAGTATTTATGAAGGCGTTGCCTATCTTTCCGCTTTTCTGAAACAGGCAGGCTATGCGGTTGAATTGTTCGTGCCCAAGACGGCTCAAGAAGCCGAGGCCCTCGAAGATTGTGTCCGGCGCTGCGGTCCCGATCTGATCGGCATGTCGTGCGCGACAAATTCTTACAAGTATGTGCGCGAATGGTCGACGCGGATCAAAGTCCTGCGTCCGGGCGTTCCGATCATTTGCGGCGGGGTGCATCCGACGATTGCCCCCGATGAAGTGATGGCGCATCCGGCGATTGACATGATTTGCCGGGGAGAAGGGGAATATGTTCTCCTCGAAGTTTTGAAGCGCTTGCAAAAAAAAGAAAGCTTGCGGGGCATCGGAGGGATTTGGTTCAAAGAAAACGGCACGATCGTCCGGAATCCGCCGGGCACTTTGAGGGATTTCGATGAATTTCCTTTTCCGGATCTGGATATCTTTCAAATCGAAAACAGTTTTTACCATCGCAACCGGTTTGGAACGTTGCGGATATCCCGCGGTTGTCCTTATGCTTGTACTTATTGCTGTAATCCGTCGGTGCGGGCGGTTTACCCCGACGGCTCAAACTATGTCCGGTTCCGGTCGCCGGAAAACGCGATTGCTTTTATCGAAGAATATTTGAAACGGTATCCTTATCTTGAGACCCTTGCGTTTCTGGACGATGTTTTGTTCCTCAATACGGCCTGGTTTGAGCGGTTCGTGGACTTGTATCGGCAAAAGATCCGGTTGCCGTTTGCCTGCCGGGGGCGGGTGAACCTTTTTAACGAGCGGATGGCGCAGCTGCTCAAGGACGCCAATTGCTATGAAGTGACCTTCGGAGTCGAGGCCGGCAATGATTGGATCCGCAACGAGGTCCTCGGCCGGCAGATGACGAAAGAGGCCATCGTGAAGGCTTTTAAACTTGCCAAAGCCTACGGACTGAAGACGCGTGCCAATAATATGATCGGCGTTCCTTTTGAAACATTGGATTCCATTTGGGAGACGGTCCGGTTGAACGCCGAGTTGGATTACGACGTATCGCTCAATTGCGTGTTCTTTCCGTTTCAGGGCTCTAAACTTTATACGGTTTGCCGGGACAAAGGTTTTTTGGATGAGCGTGAAGTCGCCGATGCCCCTTTTAGCGAAGAATCGTTGTTGAATTTGCCGGGCATCCGCAAAAAACAAATTCTCTATTTTAAGCTTTGGTTTGATATTCTCGTCGGGGCATACAAACGCGCGCCGAAAGCTTTTGGCTTTTTGGAATGGCTGCACCGCCAGAAATTTTATCCCTATGGCCTTCTGATTCAAGTTTACCGCGGATGCCAGCAACTTCGAAAGCTGGGCTACCGGATCAAAATGAAATTGGGTTTAGCGATTAAACGGTACACCGCGCGGGGTGTCCCGATGCCGAAGACGGAACCGGTCTCAACTGCGTGCGGTCCGGATTCCGGGCGGGGAAAAATTGATGGAAATTAGATTTTTAACTTCAACCGACCATGCGGCTTATTCGGAATTCCTGAAACAGGATCCCCGCAGCCTGATTTATGCCTCGGCAGAGTACCGCGATTTTTTAAGCGCAATCGTCCCCGGGAAGGCCCAGTGTCTTCTGGCGCTTGACGCCGGCCGTATTCTCGGCGCCTTGCCGTATTTCGAACATATCAATCCAAACGGCCGGATTCTGATCAATAGCCTTCCCTGGTACGGAAGCCACGGAGGATGCGTCGTCGGTCCGGCTCAGACTTCCGGGGTTCGAAAGGCGTTGTTGCTCAAATATCTGGAAATCACATCGCGTCCGGAAGTCCTTTCGGCGACGATGATCTTGAGTCCGTACGAGAACCGGTATTTGGAAGAATATCTCGAAATAACCAAACCGGTTTTCACGGAAAAGCGTATGGGCCAGATGACGTCTCTGCCGGAAGGACCGGGTGAGCCGGAATCCGCGCTCCTCCAAATATTTTCCAAAAAAACGCGGAATCTTGTCCGCAAATCGTTGAAGCAGAATTTCAAAACGGTCCTGACGGATGAAATGTGGGCGTGGGAGTTTTTGCACCGGACGCATCGGCAAAATATCCTTGCGGTGAAAGGGCGCGCCAAGCCCTGGGAACATTTTCTGGCGTTGCGGCGTTGTTTTCCGGATCGCGACCGGAAACTCTATCTGGCGATGTCCGGAGACGAACCCGTGGCCGGGCTTTTACTGCTTTTTTTCAACCGGACTGTCGAATATTTTGTCCCTGTGATCGATGAGAGGTTCCGTCCGCAGCAACCGCTTTCGCAACTGATTTTTAACGCCATGGCGGATGCCGTACGGCAGGGATACCGCTGGTGGAATTGGGGCGGGACCTGGCTAACGCAGACTTCGCTCTATCATTTCAAGCAAGGATGGGGGGCCCGGGATTTGCCTTATACCTATTTGATCCAATTGACGGAAAGCGGTTTGGAGGAGCTGAAACAAAAATCCGGATTGTATGCGGAACAATTTCCTTTTTACTATACCCATCCTTATGGGGTTACGGGATGCTTGTCCCATACCGGGAGTCCGCAATGAAACCGGCACTGACCTTTCTCGAAAAGGAAAATGATTTGCGCGTAACGAAGTACAGGAAAAGTCCAAGCGACGAAGCCTTCCTCCGCGAGCTACAAAAGAAGCTTAAAAATTTCGAGCAGGGGCTTCGGGACGAAACCGAAACCCAACTGCCGAACATTTATATCCTGGGATTGCCGCGTTCGGGGACGACGCTGCTTTCTCAGGTGCTGGCGCATTGTCTCGACGTTGCCTGGGTGACCAATTTGATGGCGCGTTTTTGGGAGGTCCCTGTTGTCGGATTGCGGCTCTCGCGTTTGTTGGGACTGTTCGATCAGGGCGTGAAACTGTCTTCCGATTATGCGGTGACGGACGGAATCAATGGCCCTCACGAGTTCGGTTATTTTTGGTTGAAATGGTTTTTGTATCCCGGCGTTCAAATCCAGCCCAGGGAGATTGAGTCGCGCATCGATTGGGGCGGCCTACGAAAAACACTCGGGGCGATGAATGCGGAAGTCCGGAAACCGATGATCTATAAAAACAGCATCCCGGCTTTTCATTTGAAAAAATTTTATCGAATCCAGAAAAAATCCATATTTATATTTATGTCGCGGGATTTGGCCGATGTGGGTGTGTCCATCTATCATGCCAGGATCCGACGTTACGGCGCTCCGGATCGCTGGTGGTCGTTTCGCCCTCAAAATTATAAAACCCTGTCCCGTTTAAAACCCCTTGAGCAAATTCAACAGCAGATCATGGGCCTCGGGACGGCTTTTGAACGGGAGATTCAGGGCGTCCCCCAAAGCCGTTTATTGTTTGTCGATTACCGGGAGCTTTGCCGTTCACCCATGAAGGTCGTTGAGAGGGTCCGCCGCTGCCTGGAGAACCCGAAAGGAATTCCGGATGTGCGTGCCAAAGTTGCGCCGCTGAAATTCAGAACGCATCGTTCGCAAAAACTCTATCGGGAGTTTAAGAACCTGTTGAATCATACGTCTCTTATCTAATATCATAAGGCGCGGAAGATGTCTTGAGGGTGTGAAGCGGAAAAGGAAGTCGAGGAATGACGATGGAATTGAAAGACCGGCTGAGTATTACCAAACCCAAATTTGACGCTCATGAATTGAAACTTCTCAAACAGTGCTTGGATTCGGGATGGACGACGCAGGGGCCGATGGTCAAGCAGTTCGAGAACCTGTTTGCCGTGCGCCATCACGCCGAGCATGCGGTGGCCGTGTCATCCTGTACCGCCGCACTTCATCTTGCAATGCTCGCTTTAGGGCTTGGCCCGGGGGATGAAGTGATTGTCCCGGCCTTTACCTGGGTGACCTCGGCAAATTGCGCGGAGTATGTCGGAGCGCGAGCGGTCTTTGCGGATGTCAATCCTCGGACTTTCAATCTCGATGTTGAGGCGATGAAACGTGCGATCACTTCCAAGACGCGTGCGGTGGTCGTGGTCCATTTATTCGGTTTGTCCGCGGAGATGGATCCTATCCTGGACTTGGCGCGTCAGCATCATCTCTTTGTCATCGAAGATGCGGCGTGCGCGATCGGGACAACGTACCGGGAAAAACCCGTCGGAACCTTGGGCCATCTCGGATGTTTTTCATTTCATCCCCGGAAGGTGATTACGACGGGCGAGGGGGGTCTGGTGACCACGCGGTCGGAAGCACTGGCGTCGAAGGTTCAATATTTGAAAAATCACGGAGCGACGGGACTTCCCGAAAAGTTCAGATCGAATCCGCCCCCCTATGCCATGGCCGCCTTTGACCTTTTGGGATACAACTTGAGGATGTCCGATATCCAGGCGGCGGTGGGTGTGGCACAAATGGCGAAGCTGGATGACTTGCTTTCGGAACGAAAATTATTCGCATTGCGTTACTCGCAATTGCTTCAGCGGCTCGAAGAGATCGCTGTGCCCTTCGTGCCGGAGCATTGCGGACATACCTTTCAGTCTTATGTGATACGGATTTTGAAAGGCGGGATGAAAAAACGCAATGAAATCATGGAGCAGCTTGAGGCGCATAAAATTCAGACGCGGCCGGGCACGCATGCCGTGCATCGCCTCGGCTATTACGTCGACAAGTATCATTATCCGCCGGGGCAATTTCCGGTTGCCGCCGCCAGTGAGGACACGACGATTACGCTTCCGCTTTTTCCCGGGATGACCGAAGAAGAACAGGATTATGTTGTCCTGAAATTAAAGCAGGCCCTGCGATGACAAATCGAACGGCGGCACGCGCCCCTGCAATTCAAATATGGATTGATGATTTTAAGAAAACGCACGGCCGTTCTCCACGCGTCCTCCATATCGGCAACGTGGCGAACAATGCCTACAACAATGCCAAGCTGCTCAATCAAGCCGGCATCACAAGTGATGTCCTTTGCTATGATTATTATCACATCATGGGTTGCCCGGAATGGGAAGATGCCGATTTTGAAGGTAAAATCGACGACGAATTCAGTCCTTCGTGGTACAAAGTCCGGTTGCGCGGGTTTCAGCGCCCCCATTGGTTTGTTCAGGGGCCGATGTTATTTTGTTTGGCCTATCTGAATACAAAGTCCCGTACCGCCATTGCTTTTTGGGATTCGTTTTTATGGCATGGGATCCGCTATGTGAATATCCTGTTGGC
>JAQTOZ010000184.1 GCA_028713205.1 Candidatus Omnitrophota bacterium
ATCAAAAGATTCCCGATCAAAATACTTAAAAGGGTGCAGCGCGGATGCTCCAAATGGGAGGGGACCCACCGGCTGAGATAAGGGTACTTATGCTGAATGCGCCCGCGTTCGATTTTCGTGAGCGAAAAAATAGCGGTCTCGGCCCCTGAAAAAAATCCGGAGCCCAGCAACAGGAGCAGTAGAATAAAACTTTCGGCAATCAATCTCATAGGACCTCGGCGGCGTAGAGCCGTTTCTGCCGGATATACTGTTCGACTTCCGGCGGCAGCATGGCGCCCAAAGATTCGCCCGAGCGCAGCCGGATTTTGATTTCGGTCGAGGAAATGGGGCAGCATGGCATTTCGATCCGTAAAACGGCCGGCCCTTGGTCCTTCAAGGCGGCCAAACCTTCACGCGGGGCGACCACAAGAGTCGCAAGCCTCCGGATTTCGTCACCCTTCCGCCAAGTCGGGAGTTCCTTGAAACTGTCGGCACCGATGATCAGAAAAAGCCGGTCTTGCGCATACTGCTGACGGAGAGAACGCACGGTATCGATCGTATAAGAAACATCGCCGCGGTCCAGTTCAATGCGAGACACCTCGAAAGACGGATCGGCTTTCACGGCCAGCCGGGCCATCGCAAAGCGATCGTCGGCCGGCGCCAAATCCGGGCGCTCTCTTTTGTGCGGAGGAATAAAAGTGGGAACAAAGAGGACCTTGTTTAAATGAAATTGTTCCTTTGCCTGACGGGCCAGGAGCAAATGTCCATAATGAATGGGATCAAATGTTCCGCCGAGTACGCCAATGTTCATTGAACGATGATCTTTCCTAAGTCCGGACTTGACCGTCCCCCTCAACAAGGTACTTGTACGAAGTCAGCCCGTCCAGTCCCATCGGACCGCGGGCATGAATTTTATCCGTTGAAATTCCGATTTCGGCACCGAAACCGTATTGAAAACCGTCCGAAAACCGCGTGGACGCATTGACCATCACCGAAGAAGAATCGACCCGCGCCTTAAAGATCTCCGCAGCCAGACGGTCTTCGGTCACGATCGCGTCCGTGTGGGCCGAGCTGAAGCGCTGAATATGGCCCACGGCTTCCAGGACATCGGATACCACTTTCACCGCCAGGATCTTGTCCAAAAATTCATGGCCGTAATCATCCGGCTTGGCCCGTTTGGCCGAGGGAATATATTTCAGGGTCATGCGGTCGCCGCGGATTTCACAGCCGCCGCGTTCCAGATGCTTTCCCAATACCGGAAGAAATTTCGCGGCGATTTTCCGGTGCACCAACAGTGTCTCCATTGCGTTGCACACGCCGGGGCGTTGCAGCTTTGCGTTGTAAGCGATCGCCAGCGCTTTCCGCAGGTCCGCTTTCCGGTCCACGTAAACATGACAAATCCCCTTGTAATGCTTGATCACGGGGATTCTTGAGAGCTCGACGACTTTACGGATCAAGGCCTCCCCGCCGCGCGGGATCACAAGATTGATCTCCGCTTCCCGCCCGAGCAAAAAGTCCAGCGCGGCATAATCACTCGTTGGGACGAGGTTCACCATCGCGGCCGGAAGACGGAACCGTTTGAAAACTTTTTCGAAAAGCGCTACCAGGGCACGGTTGGAATGATAAGCCTCGCGTCCGCCGCGCAAAATCGCCGCATTTCCGCTCTTGAAACAAAGTGACGCGCATTCGACGGTCACGTTGGGACGGGATTCATAGATGATCAAAATCACGCCGATGGGTACGACCACTTTCGAAATCCGGAGACCGTTCGGTCGGTGCCAGCGGGCCAGCACCTGCCCGATGGTATCTTTGAGGTTCGCAACGACACGCACCCCTTCGGCCATTTCACGGATACGAGCGGGCGTCAGCGTCAACCGGTCGACCATTGCCGCGGACAAACGCTCGTGCCGCGCACGCCGGACATCTTTCTGATTTTCAGCAATCAAATGTTTTTCGGCCTTCCGCAAAGCCGTCGCCACGGCCAACAGGACCCGCTTCTTCAGTCCCGCCGGCAACAGCGGCAACTCCGCCGAAGCACACCGTGCGCCGGTCATCATTTTGACCAGCGGCCCCTGCCATGATTTTTTGTTTCGCGCTTTCATCCAAAACTCTCTTTCCGAAAAGGGACAGCCCTTAGCCCCAGACGACGAGATCATTGCGGTGAATGATCTCATCTCCGTATTTGTAGCCTAAAATGTCTTTGATCGACTCCGACTTTTTACCCGCGATCTGGGCCAGTTCGCGGCTGGAATACCGGACAATGCCGCGCCCGAATACTTTGCCTTGCGCATTCGCGATTTCGACGACGTCCTTGCGGTCGAACGGGCCGGTCACTTTCAAAATTCCGCTCGCAAGCAGGCTCCGGTTCTCGCCCCGGAGGGCCCGGTAAGCACCGTCATCCACCACCAAAATGCCGCACCGAGCCGCGGCAAACGCGATCCACTTCTTGCGCGAGCTCTTGTCCCCTTGGCCGGGCAGAAAAAGCGTTCCGACATCTTCCCCTGCCAGCGCCCGGGAAACGATACGCTCCTCATGGCCGTTGACGATCAGGAGCGGCAACCCCAGCCGCATGGCAACTTTGGCCGCTTCCAATTTCGATTTCATGCCGCCGACTGTTTTTTCATTCGATTTGATGCGCAGGTGTTTTACCAACTCGTGATCGATCTCGTCTTCGGACGAGACCTCCCGGACCCGCGAACCATCCTTGAGATAAAATCCGTCCACGTCGGACAGGATCACGAGCAAATCGGCCTGCACCAGATGCGCCACATGCACCGATAAAACGTCATTGTCGCCGAAAGCGATTTCTTCCGTGGCCACGGTATCGTTCTCATTGACGATGGGGAGGACTTTCCGGTTCAGCAGTTCCTCGAAGGTCTGCCGGACCTTGAGAAAACGGCTGCGGTCTTCCAACCCGTCGCGCGTCAGCAGGATTTGCCCGGTATGCAATGCCGCTTTCGAAAAAAACTGCTCGTAGGCATGCATGAGTTTGCCTTGCCCGATCGCCGCACACGCCTGAAGCACCGTCATTTCACGCGGCCGCTGCTTGAACCCGCAAACTTCCATGCCGAAACCGATCGCGCCGGAGCTGACTAAAATCACTTGTTTACCGCCCCGCATCAGTTCTAAAATCTGCGTTCCCAGTCCGTCAAACTTCTTTTTGGAAAAAGCCCCGCCCGGCAAGGTCAGGATGCTGGTCCCCGCTTTAATGGTGATTCGGCCGCAGCGTTTAAAATCTCTCATGATGATTCAGGCCTTATGATTTTTGCAAAAAATTCCTTTAAGGATTCCAACCCTTCGCCCGTCTTTGCGGACGTCAGAAAACACGGGACCTTCGGAGCCCATGCCGCGGCCTTGACCTTCTCCGCCGCCTCCGGCAAATCCATTTTGTTGACGATCACCGCACAGGGGATCTCCAGAAAGTGCTTGTCGTAAATACTAATCTCTTGCCGCAAAAGTTCAAGTCCCGATTCTAATGAATCGGCAAATTCCGAAACGGGGTCGAGGACAAATAAAATAAATTTGGCTTTCTCCAGATGCTTCAGGAAATCGTTCCCCACGCCATGTCCTTCATGGGAAGCGCTATAGATCGAAGGCAAATCGCAAAGGGTCACCTGTCTTTCCTCCGGCAATGGACAAACGCCGAGTTCCGGCGAACGCGTCGTAAAAGGATAAGCCTCCTCCTTGACATGCGCCCTCGTCAGCCGGTTGAGAATGGCCGAACGCCCGGCATTGGGCAATCCGACCAGAAAGACATCCGCGGCAATGCGAATCGTCATCTCGACTTCATAAAGAGGGCCTTTTTCACCGACGGTCGGAACTTTGTCGCTGACATTGCCAACGCCGCCCTTGCCGCCTTCGGCCACCACCACTTCCTCTCCCGGCATCAGCAGTTCCCGGATCAAAAAACCCCTTTGCCGGTCGTAAATGCGCGTCCCACAGGGGATCAGAACAATCAGGTCACGGCCATTGCGTCCGCGTTTGCCGTTGCTCCCGCCATGCCCGCCCGCTTCGGCAACAATGTGACGCTGGAACCGGAAATTGGATAGCGGTTGGGCATTCTCGGAAGCGCGGAAAATGACCTGCGCGCCGTGCCCTCCGTCGCCGCCGTTGGGCACAATCTTCTTGTCCTTGCGATGGTAATAGCTCTCGCAACCGTTACCGCCGTCACCGCCCTGGACTGTAATGTGGATTTTATCGATCATCGTTTTACCTCTGAAAATAAAAAAGGCTAAAAGGAGTGCGCTTGCGCTCTTCTAGCCTTAAGCAACTTTGAGATTTTGGTATGGATGCATCCGCAAATCGCTGAATTCCTGCCTCCTGCTTTTTCGAAGAAAACCGCCGGGCCGGCCCGAAATGCTACCGGCTGCGGGGCGTGCCCGTCCTTAGCTCTGCGACGGGATGATATGAACCGTACGGTTGGGACGGAATTCCACGAATCCGTCTTTTTTGGCGTAAAGCGTGTAGTCATTGCCGCGCCCGACAAAAAGGCCGGGACGAAAGCGACTGCCGCGCTGACGAACAATGATGGATCCCGCGTGCACAAACTGTCCCCCGAAAGCCTTGACCCCGAGGCGTTGTGCATTTGAATCGCGTCCGTTGGTTGAACTTCCCTGACTCTTGGTATGCGCCATGGCATTCCTCTCAAAATAGATTTAACTTCCGGCGATAATTTCTTTGACCTTCAATCGCAAGTAATTCTGACGGTGTCCGTGTTTCTTGCGGTATTTCTCGCGCCGCCGAAACTTGAAGGAAAACGTCTTCGGCCCCCGCAGAGTCCCCAAACTTTCGCAGATCACTTTGGCATCCTTCACACACGGAGTACCGATTTGGACCTTGTCGCCGTCACGGACCAATAGGACCTGGTCCAGAACAACTTCTTTTTGATTTTCTTCCAAAGGCAGCAATTCGACTTCCAGCTCTGCAGCCGGTTCCACACGGTATTGCTTGCCCCCTGTTTCAATAATCGCGTAATTAGCCATAATGCCCCTTCCCTAGTGAAAAGAGGTGCATATCTTATGGAAATTGCCCTAGAGTGTCAACGTTTTATTACTTATTTCGCAACTTATTTATTTAAAATGAGTTATAGAGCCCACCTTGGCCCTGTCCGAAACAGCCGGCCCATCAGCCTTTAATACGTCTATGGGCGAGTACCGGAAATTCCCGGCCCAACCGGTCCTGAGCCTCAAAATCAAGGTCCGCCAGGAGGATTTCTTCCCCGTCCCGTCCGGCACGTTGGACCACACGCCCCCAGGGATCCACAATCAAACTGGTCCCAAAACTCTTGATCCCCGTCACGGGATGCACCCCCGTTTGGGCAGGTGCGACGATATAAACCTGATTTTCAATCGCGCGTGCCCGCAATAAAACTTCCCAGTGTGCCGCACCGGTCACCGCCGTAAAATTGGCCGGCACAAAGATAAGCCGGCACCCTTTTTCGGCAAGGCGGCGATACAATTCCGGAAACCGCACATCGTAGCAAACGCTGAGCCCCATACGAACCCCGCGCACATCTCCGGACACCACGCGCCGTCCGGGGCAAATGCAGTCCGACTCTTTCGCCCGGACCTTGCCTTTCAGCGCGATGTCAAAAAGGTGGATCTTATGGTAGTGAGCCGCCACCCGTCCTTTTTCGGATATCAAAATGGAGGTATTGTAAAAGCGGTTTTTCCGCGCGGACGGTAAAAGGATACTCCCCAGAAGAAACGCGACGTTTGATTCCCGCGCGATTTCCCGGAATAATCGGATGATACGCGGCGACACCTGGTGGGCGAATTGAAAAAAGTTTTCCGGCTTTCCGCGCCAGCTAAAGTTCTCGGGCAGCGCGATGAGATCGGCATGCCCTCCGAGCGCCCGGTCCGTTTGTCTTAATATTTTTTTGAGATTATCTTCCCAGCCGGCACCGGCATTCAACTGGAGACAGGCAATTCGCAGACGGCGCGGAGTCATGGCGCTACTCCAAAGGTTTATGTGGCGGGTTGTTGAGTGGGTTCGTTGAGCGTCCAGTCAAAAGATAAATATCTGATTCTATATTTTCCTTTTTCCAGGAACTCGACCTTGTCGACATCTTCCAGATAGTAAGCGATAAACGAAAGGATGGCCGCATCTTTGTCCGAAAGCTCGAGCATATTCTCGGCCCTGCCGAAGTCCAGCGTAAAATCACCCGCATACCACCGGAAGATATGGGAAAGCCAAATTTTATTTTTGCCGGGCACGATTTTATTGTAACGGTCATCGTTCACAAAACGGCGGGTAGCCATAAAAAGCTGGCCTTCCACGCGGGGCCCGGTAAAGGCCTCCGTCTGAAACGGAGGGCAACTTTTGCCGCTGCAGGCCAGGGCACAATGGATTTTTTCATCGCGAAAGACATCGATCAGCTGCTGCGTTTGTATGGCGTTCAGGCTGAAGCGCCGGCCGCCGATCAAGACCAGCGGGACTTCCCAAATGCCCGGGATGTCATGCACGCTGCGGATGGGATAATGGTCCAAAATGGCCTTGAGCAAACCGGCGTGATAGGCATTGAGCCAAAAGGCGAGTTTTTCTTCACGCGGCCAAATCACGAGTTCGATGAGATTGACGTTCTCAATCTGCCCAAGGTATTCGTCCAGCAGCGCGGGATCTTGCTTCGCCGCCCGGAAATCGAATGCCCCTTTTTCATCCACATACTTTTTCAAAAACCGATCCAGCGCGGAATGGTCAAAAGGTTTACGCTCCGCGGCGGACCAAGCCCCCGGCATGCCTAAAACCAAAAAGCTGACGAGAAAGATCAAACACGCCCTGTTGAAACCCGGGATTTTTTTCATGCCCCTCTTCCTCTGTGGAGTTTGCGAAGTCTAACCGGAGTTCGGAAGATCAATAACGGATGCCGTACCGTTTCAAAAATTCGATGTCCGACGCGCTCAGCTCCGCATCAAACTCTTCGGACTCCGGATCCGCGTCCGTCTCAAAGTGTTCATAAAGTT
>JAQTOZ010000011.1 GCA_028713205.1 Candidatus Omnitrophota bacterium
TTTTGAGCGAGGGGAAGACCTTGATCGAGAATGCGGCTTGCGAACCGGAAGTCGTCGATTTGGCGCACTTTCTTCAAAAGATGGGCGCGAAGATCTGTGGCGAGGGATCGCCGCGTATCGAGATCGAAGGTGTGAAAAAACTTCATGGAACAAAGTATACCGTGATTAGCGATCGCATCGAAGGCGGGACCCTGATGTGTGCTGCTGCGATGACCGGCGGTGACGTGCTGATTAAAAAAGTGGATTCAAGTTATGAAAATGCATTGATTGATAAATTGATTCAGACCGGCGTGAGGGTGACGAAAGGCAAAAACACCATCCGGATTTGCCGGCGCGGGAAATTAAAACCCGTCGACGTGACGACGTTGCCTTACCCTGGATTTCCGACTGACCTTCAGGCGCAGATGATGGCCTTGATGGTGATAACGCCGGGCATCAGTGTGATCACGGAAAAAATTTATCCCGATCGATTCATGCATGTCAGTGAACTCAATCGTATGGGGGCCAAGATTTTTCTGGAGGGTGCCAGCGCGATTGTGCATGGTGTGAAACATTTAAGTGGTGCGCCGGTCATGGCGTCTGATTTGCGGGCAAGCGCGGCGCTTGTCTTGGCGGGGCTTGTGGCCGAAGGCACTACGGAAATTCACCGCGTCTATCATTTGGACCGCGGTTACGAAAATTTGGAAGGCAAATTATCTTCTCTCGGGGCTTCGATTCATCGGGAGAGGGAATAAGAAGGAGGATCCCTTGGTAAAGATTCGCTTAAAACGAACCGGGACAAATAATCAGCCGAAATGGCGTATTGTTGTGGCCGATGTCAAGATGCCGCGCGACGGGCGCTTCATCGAAGAAATCGGTTATTACAATGCAATTCCTGTTCAAGAAGTGTTTGAGATCAAGAAAGAGCGATTGGAATATTGGGTGAAGCAAGGCGCTCAGATGTCGGTTACGCTCAAGGCGCTCTTGAAGCGAATGGAAAAAAAGGCCAGAAGAAAAGCCGCCGTATAATTTGGGTTTGCCCGATGAGCCTTCAGATTGACATTATTACGTTGTTTCCGTCTTTTTTTGAAACGCCGCTTCAGCAATCGATTTTGAAGCGTGCCCAAAAAGAGCGGTATGTCAAAATCACGGTTCATAACCTGCGGGATTATACGCACGATCGTCACAAAACGGTTGATGCTAAACCCTTCGGCGGAGGGGCGGGCATGCTGATGAAGCCGGAGCCGCTCTTCGAGTGCGTGGAAGCTCTTCAGAAGAGAAAGGCAAGTCCGGGTTCAACCCGGAACCGTGCGAATGGATGGGTGGTTTTGCTCGATCCGCACGGTGAGCCGATGACGCAAGCCATCGTCGAAAAGTTGGCGCGCAAGCGAAGGCTTCTTTTGATTGCGGGACATTATGAGGGCGTGGATCATCGTGTGCGGGAACACCTTGTGGATCAGGAAATCTCGGTTGGAGATTTCGTGACCATGGGCGGTGAGGCACCGGCCCTTTGTCTGATTGAAGCCGTGACAAGATTGTTGCCGGGAGTGCTCGGCAATTGCGATTCCTTGAAACACGAAAGCTTTCACGGCGGGGCGCTTGAGTATCCGCAATATACAAGGCCAAGGGAATTTCGAGGATGGAGTGTCCCCGATGTTTTGGTCTCGGGCCATCACCGTGAAGTGGAATCATGGCGTGAGAAAGCCGCTTTGGCTATGACGCAAAAGTTCAGGCCGGATTTGCTTCATCCAAAAGGATGAAGGCTTCTAACACACGCCCGGGTTTGAAAATATTGGAGTTTTCGATCGAAAATTTGATATTATCACGAAGGAGGAATCAGGGTGGACGCATTAGCAACATTGAGTAAAGAGACGACGAAGAAAACGATGCCGGAGTTTCGTGCCGGGGATACGCTCAAGGTTTATATCAAGGTAAAAGAAGGCGATAAGACGCGTACCCAATTGTTTGAGGGGATTTGCATCCGGCGCCGCGGTAGCGGTATCAATGCAAGTTTCGCCGTGATCAAAGAAACGCACGGTGACATCGTGGAAAAAATCTTTCCGCTCTATTCGCCGACGATTGAAAAGATCGCCGTGAGCCGGAAAGGCAAATTTCATCGCGCCAAACTATACCATTTGAAAAAAAATAAACTCCTAAAATGACGAAACCCTGCGTGGCTCGTCTCATAGGCTTTGACGAAGAAATGAGTCAAGGCGATGACGTTTGGATCGCCGGGGTGGATGAGGCCGGCCGCGGGCCGCTAGCCGGTCCCGTTGTCGCTGCGGCGGTTGTCCTTATTCGAAAAACGTCATTGGACGGCCTGAATGACTCCAAGCAGGTCCGGCCGCGAGTCCGAGAAAAACTTTTCCGCGAAATTTCCTGCCATGGATTGGTCGGTATCGGCGTTGTGGATGAGCGGATCATCGACGAAATCAATATCTATCAGGCAACACGGCTTGCGATGAAACGCGCTGTTCTGGCTTTGCCGTGTACGCCGGACAGACTCCTTGTTGACGGTAATCTTCGGTTGGATCTCCCCTTGCCCCAAAAGGCAATCATTGCCGGTGATCAAAAATCAGCATGCATTGCCGCTGCCTCCATCATCGCAAAAGTGTATCGCGATGCTTGGATGGTCCATCTTGACGATCTTTATCCCCAGTATTGTTTCAAAGACCACAAAGGTTACGCCACGCCGTCGCATCTCGAAAGATTACGCTGTGAAGGACCGTCGCCGGTTCATCGTAAAACGTTCGCTCCCGTTTGCGAGATGCTCGTCGCAGATCCGAAATTATGAGCATCGATCCGCTTCCACGCCTGAAGAGAAGTATGCCGCTCACGATCGGGCAGCGCGGAGAAATGATCGGGTGGGGCTATCTGGTTAAAAAGGGATATCAGATCCTTGAGAAAAACTACCGTTGTCCGCTTGGCGAAATCGACGTGATTGCCCAAAAAGATAAAGGTCGCCGGTTGGCATTTATCGAAATCAAAACCCGCTCCAGCCATCGCTTCGGCTATCCGGAGGAAGCGGTCCATGCGAGCAAACAACGCAAATTGATCCGTTTGGCCCAGTGGTACTTAAAGGAAAAGAAATGGGGTGATATTGCCGTTACTTTTGAGGTATTGGCGATTGACTGGAAAGGCCCGGCAGATCCGGAAATTCGGCTGATTGAAAATGCCTTTTCGGCGAATGGAGACATCGCTTGATTTATAAACTATCACGTCTTTTTGCGCTTCTGGTAAAACCGATTGTTGAAATCCGTCCCAATGAGCGAATGAAAGCATTGCTCATGTTCGGTTACTTTTTTCTCACCATTGCCCTCGTGTATATCCTGAAACCCGTCCGCAATTCTTTGTTTATCGATGAACTTGGCGCTCGCAACCTGCGGTATGTTTACATGGGGGAGGGTGTATTGCTTGCGGTTGTGGTTTGGGCCTATGTCTCTTTTGCCAAACGTGTTTCCAAACGAATCCTTTATGCCGGCGTACTGGGTTTTTTTATCAGCAATTTGATTCTTTTCTTTTTCTTGATTCATATGAAGATCCCTTATATTTCGGCCTACTTCTATATTTGGGTGGCGTCATTTTCCATTACGATGACAACGCAATTTTGGACTTTGGCCAACGATATTTTTAATCCGATCGAAGCCAAACGCTTGTTTGGTTTAATCATTAGCGGAGGCAGCCTCGGTGGGATTTTAGGAGGCCTCTTGACCCAACAAGCCGTGCGCTGGATGCCTACGGAAGATCTGCTCTTGCTCGCAGCCGGCATCGTGGGATTGTGTATCTTGTTGATCGGTGCGCTTTGGAAAGAAATCCCGGACTTTGCCAATTCACGGGTGGTGCCATCCGAAGATGAAGAGTCGATGGAGCAGCCGGCCTCGGATGAAAAGCAAAGCCGGTCAACCCCAAAGATACTTTTTAAGTCGACCTATTTGATGATGCTGGTGGGTTTGATTATTCTGGCAAAAGTTGCTTCGACGGTCGTTGACAACCAATTCAATGGCTTGGTCGAAGTTTCCATTGCTGCCAAGGATGCTCGCACAGCCTTCTTCGGTGGATTTATGGCATGGCTGAATGCGGCATCCTTCATTATGCAAATCTTGGTCACAAGCCTTGCCTTGCGTTATCTGGGTGTCGGAATTTCACTTTGGATTTTGCCGGTCGGATTGACATTGACCGCCATACCAAGTTTCCTGGATCCGGTGCTTTTCACCGGTTTGATCATCAAGTTCTTTGATGGGGGGGTGAATTATTCGGTTCAGCAAGCGAGCCGCGAAGTTTTGTATTTGCCGATTGCCAGCGGGGTCCGATATCGTGTGAAACCGGTGATTGATATGTTGGGATTTCGGTTGGCCAAGACCATCGGTGGGATCTATATCGCTGTCCTAGCGCCGTTATTGGGGGTGCCCGATTTGAAACTGAACATTTTGGTGCTTTTATTGATTCCCGGTTGGTTGGTGCTTGTCTGGCAGATGAAGCGCGCCTATTCGAAATTGCTGCGGATCAAGTTGTTGCGTCAGATCAAACCGGAATGCCTTGAACAACCAGAACACGCGACAGACGTTTTGGGGTTGCTTTATGATGAAAAGACTTTTGAATCGATCAAAGCTTATCTTGCGCACCGCTCATCCTACGCACGCAAACTTGCGGCAACCGCATACCTTCTTTATTTACGCAACGGCAAAGATTTTGAAACGGCGCGTCGAGCAATCGATCGCCTGGTGCAACGCGAAGTTCTCGATTCGTCTTTGGGGACCGGCACGGAGTCGATTGTGTATCAGCCGAATGAAGAAGTCCAATTTCTCGAGAATTTGATTTTTCACGAAGCCGAAAAACGCGTTCAGAAAAACGAATCGTTTTCCAGCTACCTTGAAAACTACCCGGATGATGCCCTGATGAAATTGGGCAATATTTTGAATAGTCCCGAAAACGGACTCGAAGTCCGCCGTCGTGTGGTGAGACTCCTGGAGCTTATTCCCAAACAGGAAACCGTGGATTTGCTTCTGACGGGTATGGCAAATGCACAGGACCAGTCATTCCGTTATCTCATTGTGAAAGCGATTGATCGGCTTCACGATAAAAATAAGAATTTGCACATGAACCGGTTTTTGATCAAAACCGAGATTCTTAAGGAAGTGACGATTCATCAAAAAATGCATTGCTTGCAATATTTTTACGCGCGTCATACCCGTATTGCCGAGGGAGAGAATTATTTGGGTATTGCCCTAAAGGCGATTCAAGATGAAAGCCTGGAAAGGCTTTTCTGTTTTTTGGATTTGCTTTATCCCCATGAAATTATCCGGATTATTTATCAGCGGATGATCGAACATCCAAGCCACGATGCTTTAAGGGCGCATGCGCTCGAGCTTTTACACAATACGTTAGACACGGATCTTCGAGTGCATATTCAAAGGATTTTGGAGGAGCGCGAACCCAGGAGGATATCCGAAAAGGAAGTCGTGGAAACCTTGAGAAATTATTTTGCAGAATCTTCGGATTCATGGTTTAATCTGATCGGCGGGCTGGTCGTATCGGAATTAAAACTTCATGAACGTTGGCCCGCGTTGGTCAAATACATCGATGATCTGGACGGTAAGTATACGCGCGCGTAGGATTTATCTCCAAAGTGTTCTTGAATATTCTGAGTCATTCAAAAATGAGAACGGTGAAGTTTCTTTTCTATCGATTAAGGGATTTTTTCTCGGCCATGCTTCTGTTGGCTATGCTCGGCATCGGATGCGCTACGACGATCTCAGCAAAGGATAATGCTTCCGATATTCTGCTGGGCGAAAAGCCGAGTTTTGAACACATGGCCTCATTTAAAAGTTTGGCGGAGGCAGCTCCCGGGACGGATCGTTATGAAAAAGCGCGCGTCGATTATTTGTTGGAAAGAGTTGCAAAATCGCCATATACTTTCCTCCGTAACGGGGAAGAACACAGTCCGGCCAGGGCTGCTGCGCATTTGAAGTGGAAGTATTTCCGTTATGGGGATAAAGCCCCCAACGCCGAATTGTTTATTGAAAATGTTGCCACGGTTTCGAATCAATCAGGCGAACCTTATTTGTTAAAGGTAAGTACCACGGAATATTATCCCATGCGCATTGTTTTAAACAACGAACTTCGTTTTTTGGATCAAGTGATGCAGGTCTATCGGGAAAAAATAAAGGGAGAAGAACAAAAACGCCAGGATAGCAATGCCGAAGCGGTGAAACCGGAGCAAGCCGGCTAAAGAAATACTCGTACGTTGTCGTAAACAAAGCACTAAGGAAAACTCTTGAGCATGAAACGCAGGTCGGGATTCAAGTATTCTTTTCTTCTGATGATGATGGCGTGCTTGTTTTTTGAGCATGCCGTGATCGTGCATGCGGAAGACGTCAGTTACGATCGATACGCCTCCCTTTATGAAAAAAAACCGGTTCCCCCATCGACTGCCGGTAATATCGCCAAGCATTTTCTCGTTTACCCTTTCGAGTTGTTCAAATGGCCCGTCGATAAGGCGCTTAATTTTATCGAAAAGAACCATATCGATGATAAAACCATTTGGCTCTACGAAAAGATGCAAGATTATGGCATCACTCCGTATTTCAGCTTATTCAGTATCAATCATACTGGTTTTGGAGGTAAATTTGATTTTGTCCGGCTTGCACAGCAGCGGACGAAATATCCCAATCTTAAACTCAACGGATGGATTTTGGAAAGTATCAACGAAGCTTTTGACGTCGGAACCGAAGTCGGTGTGGAGCGCATCGCCGAAACAGGCTTTGGCATTTTAGGGTTTTTTGATTATCAACATTTGGTTCAAGAGCATTTTTACGGCATCGGACCTCATACCAGCGCTGGCGACGGATATGTTTATGAGAGGGAAGCGTTGACCCTGGCATCGATATTGCGCTATCAATGGACGCCTACCACACGAACGGATTTCCGGTTTGGTTATCAGAACGTCGATATTGATGGAGGTAAGGACGGAGGCCGTGGGCAAATCGGCGAAGGTATTTTTAATAAAACGCTTACGCCGGGACTTGATGGCGATGATCTGCTCGATTATGAAGTAGAGATTCAGCGCGAAACGCGCAATTTCAAGGATTGCTCCACGCGCGGCGGTTTGTACCGGTTCAATTTTGGATTTCATGAGGGTGTCAATAGTTCCAAAGCGCAGTTTTTTAAGTATCAAGCCGAATTGATGCATTACTTTCCGCTATGGTCAGATCGAAGAATTTTATTCGTACGTCTTTTCGGTGAACACAGCGATAGGATGAATGGTGTTATTCCATTTCATCAAATGGCGAGATTGGGCGGCTACGGATATCGGTACTGGCACATGCCGAATGAGGGGCAAACGCTTCGCTCTTATGACTACAACCGTTTTACCGATACCAGCGCACTCCTGATGAATTTGGAATATCGGTATACCATTTGGGAATACCGGGATTTCAAGACGGACGCTGTTTTTTCCTGGGATGAGGGGCAGGTATTCAGAAATCTGGACGAGTTTCAGTTTGAAGATTTTCGAGCATCGTATGGGTTGGGATTCCGGTTAAGTTTTGCGCATCATCCTGTTTTGACGTTCGAAATGGCCCATGGAGATGAAGGGACTAATTTCTATGTTAAAAGTCACACACCGTTTTAAAATCGGTTTTTTTGTCCTGATGGTGATTTGCGCCGCAGGTGCCGTGGGTGCTGCGTGTCTGAGTGCCGCCGAAGAGGTTGAATTCAAAAAACACGAGAGCGGTCTTTTTAGCGATATTTTCGATCAAAATATTTATTATGAAGGTACAGGATCGCTCCATTTGGAACGGTTAGGCCGTCTTGTTTTTCGCAAGAAGGTTCGGGCCGAAGATGTGAATGTTTACGATGAAGTTCCGGATTCTAATTTTTTTACGAACCGTCACACAAAAAATCGATTATCGTTGGATGAGCTGGAAAAGGGTTACCACGAAACAGACACTCCCGATGCGAGTGGTGTTCTCACGGTGACCCAAGGAAAGTTTGCAGGTGCTCATCCCGGATTTCGCATTCAGGATGGTCGTGGAGATACCTACATGCTCAAATTTGATCCCATCGATTATTTTGAGCAGGCCACTGCCGCAGAAGTGATCACAAGCCGTTTTTATCATGCGCTTGGATACAATGTGCCGCAATACACCATTTTCGTTTTCGATGCGGCTAAGCTTACTCCCGGCGAAAAGGCCGAAATTTATGATGATACCGGCTTTAAGAGGAAACTCACAAAAGAACGGCTGGACGAATTTCTTTTATTTCTGCCACAGGATACCGAAGGAAGGTATCGTGCATCGGCCAGTAAGTATCTGCAGGGTAAAAATTTGGGCAGCTTCAGTTTGCAAGGCCGCCGCACCAATGACCCTGATGATCCGGTCAACCATAGCGATCGTCGGGAAATCCGAGCGTTGCGTGTTTTTTCTTCTTGGCTTGCCAATTACGATATTCGTGAAAGCAATACCATGGATATCTTACAAACTGAGAAGGGGCGCCAAAGTTTGAAACATTATATTTTCGATTTTAATGCCTCTTTGGGAGCAGGGACGGATGTGGGGAAACCCCCGATGTGCGGTTATGAATATCTGATCGATTATGGAGAGGCGATTAAAGCGTTTTTGACTCTTGGCCTTTGGGAAAAACCGTGGCAGAAACGATGGCGCGAGGCTGGTGAAAAAGTCAATCAATCCCCGGCGGTCGGTTATTTTGATAACAACGGTTTTGAACCCGGGAAATTCAAAAATCAGTTTCCGTATTTTGCATTCAAAGATCTGACGCGTGCCGATGGGTTTTGGGCCGCTAAAATGATCATGACGTTTAAGGACGATGAGATTCGCGCGATGGTCAAATCCGGTCAATTCAGCCGCAAAGAAGATGCGGACTATGTTGCCCAAACGCTTATCGAACGTCGAGATATCATCGGGCGCTATTGGTTTTCGGTGTCCAATCCTCTTGACGAATTTGATTTGAAAAATGATCAATTGGTTTTTAAAGATCTTGCGATTGTCTACGGGTTTGAGCAAGCGCAAGGGACGACCTACCATGTGAATGTCATCGGCCGGTCCGGGAAGAAAAAGATAAAAAATGCCTCGCTTCAAAGTCAGAAACCTTCTCTGACGATCGATCCGAACTGGCTGGCCAGTCGGGATAGCGTTGATTTGTGGATTCGAACCACACGTAACCCATCTTCCCCAAAGAGTCCCTATGTGCTGGTAAGTTTTAATTCGCAGGGCATTACCCGTATCATTCATCAGGATTAGTCGACAATTACCTTTATTTTCGTCTCTCGGTTGGTTCAGTCTCAAATATTTCTCGCAGTTTTTTTAACAACCAATCGATGATACATCAAAAGGTAATTCTTTAAGATGGGTCTTTCACTGTAACATAGGGACGATTCTCCTTTTTTCGATGAGTGAAGAAGCGAAGTTATTTGAATATTTTGGTAGGTGTGCCGGCAATCAAGATTTTGCCCGATTTTCTTTGGCAAGAGTACTGATCAGTCTGAATTTACACACGCTGATTTAGACAGGGCATGAAGTCGGTACATACACGAGTGGAGAAAAGAGTTTGCTGCAACAGTATCTCCCAAAATTGCGGGCAGGTGATATTTATGCTTTGGATCGTTACTATGTCGGAGCCAATCTTTACGCGTGTTACAAACAAGCCGATTTTGAGTTCATAACTCGAGACCATCAAAATCTTGAGATTGGGAAATTGAAAATCGTAACACAACTCACTGAAAACGACCTGATCGTAAAGATGTCAGTAAATCCCCAGCATCGTCGCCAAGTTCAGTCCTTGCCGGAATTTGTCATAACGCAGATCATTCAGACAAAAGCCCGCGTGCGAGCACGGAAAGAAAAGATTTGGATTGCGACTTCGCTGTTGGATTCTGAGTGTTACCCTTCGGATGAGATTCGGGCTTGGTGCCAAAAACGCTGGAAGGTGGGAGGGTTTATTGAAGAATTTAATATTTGGTTAGGCGCTGATGTCTTGCGTTCAAAGAACGCGCAAGGGGCTTTCAAAAGATTGCATGCCCGAATGATTGCTTTGAATTTAATCCATTGGCTAATTTTGAAAGCAGCCAAGAAACATGATAAGCTTGCCGAACGTTTGAGCGTTTCATCAGCATTGCGGTTGACTGCGGTCCGAAGAATGAAGATGAGTACTGCACCAATTTGGCAACGGGCCGCCTTATTTGAAGACCTTCTTGACAGCATCGCCTTTTCAGAAGTGTCGTACCGTCAAAATCGAATTGAACCGCGAATGACTAAACGAGAAACTAAACATTACGATATGCTTAAAATCTCACGCGCCGAGTGGAAAAGTCTTTATGCGATAGCTGCTTGAGGAAGCGCCGTTCGTGCCAGATGCAGTTTAATGTGCTAGTGCAAATGCGTGAGTTTTTGCCAAATGCTAAATAACTTCTTGAATATGGAATCGTATCGATTATGCTCGCTCCAAAGATTTTGCTCATAAATCCGCCATTCCACCGATTGTATAAATCGACGTACTCTCTAAACCTTTACCCATTGGGGTTAGGCTATCTTGCCGAGGCAATTAAGAAAGATACTGATTGGGAGGTCATGGTTTACAACGCGGATTTTACACGGAACAGTGAGAGACGACGTCTTGTTTATGAGATCGGCATCGGCTTTGATGAATACCTCGAGAATTTAAAAAATCCAAATGCAAAAATATGGGATGAAGTTCGGGTGGTGATTAAGGAGTTTCAACCTATTGTCTTAGGGATC
This sequence comes from Candidatus Omnitrophota bacterium, assembly GCA_028713205.1. Taxonomy (GTDB): domain Bacteria; phylum Omnitrophota; class Omnitrophia; order Omnitrophales; family Aquincolibacteriaceae; genus JAQTOZ01. The sequence goes on from JAQTOZ010000011.1 coordinate 10,731, forward strand.
TCATCCAAAACACAAAATTTTAGATCCGCCAGTATTGTGGCTAAAATCGCAAAAAAAATTAACAAACAAATAGTCGTCGTAATTGGAGGGCCGCATCCTTCAATGGTGGGTAAAGATGTCTTCAGATGCCCGGATATAGATATTTCTGTGGTTGGTGAAGGAGAACGGACGATTGTTCATTTGCTTAAGGCCATAGCGCGTAACGAGAAACTCGAAAGTGTTCGAGGGATAATGTACAGGGCCAGTAGCGCGATCATTCAAAATACCCCTCAAGAGTATATACAAAACTTAGACACGCTGCGTTTCCCATATGAAAACGCCCCAGACATATTAAAAGATTATTCCTTATATCCGAAAGAGGCATTCAACTCCATTTTCTCCACTCGAGGGTGTCCGTATAGCTGTTTTTTTTGCGGATCTCGTGAGATTTGGAGCAAAAAGGTACGGTTTAGATCCCCTGATAATGTTGCCCAAGAAATAAAGCAGAGCCAAAAAAAAGGTCTGAAAGCGATTTCTTTCCAAGATGATTATTTCGGAGTTACAAAAAAATATATTTTTGAATTATGCAATACGATTATGCAACAATGTCCGGGGATCAAGTGGTCTTGCGAAATTCATGTAAAATCGGTCGATGATGAGACGATTGCGATTATGAAAAAATCGGGCTGCTATGCAATTCATTTAGGGATTGAGTCCGGGAATAACGATATTTTAAAAAAAATTCGAAAAAATATTACGATTGAAGAAGCATTGTCAGCTTGCAAAACAATCAAAAAACATAATATTGAATTGCATGTTTTTTACATGATTGGATTTCCTCAAGAAACTGAACAGACGTTGATGGACACGCTAGAGAAAATGAAAAGAACAAAATGTGATACTCTAATTTACAGCATTTTCACACCTTATCCTGGTACGGAAGCGTTTGATTTGTGTAAACAACAGGGGACGATAACTGATGATTATGATGTGACGTTGTACAATCATCGAAGTCCTCTCAATTATTTTTGTCCAGCAATAACGAAGGATAGATTTAGAATCTTGGCGGGGGAGATTGAGCGCATGATAGACAAAAAAAACAGGCTTAGCAGAGTACGACGTATGTTTTCTTTGAACGTGATTTGGCGGGTTAAAGAAAAAGGAATATGGGGAAGTATATGTGAGGGTGCGCGGATACTTATGGGTAGATAAATGCGCTGTGAATGGGCCAGGTGTTAAAAGCCTTGTGTATATTGAGCGCCATCGTACCTATTCTATTGTTGGTTGATGTCCTATTCATTTGAATCTCACTTTTTTTATTAAGGACAGCTCAAACCGAATCGAACTCCAACGTCAAGATTGATTCGATTGAAATCAAAATCTGAAATTTTTCGTTGATGGTTGTGGATTGGTTAAAGGAACCAACGGCAAGTTCTTCGATGGTCCGCCGGGAAAACGCAGGGACATCCACGCGTTCCAGGTTAATCCGAAGATTAACAATCCCCATGGCAATGGTTCCGGAACCGACGGGATTTTTTCTTTGCTATGACCCTGAATATCGGTACCGGGAGAATAGGGCAGGCCTCCGGGTGAAACACTGCTGTGCAACCGAAAAGAGCCGGAGCCTTCCGGAAAACGAACAATGGATTGGTCAGCGTTGGCCTCATTTCCATAGATAACAGAATCCATGATTTGACCGGCCGCATTTTTTAGGTGAATTTCATCGGCCGTGTTATTTAAGCTTAGATCGCCGGCCGAAGCAATGACAACGTGTGCCGGTATTCCCGCCGGTTTTCCTCCCCCGAAGATGACAATCCTTTCGAGAGGCGCGATCGTTGTACCAGCCGCGAACAGGTGCCTCAAGGTTGTGCTGTCAAACAGCGTCCAAAGAGAAATATCGGTGTCGGAAGTCCCGGTGTTCAGAATCTCAACGAATTCGTCCTGGGAAGAATTTCGAAGACCATCATGGTTGACATCTCCGGCCAGTCCCAGAGGCGGATCGGCGAGAAATTCATTGATGACAATGGCTGCCTCGGCGTATTGTAAAAAACCGCAAAGTGCCGTTGATAGGATTATTCCCAAAATTAATTTTTGCATAAGCATAGTTCCTCCCCGGTAGGAAACAGATTCAAACAGCAGCGGCAGCTTTGATTACACTGACCAATGTCGATCAAGGCAACGGTATTGAATAGCTTCAGCGATATGTTCCGCACCGATGCTGTTGACGCATGCGAGATCGGCAATGGTCCTGGCAATTTTCAAAATTTTAAAATAGGCCCGTGCGGATAGATGCAGTTCTTTCATGGCCATTTCGATGAGTTTGCGGCCTTCTGCATCGGGCTTGGCAAAGTGTTTCATGTCCTTCGGTCGCATCAGGGCATTGAGTTTAAGTGGCTGCGCGGGATAACGTTCCGCTTGAATTTTCCGGCAGGCAAGAATTCGGGCCCTGATTTCGGACGAACTTTCCGTTTGGATTTCGCTTGTCAGTGTCGGATAGCTCAATGCCGGAACTTCCACATGAAGATCAATCCGATCAAGAATTGGGCCTGAAATTTTCATCTGATATTTATGGATTTGTCCAAGAGAACAACGACATGTTTTTCGAGGGTCCGACAAGAAACCGCACGGGCAAGGGTTCATCGCTGCGATGAGAACAAAACGGGCTGGATAGGTCGCATGCATTTTAGCCCGGGATATCGTTATTTCGCCTTCCTCAAGAGGGCTTCTTAAAGACTCAAGAACGTCTCTACGGAATTCCGGAAACTCGTCGAGGAATAAAACGCCACCATGGGCAAGCGATATTTCTCCGGGTTTTGGCCAACTTCCTCCTCCGACGAGAGCAATCGGGGATATGGAATAGTGAGGTGACCGAAAAGGTCTTTTGGTCACAAGCGCTTGATGGTTGTGGATCAAACCCGCAACACTGTAGATTTTTGTAATCTCAAGAACTTCTTCAGGGGTGAGCGATGGAAGGATGGTCGGGATGCGACGAGCCAGCATGGTTTTTCCTGCTCCGGGAGGGCCGATGAAAAGGAGATTGTGGCCGCCGGCTACGGCGATCTCGATAGCACGTTTGGCAAAACTCTGGCCTTTGACTTCGGAAAAATCTACCGAATCCTGCAATTCGGTTACAGCCTCGGTGGTATTGCAGGGAACTAAAGGTGCAATCGATCTTTCCTTTTGAAGAAATTCAACAACCTCCCGTAGATTTTTGACTGGATAAACGACAGCCTCGCGTTCCAAAGTGGCTTCGCGTGCATTCTCCTCAGGAAAAATGAACGGCCCGATATTTTTAAGGCTATTTGCGATAACGATGGACCCTTTGAATGGACGTAAGGAGCCGTCTAGCGCTAACTCGCCTAAAAAGATGAATTCAGAAAGTTTTTCCGCCGGCAGAGCATCCGTGGCGGCCAGAATACCTAATGCAATAGGCAGGTCAAAAGCCGAACCTTCTTTTTTGATATCAGCCGGTGCGAGGTTGACGGTGACTTTTTCCGGAGGAAATGGAAAACCGCTGTTCTTAATGGCAGCTCGGACCCTCTCCCTTGATTCCTTAATACTTACATCCGGTAGACCAACGACATTAAGTTGGGGGAGCCCCGTCGAAACGTCGACTTCAATTTCTACAAGGTAGGCTTGGATTCCAAGATAGGCCGCAGTTTTGACTTTAGCGATCATACAGTATACAAACTTCCTTGATTTTTCACTTTGAGGTACCTATAATAATTAAAATTATGGGCGATTAATATTGTTGTTGCTTTAATTTCATAAATAATATGCAATTTAAACATATTTGTGTCATTTTGTCAATAGCCAACCGAAATAGGTGATTGTGCTGTGATTCCTTTACATCCCTCTTTTGATGAAGAACGCGGGTTTATTGCCGTTATTTTAAGCTGGTTTTTATCGCAACTTGCAAAGGTGCTTCGAGGCTGGTATCGCGATAAGAAATTTAATTTTAGGTGGTTATTTGATACGGGTGGAATGCCAAGCTCTCATTCGGCGACTGTCGCGAGTCTTGCCACAGTGGTTGGACTATACTATGGTTTTAATACTCTCCTGTTTTTGATCGTGCTGGTTTTTACGATGATCACGATGTTTGATGCCGCCGGTGTCCGCCGTAACGTGGGACGACAAGCATCGATTCTCAACAAGATGTTGACGGACCTCTACGAAAAAGGGGAAGTCCCCGAAACACGTCTCAAAGAGCTTCTCGGACATACACCCGTAGAGGTTTTTGCCGGAGCTTTTCTTGGAATTGTCATTGCGTTATTAACTTGTCATGCCTAACGCCTGTTTCGTACATTTTATTTTGAAGTATTGCGGTCTTGCTTTAGTCGTGCTGATGATTGATTTTCATGGTGTGATGGCACAGGAACCATCGACGATCGAAGCCCGTTTGAAAAATGCGCAACAACTTAAGAGCGCGGGCAAATACAGCCAGGCACAGGAAATTTATCAAGCGTTGCTCAAGGATCCCGGCGTTCCCAAGAAACAAATGAAGGGTATCCGAAAAAAACTTGAAAAACTTAATACGGAGCTTCTTTTCTCACGTTTTGCGATGCCAGGGAGTGTTTTTTATACCGTTGTTGAGGGAGACTCGTTGCGCGAGATCGCAAAAAAAAATAATACGACAATCGAACTGATTAAAAAGGCGAATGGGCTAAAAGGGGACAAAATTTTACCGGGAATGAAACTTAAAGTCATGAATGGAACGTTTTCGATCAAAGTTGATAAATCCGACAACGTTCTTACACTGCTCTTGAATGATCAGGTGTTTAAACATTATCCCGTTGCTACGGGAGAAAAAAACAGTACACCCACGGGCGAGTTTAAAATCGTTAGTAAAGTGGAAAACCCAACATGGTATCATGACGGAGCGGTTGTCGCTCCGGAGAATCCTGAAAATATATTGGGGACTCGCTGGCTTGGATTTGATTACCAAGGTTATGGGATTCACGGGACGACAAAACCGGAATCAGTCGGTAAACAAGTGAGTGCGGGTTGTGTCCGTATGATCAATGAGGATGCCGAAGAACTTTACGCTATCGTTCCGAACGGCACTAAAGTATTTGTGAAGGATTAATCACATGGCAAAAAAGAACGCAAAGAAAGAAACCGAAGACACCGAAGCCCTTGCCAAACGCGGAAAAGTGAAGCTGGGCGATCGCGATATATTTGACACATGTCTCTCGTTTGAACGACCGGTCGTCGAGCTTGAAAAGAAGATACAAGAGCTTCGTTCTTCTACGGGAGGAGACATTGACCTTTCGGGTGAGATTAAAAGCGCTGAGAAAAAACTCGAAAAAGCTTTGAAAGATATTTTTGACAATCTAAGCCCCTGGCAGCGTGTTCAGGTTGCGCGGCATCCCTTGCGGCCCTATACCATGGATTACGTTCAATATTTGACTCAGGATTATGTCGAATTGCATGGCGATCGGCATTTTAGTGATGACCGTGCGATTATTGCGGGTTTCGCGAAATGGGGAGGTAAAGATCACGTTTGCATTATCGGTCATCAGAAGGGTCGTGACACTAAAGAAAATCTATTGAGAAGTTTTGGTAGTGCGCATCCTGAAGGATATCGCAAAGCGATACGCGTGATGCGGCTTGCCGAAAAATTCGATGTGCCGATTATTTGTTTTGTCGATACCCCGGGAGCTTATCCAGGCATTGGCGCGGAGGAACGGGGACAGGCTGAGGCGATCGCTTATAATCTTCGCGAAATGGGGGACTTAACGGTACCGATTATTGTGATTGTGATTGGTGAGGGGGGGAGCGGCGGAGCCTTAGGAATCGGTGTCGGTGATCGGGTGTTTGTTATGGAGAATGCGTATTACTCGGTTATTTCCCCGGAAGGTTGTGCGGCTATTCTTTGGAAAGATCAATCCCGTACTGCGGATGCCGCGAAAGCGTTAAAACTTACAGCGCAGGACTTGCTCGAGCTGGGAGTGATTGATGGCATCATTCCGGAACCTCTTGGAGGGGCGCACCGTAATTTTGAAGCCGCCGCTGAGAGTATTCGTACGACCGTCAATAAAGCTTTGGGGGACTTAAAAGAAATTTCACGCAAAGAAATCCCCGAGCTCCGATATCAAAAATTCCGCAAGATGGGTGTGTTTGCAACGAAATAAATTTCCCGCACAAGGCAACACGTTCTATCTTGCGACGCGGGCTTTCTGAACTCCCCTGAGAGATTCTGTCCTACCCAAGCGAATAGAAGCGGTGTTTTATCTATTCTATTCAAGAAATTTCTTTTTTAATTTTTTCAAACGCTTCAACACTAATTTCTCTTGCAAGACTTCTTCTAATGTCGCTTCGGGTATGTCCAACAACGCCACTTCATTAACCTGCCTTAAATCCTCCGGAAAACGGCGGACCAGCTCATAGGTTGACAGCCCCTTGTTGTACTTTAGATCGAATAAATCTTCATATTTCATAGCGCACCTCTTCGAAATAAAGGACTTTCGTTTACATCCCTATGTATCGTCTCTTTTGATACGATCTTAAAAAATACCTCTTATTCTAACCACCATATCTTGTAGCGCTGATAGCAGGTGCATACCATTGATAGATATTATTAAAAAAAGATTAAAATATTTCTTGCCTTTATGACGAATACTTTATAGATTGTAAATTACAAACTATAAATTACATTATGTAAAAATGAAAATGCATACTCTGATACTAATTACATCAACTCTGATTGCGGGATGCAGTAGCACTTCAAATACCGCCGCAACCTCTCTAGGCATGCCAGTCAAAATTCAGCAGGCCAGCCACGCTTTAGCCGATGGAGATCTCTACGGTGCCCGAAGCATCGTCAAAGGCATATTAGATGCGGATCCCCAAAATGAGGAAGCGGCCATGTTGATGGCAGAGATTATTGATCAAGAAATTGCACAGGAAAAAGCGGAAGAATCTAAGCAGGGTGGAAAAGTTGTTGATGAGTACACCGACCAGGAAAAAAAGGATGCCGTCAAGACTTGGCTTGAGCGGAGTAAAACGCTTCTCGGGATCCGTCAGTATAACCAAGCCTTGTTTTCTGCCGAGCAGGTGTTTACGTATGATCCGGACAATGTGGAAGCCTCCTTATTGATTGATGAGATCAAGAAGCGGGCAATTGAAGACGGGAAAGAAGAACAGCTTGCAATGAGAAAAATGGTCCGCGAAGAGATTCAGGACCGAGTTGGCAATTATCTCCAAGAAGCAAGGAACGCCATGGATCAAAACCGAAAAGGCGCCGCACGGTTTGCGCTTCAAAAAGCATTGCTCTTGGATCCCGAAAATGGCGAGGCCTTAAAACTTTATGAGAGTGTTAAAACGAAAAAGGTTTAGGTGCTCATGAAACGTGAGAAACTCTATAAGATTGGGGAAGTGATGCAGTACACAGGTCTTTCACGCCAAACCATTCATAATTATACGCTCGCAGGGTTGATCCAAGAAGCCCGGCGAACCCCGTCAGGACACCGGCTTTATGATGAAACCGTGTTTGATCGTCTGGAGCAAATCCGTATTTTGCAGTCGAAGAATTATACGCTTCTTCAAATTAAGAAAATCCTGGAACAACAGAAAGAAAAAATATGAAAGGCTGTTCTATTACCCAGAGGAGATCATCTATGAGAGAAGAAGAGATCAAGATGTGGAAAAAATACAAGCGTACCAAAAGCACATTTCTTCGCGAGGAAATCGTAAAAAAGTATTTGTATCTGGTTAAATATGTTGCGGGCCGTGTGGCGATCAGTTTGCCCCCGAATGTTGAATTTAATGACCTCGTGAGCTATGGCATATTGGGGTTGTTCGATGCGATTTCAAAGTATGATGTTTCGCAGGGGAATAAATTTGAGACCTACGCTGTGTCGAGGATTCGCGGTTCCATCATGGATGAACTGAGAAAGCTCGACTGGGCTCCGCGTCTTTTAAGAAAAAGAGCGCGCGAAATTGATAAGAAGTGTAAGGAGTTGGAAGAAAAATTCGGACGCATCGCAACAGATCATGAGCTCGCCAAGGCCCTGCATATGACCACCGACGAGCTTAATTCGATTTACAGTGACCTCAATGCGACCTCGTTTCTCTCGTTGGATGAGGTATGGCAAAATGATGACGGTAACAAGCCGATATCCCGGCTTCAGACTATTGAAGATTCGCTCATCACAAATCAATTCAACTATGTGAATCAAAACGAGGTAAAAGAAATCCTGGCCGAGGTTATTGACGATTTGCCAGAAAAGGAAAAACTGGTGATTGTGCTCTATTATTACGAGAATTTAACACTGCGTGAAATCGGAGAGATTCTGGATGTTTCGGAGTCCCGCGTGTGCCAAATCCATACCAAGGTGGTGACGCGACTTAGGTCACATCTGATGAAACGTTACGGGGAAATTATTTTAGAAGCCTAACGCCATTCTATTGTAAGCTTATATCAAGTTTTGATGATGGCCGCCGATATTCTAATAGAGTGAAGAACATTGCGCGGTAAGAGGCCGCGTTGTGCATCTATTAGGATAAACATGGACACATCAAAAGGCCTAAACAATAGAAGAAAAAATACCGTTAAAATCGAACGGCCTGCCATTCTAAACCATCAGGATGAGCATCTCTGGGATGAAATCCGCAAGTTTTCCCGTATGATCCACGAAGAACCAGACCCGAATATGGGGCGCGTCCGGGAAATCAAAGAAGAAATCAAAAACGGGACCTACCTTACGCCAGAAATTATTGACGAGACGGCGGCGCGGCTCGTGAGTCGCTTGTATCGGAAGATGACATAAACGACATCGGTTGAATTTCAAGATCGGCGCTTTTTACCTTCAATAAATTGCAGCGTTTGATCCAGAATTGGACCGGTAAAAGCTGCATAAACTTATTCCACACCGCTCCATGATTTAAGTAATTTTCCAACATCAAAACAGTGATACCTTGATCAATTCCAAGATATTCCTCGGCCCACCAGTTTTTATCGAGATTGAACGCATCTTTAAAGCCAAAATGATCATAAAGACGGTCCTGATATTGGTTGAAAAACAAATGTGCCGCGGCGATGGATCTTTCCGGTGTGAAATTGATGGAACTCAAAGCGCTATGGGGTGCAATGGTCCCATCATGCAGTCCTTGACCGGGTTTTGCTCCGTAAGCTTTATAACCAGCAGGGCCCAAAGATGCTGAAAGTCCCCAAAGATTTCCGCCGTAACTTTTGTATTGGTCGCGATTTTCAGAAGAATATTCCCAGTTTGCGATGGAGGCATTCACCGAATTGTCGAAATAATTGATTCCTCGATCATCTAACTCTCGAAAATCGATGTAGGCTTGCGCATATTGATAAGTGAACAAACAACCTGTGTAGGAATAAACAATATCCTTATCTCGATAAACATCTTCGTTTCGTGTCCACGCATTCCAAGCTTCTGCGGGAATCGGGTGCGTGGGGGAACCAATGGCAAGGGCTTGCAGCAAAAGGTGCTCGTTGTAAGAGTTCCAATAATAAGGCAAAAATCCACTTTCGGGTTTCCACCCCATGCAGACGAGCGAAGAGTTGTTCATCATCCATTGCCAATCGATACGCGCATAAACTTTTTTTGCCATAGCCTCGATTTCGGTTCCTGGGTAGTACTGTCCCGCAAGCAACGCACCGGCAACGAGCAAGGTTGTATCAATCGAAGAAACTTCAGAGCCCCAAACACGTTTTCCGCTGCGCGGATCCAGAAAATGGTAAAAGAACCCCTTTTTTTGATCAGCCTTGCTTAACAACGTTCTTAATGTCTTTTTGATTTGTGCATAGGCCTGTTCTTTGGGAATCCAGCCGCGAGATTGTCCGATAGCAACCGCAGCTAGTGCAAACCCGGTAGCTGCGATAGAAGCGGGGGAACCCGCTTGTGAGGAATCTCGGGTCAAGCCGGTAACTTTATCCGACATTCGGACGAAGTATTGAATGGAGTCCTGCTCGATTTTTGAAAGGAGTTGAACATCCCGGGCGTCTGGTTCGTAAGCGAACAGCCCTTGAAGGGGAAGCATACTCAATAAACCAGTTAATAAGAGGTTGCGAAGCAAGCTATGAATCCGCACTGGTTTTGATTTTAGACAACTCTTCTTTCAGGCGTGTTGCGGCACGTTGGGGATTTGCCTCATTTTCGCGCATGATGTTTTTAAGTTGCGACATGGTCCGGTCAAGCTTCTCAATTGCACGATTGAATTGTTCCGCCAGAAAGAGCGCTTCGTCAAATTTGCGCAAATGAATACGCGTGGTCAAATCGCCTTTTTCGATGTCGCCTAGCGTGACATGAAAACGGTAAAGAGGCCCGGCAATTTTATGAGAAATATAGATTGATGCCCAAGCGATGAAGAAAAGAAGCAACGCTAGCTTGAACATGAGCTTTTGATTGGATTCGTCGAGGATCATTTTAAAAATTTCACGTTGATGCCGGCTCAACTTTTCCGTTTGTTTGAAAAAGGACAGAATCGATGGAGATTCTGCCGGTGCGGCTACCGAAGCGGCGGGAAATCGTGCTTGCTCGTATTCGGTCAGGCGTGATGCCAGAAGGAGATCATTGCGCAACCGGGCATCCGAGAAGGATTCAAGGATGCTGCTCCAGATACCGATATAAAGGCTTACGAGTGCGATGGCAGAAATAATAATTAGCGCCGAAGTAAAATAAGCCATATAGCGGAATTGCAGAGGCTTATTAATCAAGAAGTGTTTTCGTCTTTCTTTCATGGGTACCTCGGAAGAAAAGGTATCTTAGTCGATTTGAATTATTCTGTCAAAAATATAATCGACAAGGTATAATTTGCGCCTTAAAGAGGTGGTTATGTGCGGAATTGTTGGATATATAGGTTATCGAGAAGCCGTTCCCGTTCTTATTAAAGGGTTGGAACATCTGGAGTACCGTGGTTACGATTCGGCTGGGGTCGCCTTCATTACTCAAAAAACCGGGCATATCCATGTCATCAAGCAAAAGGGAAAGCTTGCGAGACTCAAAGAAGACCTTCGAGATGTTCATTTGACTTCCAGCGTGGGTATCGGGCACACCCGTTGGGCAACACATGGGCAGCCTTCTCGCGCAAATGCACATCCACACATGGATATGGCGGGTCAAATTGCGCTGGTCCACAATGGTATTATCGAAAACTACGCAGCCCTTAAAAAAGAACTTCAACATCAAGGCATGACGTTTCAGTCGGAAACGGACACCGAAGTTGCGGCCAATCTCATCGGAAGTTATTACCGCAAAGGCTGTTTGGTCGAAGCGCTTCAAAAAGCGGTCAAACGACTGGAAGGTTTTTTTGCTTTTGCTGTGATTGCCAAGGAAGAACCCGACAAGCTTGTCGTTTTCAAACGCTCAAACCCCCTAGTTATCGGAATCGGCCGAGGTGAAAATTTTGTTGCGAGTGACGCGCCGGCGATTATGCCTTATACCAATCGGGTTGTTTATTTGGAAGATGATGAATTCGCGATTTTGACACGCCAAAATGTTCAAATTTTCTCGCTGAAAACGGGCAAACGCGTGAAACGTAAACCTACGACGATTCATTGGAGTATTGCACAGGCGGCAAAAGGTGGATATCCGCACTTCATGTTGAAGGAGATCTTTGAACAACCGCGGGTGGTGGAAATGATTTTAAAGACGCGATTGCGTAAAGGGAAAATCATTTTTGAGAAACTCGATTCAAAAATTGCGGAAAGGCTTAAACATACTCAACGCATTCATTTTGTAAGCTGCGGAACCGCATACCATGCGGGTTTGGTAGGGAGTTATATGCTGGGGGAATGCCTGCGCGTGCCTGTTACGACAACGGTTTCAAGCGAATTCCGATATGGAGATCCGACTGTTGGCAAGCATGATCTTGTGATTTTAATTACTCAATCGGGGGAAACCGCCGATACGCTAGCCGCTATGCGGGAGGCAAAAAACAAAGGGGCGTTGACGCTGGCCATTGTGAATGTCGTTGGAAGCACCATCGCCCGCGAAGCAGATTGGGTTATCTATACCTATGCCGGCCCTGAGATTGGAGTTGCTTCCACCAAGGCTTATTTGGCGCAACTTGCGACGCTTGCCCTGTTTTCTATTTTTATGGCGCAGATCCACCCAAAAGGGAAAATAGGGCATACAAAAATTCATTCACTCCTGCGAGACCTTTCAAAATTACCTCTGCAAATTACGGAGACATTGAAGCTCGAAACAAAGATCAATGCCTGCGCGAAAGATCTTTATTCAAAACGGACATTTCTTTATCTCGGCCGTGGCTATAATTATCCGACAGCCTTAGAAGGGGCATTGAAGTTGAAGGAAATCACATATGCGCACGCGCATGGTTATCCTGCGGGAGAGATGAAACACGGTCCGATTGCGCTCATTGATAAAAATCAGCCTGTGATCTGTATTTGCCCGCGCACTTCGCATACCTATGAGAAGATGCTGAGCAATATCGAAGAAATCAGGGCGAGAAAAGGGATTGTGCTTAGTGTTGCAACGCGAGGCGATCATGCCGTTCAAAAGCTGTCTCGCTATACTTTTTTTATTACGAAGACGGAAGAAATGTTTTCAGCTGTTTTGGCGGCAATTCCTATTCAGTTGTTTGCATACAAGGTTGCGTCTTTGAATGGGCGTGATGTGGATCAACCACGAAATTTGGCTAAGTCCGTTACGGTTGAATAAAATCGAATAATTTTTACATATATTTTTCATCATTTCTATAACTGATGGTATGGATTGATGTTAGGATCAGCAAGAAAGCCTTGACAAGCGGATTGGCCTGAAATAGAATACAGCCCCTTCAGAATAGAGGGTGAAGTTGGTGTTTGTCGTATCTTCTATGCGGTAATCATCTTCTTGTTTTAATCGTAATAGTTTTAATTCGTTTTGATAATTTGTAAAGATAGATAATCCGAGTAGGAGAGGTCTGTCTCTACAATTTGTTCTTTCTTATATGTGTGCGGAGCCGATCGTACGATTTTGAATATGGATCAAATTTTCTTTACGGAGAGTTTGATCCTGGCTCAGAACGAACGCTGGCGGCGTGGATTAGGCATGCAAGTCGAACGAAGTTTCTAGCTTTTTCGGAAACTTAGTGGCGAAAGGGTGCGTAACACGTGGGTAACTTGCCCTTAGGTTCGGGATAACCTGCCGAAAGGCGGGCTAATACCGGATGTGTTCCGTCGTTGCTTATGACGGAAGAAAGATGGGGATCCGTAAGGACCTATCACCTTTGGATGGGCCCGCGGCCTATCAGCTAGTTGGTGAGGTAATGGCTCACCAAGGCTAAGACGGGTAGCTGGTCTGAGAGGATGGTCAGCCACACTGGGACTGAGACACTGCCCAGACTCCTACGGGAGGCTGCAGTCGAGAATCTTTCGCAATGGGGGCAACCCTGACGAAGCGACGCCGCGTGCAGGATGAAGGTCTTCGGATTGTAAACTGCTGTCAGCTGGGAAGAAAAAGCGGTCGACGAATAATCGGCCGTTTTGACGGTACCAGCAGAGGAAGCCACGGCTAACTCTGTGCCAGCAGCCGCGGTAATACAGAGGTGGCAAGCGTTGTTCGGATTCATTGGGCGTAAAGGGTCCGTAGGCGGTTTGGAAAGTCGGATGTGAAATCCTACAGCTTAACTGTAGAACTGCATTCGAAACTTCCGAACTAGAGTGTGAGAGGGGTAAAGGGAATTCCTGGTGTAAGGGTGAAATCTGCAGAGATCAGGAAGAACACCTGTCGCGAAGGCGCTTTACTGGCTCATTACTGACGCTGAGGGACGAAAGCTAGGGGAGCAAACGGGATTAGATACCCCGGTAGTCCTAGCCGTAAACGATGGTCACTAGGTGTCGGGGGGGTTAAACCCTTCGGTGCCGCCGCTAACGCATTAAGTGACCCGCCTGGGAAGTACGGTCGCAAGGCTGAAACTCAAAGGAATTGACGGGGACCCGCACAAACGGTGGAGCATGTGGTTCAATACGACGATACGCGTGGAACCTTACCCAGGCTTGACATGTACTAGAAAGCCTTATGAAAGTAGGGCCCTCCCTTCGGGGACTGGTACACAGGTGTTGCATGGCTGTCGTCAGCTCGTGTCGTGAGATGTTGGGTTAAGTCCCGCAACGAGCGCAACCCCCATCCTTTGTTGCTAATCCCGCCGTAAGGTGGGATGCACTCTAAGGAAACTGCCGCTGATAAAGCGGAGGAAGGTGGGGATGACGTCAAGTCAGTACGGCCCTTACGCCTGGGGCTACACACGTGCTACAATGGCCGGTACAATGGGTTGCGAAACCGCGAGGTGGAGCCAATCCCCAAAGCCGGTCCCAGTTCGGATTGAAGGCTGCAATTCGCCTTCATGAAGCCGGAATCGTTAGTAACCCTATATCAGCTACGATAGGGTGAATACGTTCCCGGGTCTTGTACACACCGCCCGTCAAGTCACCCGAGTGGGTTGCACCCGAAGTAGGTTGCCTAACCGTAAGGAGGGCGTCTGCGAAGGTATGGCTCGTGAGGGGGACTAAGTCGTAACAAGGTAACCTTACCGGAAGGTGAGGTTGGATCACCTCCTTTCTAAGGAGAAGTTAGTAGACTCTTCGGAGTTTGCTTAACTTCGATTAGATGATCCGATCCGTTGAAAGACGAATCACAAAATCTACGATCGGCGCACACATAAAATTGAAAATGATATCTCCGGCAACAGCGGGAATGGGTTGTCTGGTTCCCGTGAGAAGTGTATGTTGCCGAGTTATGGGTTCGAGCACTTTCCTGTTGGCTATCATGAGTGGATTATGATGGGCCCATAGCTCAGTTGGTTAGAGCACTGTGCTGATAACGCAGGGGTCAGTGGTTCGAATCCACTTGGGCCCAGAGTTAGGGCCTGTAGCTCAGCTGGGAGAGCACCTGCTTTGCAAGCAGGGGGTCAGCGGTTCGATCCCGCTCAGGTCCAGAAGAAGTGGTAAGGGCTCAGCATTGAGCAGTAAGAAACCTTCTAAAAAATTTCTCAAATTGTTTTCATCTTTTTCGTAAGTGGTTTTTTGAACACTTACAATTTACAGCTTATGGCTGTAAGTCGTTCTTTGACAACTGAATAATCTCGGTAGATTCATCGCGAAATGTAAGAGTCGAAATGAACGGTTCACACTGTTTATTTTGAAGTTACATCTCGAGAATTTTGTCAAGCTACTAAGAGCCATTGGTGGATGATTTGGTGCTTATAGGCGAAGAAGGACGTGGTAAGCTGCGATAAGCCCCGGGGAGTTGCAAACAAACTTTGATCCGGGGATTTCCGAATGGGGCAACCCTACCTCGATCACGAGGTAATCCTCAACTGAATACATAGGTTGTGGAAGCGAAACGGGGGGAATTGAAACATCTCAGTACCCCTAGGAACAGAAAGATCATCGATTCCGTAAGTAGCGGCGAGCGAAAACGGAACAGCCTAAACCTGAAAGATGTCAAGCTTCGTGGCGTTGTCTTTTGGGTGTTGTGGGGCTCAGCGGTCGGAGACACGAAACTCCGGCGGAAAGAAGTCTTATCCAATTTTAGCAGAACGGTCTGGAACGACCGGTCCAAGAAGGTGATAACCCTGTATGCAAAAAGATTGGATACTTTCCGGCTGATGTCCCCAAGTATTACGCGATAAGTGGAACCGCGTGAGAATCTGGGAGAACCACCTTCCAAGGCTAAATACTCATAAGCGACCGATAGTGAACAAGTACCGTAAGGGAAAATTGAAAAGAACCGCTGTTAGCGGAGTGAAATAGAACCTGAAACCAATTGGCTTACGGGCGGTGGAAGGGCTATGCCGTAGTCGCAAGATTACGGAATGCCTGACTGCGTGCCTTTTGCATAATGATCCGGCGAGTTATTGGATGCGGCAAGGCTAAGCTCTGTGAGGAGTGCAGCCGTAGCGAAAGCGAGTCCGAAATGGGCGACTAGTCTCATTCAATAGACCCGAAGCTGAGTGAGCTTGCCATGGCCAGGATGAAGCGAGGGTAAAACCTCGTGGAGGTCCGAACTGATTTGAGTTGAAAATCGATCGGATGAGCTGTGGTAAGGGGTGAAAGGCCAATCAAACTCAGTAATAGCTGGTTCTCCTCGAAACATCTTTAGGGATGGTCTAGTGCGGTAATCGTCAGAGGTAGAGGACTCAATGGGCTAGGGAACTTACCCGTTTACCGAACCCAAGGAAACTCCGAATGCTGACGGTGGAATCACTGGAATCAGTCCGTGGGGGATAAGCTTCACGGTCGAGAGGGAAACAACCCAGACCGCCGATTAAGGTCCCTAAATCAAGACTAAGTGGTAAAGGATGTGAAAATACTTTGACAACCAGGATGTTGGCTTAGAGGCAGCCACCATTTAAAGAGTGCGTAACAGCTCACTGGTCGAGTATTTTTGCGCCGAAAATGATCGGGGCTCAAGTCTTGTACCGAAATCGCGGATGTAAGTCCTCTTCGGAGCGACTTACGTGGTAGAGGAGCATTCTCAAGGCATTGAAGCAGAACCGTAAGGATCTGTGGAGCGTTGAGAAGAGATTATGCCGGAATGAGTAGCGCTAAAACGGGCGAAAAACCCGTTCGCCGAAAACCTAAGGTTTCCCGGGGAAGGTTAATCCGCCCGGGGTTAGTCGGACCTAAGTCGAGGCCAGATAGGCGTAGATGATGGACAGCAGGTTAAATATTCCTGCACCAATAACTTCGCGTTACCAATTGAGAAGTGCCGAGGAGGCTAAGTGAGCGCGCGACTGGAAGTGCGCGTCCAAACCTGTAGCTCCGTCGCAAGACGGGGTAAGGGGCGTTAGGGAGCTCAACCTTCGGGAAGAGCGAACTTGCTGATGCCACACTCGCGAGAAAAGCTGCTCAATGAGCTAGGTTATTGCCCGTACCGTAATCGGACACACGTGGGTAGGAAGAATATTCTAAGGCGCTCGAGAGAATTCTCGCTAAGGAACTAGGCAAAATAGCTCCGTAACTTCGGAAGAAGGAGTGCCTGAGTAGGGTGACTGTCAAGGAAGCCCGAAAAGGTCGCAGTGAATTGGGTCAGCCGACTGTTTAACAAAAACACAGCTCTCTGCTAAGACGACAAGTCGACGTATAGGGAGTGACACGTGCCCGGTGCCGGAAGGTCAAGCGGAGGTGTTAGTGCTGTCGCAAGACGGTGCAAAGCACTGAAGTTAAGCCCCGGTAAACGGCGGCCGTAACTATAACGGTCCTAAGGTAGCGAAATTCCTTGTCGGGTAAGTTCCGACCTGCACGAATCGTGTAACGAGCTGACCGCTGTCTCAGCGAGACACTCGGTGAAATTGTAGCAGCGGTGAAGATGCCGCGATCCCGCAACTAGACGGAAAGACCCCGTGCACCTTTACTGTACGTTGGTATTGAACTTTGATTTAGTGTGTGTAGCATAGCCGGGAGACGTTGAAGCCTGGGCGCTAGTCCAGGCAGAGTCACAATGTGAAATACCGGTCTCACAAAATTAGGGTTCTAACTTCGATCTCTGAATCGAGACGAAGGACATTGCCAGCCGGGCAGTTTGACTGGGGCGGTCGCCTCCCAAACGGTAACGGAGGCGTTCAAAGGTCTGCTTAGTGTGGTTGGCAATCACACGTGAAGCGCAAAGGTAAAGAGCAGGCTTGACTGCGAGTCCTACAAGACAAGCAGGGAGGAAACTCGGACTTAGTGATCCGGTGGTCCAATGTTGGAATGGCCATCGCTCATCGGACAAAAGGTACGCCGGGGATAACAGGCTTATCGGGCCCAAGAGTTCACATCGACGGCCCGGTTTGGCACCTCGATGTCGGCTCATCGCATCCTGGGGCTGGAGAAGGTCCCAAGGGTCCGGCTGTTCGCCGGTTAAAGCGGTACGTGAGCTGGGTTCAGAACGTCGTGAGACAGTTCGGTCCCTATCTGTTGTGGGCGTAGGAAACTTGAGGAGAGCACCTTCTAGTACGAGAGGGCCGAAGGTGACGAACCGCTCGTGTATCTGTTGTTCCGCCAGGAGCATTGCAGAGTATCGACGTTCGGAATGGATAAGCGCTGAAAGCATCTAAGCGCCAAGCCGTCTCCAAGATAAGGTTTCCCAACCGGTTTTCGGTTTTGAAGACCCCTCGTAGACTACGAGGTTGATAGGTGGGAGGTGTAAGTCCCGTGAGGGATTCAGCTCACCCATACTAATCGGTCGTTCGGCTTGACATTAAATTCGCAAACTTGCTTCGACCGGCACATCAGTGCCGGTCGGGGTAAGCGGATTTATGTTTGTATCTTTCGAGATTATTCAGTTGAAGACGTGAAAGCACGCGAAGTTTTGTGCAAGATATGCGCAAGACTTCGCGTGCTCACTCGCGTTAATCTTTATGCGCGTTCTTTAGCGCTCAGGTTTTTCCGGTGGTTATAGGAGAGGTGAAACACCCGTTCCCATTCCGAATACGGCAGTTAAGCCCTCTACCGGCGATGGTACTAACGGAGCAGTTCGTTGGGAGAGTAGCAAGCCGCCGGGATTAATTGCAAGCCCGTGGTTAGTCAAACTAGCCACGGGCTTTTTTTATTTGTGAGATAAAAACGGGATTCATCTGAGCTTGTTGTGGCGAAATCTTGGAGATGGTGATTGATTTTTATACGAAAGATAATTAGGATACACGGCGTATGATTATCCGGATTTTTATTTATCTTCTGTTTTTTGGTTGTATCCTCTATCTGTTCTGGATGTGGAAAGAGAAACAACGTTTCGGTTCTATCCCTCCTGATGGTTCCAGACCGCGCCGTAAATTCCGTCCGAAACTTGATCCGCAGGAAATTTGGGTCCAAGCCTACGAAACGGCGTCCATGCAAGATGCACGCATGATTCAGGTGAGGCTTCAAGAGGAAGAAGTGGAGTGCATTCTTTACGAACAGGGCAAAAAGGACATACACGGGAATGCCCTTAAAGGAATAGGAATCGCCGTTCCAAAATCTTTGATCACCGTTGCCCAGAGTGTCATCAGCCGCATGCCCGTTTAAGCCCATCTCCAGGGCTTATTCTCCACCGAAATCATTGGTTTGAATCAATCACACGCACATTTTTTACTAACAATACTAGCAATCCCAAACTATGTCTCGCATGCTGCAATTTATCCCAAGGATACCGTATTAATTCTAGATTGTTCATAGAACACCTAAAGAACTTCGACTCAGCATTGCGGCGATCATAAATGCCGTGCAAACTTTACACGCTTCGTCATATTTCTTAATCTAAAGAAACGAGGAATGCCTTCGATGGCAGTATTGAAACATACTTGGCAATTTCCGAAAAAACGGAGTTCGTATCGAGATTCACGCAGCGAGATCCGCCTGGTTTCTTCCGCCTCGCGACGCAATCCGAGACGTGACAGTGAGCAGCCGGCCAATCGAGCCGCATTGATGATGCAAACGGGAATCAAAATTTCAAAAGCCGCCGGCCGGGAAATCGCTGATACCGCGAGACCCGTGGCCGCGTCAAGAATCGCCAGCCAAGATTCACGCCTGCCTGCCGGAACTCCGGCAGGCTCACCTGTCCGTTTTCTGGTGGGTGCTGCTACTCCATTTCGCAGTGAGACGAACTCGGATTCATTCAAGCCGAGAACTGATCAGACTACGGGGCAAATGGCACCGCAGTTTGATCAGCAACGTCCTGTAGAACGCGAAACCTCGATTCAATCCATCCACCCGGCCAAACCGGCGGCTGTTTTGAGTCCCCCGGCAAAGGGGAC
>JAQTOZ010000185.1 GCA_028713205.1 Candidatus Omnitrophota bacterium
GGTTTCGGATAAAGGCCTGTCATCCCAGATAAAAAAGGGCGTTATCGCCATTGGACAATAAATAAAGTAGAATACTTTTAATATGCCTAAGAAAAACACAGCGGAGGAGGCTTTGACCAAAAAGGCTTTGCCAAATTGGTTGGTCGTCCTCATTTTTGTAGTGGGAGTCGCCCTCGGGTTTGGGGGATTTTGGTTGGGGTGGAGATACATGAACAAGGAAAAGCAGCCGGTCAAAATTCCGGCGCCGATTGCGAATAACGATAATCAGCCGCCGGGAGATGTCTCATTGCCAACTTCAACGGAACAGGTAACGGATCAGAACTCTCCGAGTAAGAATAGCTATGCTGATTACGCTTTGGCTCCAGTTATGGATTCCATGATATTAGATGTTGATTGGAACTCCGCGCCAAAAAGTATTGATCCAAAATTGGTTTACGGGGGTGTGATCGAGGCTAACAATGCCGCTAACGTTTATCCATATGATCAATTGGAAAAATTACAGAGCGCGCTGACCGGGTTGTCCGTTGCTTTTGATAGTCCAGCTGATGATC
The DNA here is from genome assembly GCA_028713205.1 of Candidatus Omnitrophota bacterium. GTDB lineage: Bacteria > Omnitrophota > Omnitrophia > Omnitrophales > Aquincolibacteriaceae > JAQTOZ01. The sequence continues at coordinate 552 of JAQTOZ010000185.1, forward strand.
AAGCGCTTGGCACTTGGGAGCTGGGCAAGGTGGCGGAGGGAAAATATAAAGACTATAGAGTCTTTGAACAGCGCGATGGTATGTGCGACCTGGGAGGTTGTGCCGATTTCCGTTTTATCCTTTCACCCGACGGTAAACGCGCTTTGACTTTGGGAACCTTATGGATCGAACAGATGAAAGCTTATAGAACCCCACCTGCTTCAGATAATTCAGGCAGAGCTTACGAAAAATATCCAGCCATTGAATGGGAGAAGGTTTTGACTCCGGCTTTTTATCTGAGCCTTAAAGGCACGAACGAACAACCAGAACTTACGTATAAAGGGAAAGAATTAGAGGTTTCGGGTTATCTGGGGTGGGATACGGTTTATATGGATTGGCTCAAAATGGGCGGGAAGATGACCGGTTACAAACTATACGGTAAAACGGATAACGGATATCCGATTTATGCTCAGGAAGAAATGATGAAAGCCGGTTACGGATGTTTAAACGTACAGGTAAGCGATAAAAGGTTTATTCGAGTGGCTTCAAAATTAAAAGTCAAAAATCCAGAAGGTTATGAAGACGCGGACAGGGCGATTGATATTACATGGGATAGCCAAGCTTTGAACGGAAAGAATCCGTCAAAAACATACATGGTTACTAGCGGAGGTTGTGAAACCTTTTGTCCGACTTTGGCCGCCTCCGGTGAAAACGTCAGCTTAGCTGCTTTGACTAAGGTGGGAACTGTAAATGGAGGCGATCCGATTTATATTCCAACAGATCCTGAACAAAGTCCGACGGTTTTAGCGGCTTATGAAAGTTGGTTTTTGCCGGATGGGAAATCTAAGCCGAATTTTGAAGAGTTCCTGAAGCAAATCCCAGTTCCTATCTTCCTTTGGCAAGACGCGTTTGGGCGTTGGGTCAGATACGCGGACATCGTCCTTTCACCGCCGGCCGAATGCGGCAAGCCGGTTATTTATCTTTATCCGAAAGAGACGACTAACGTCAGCGTCGCGTTGCCGAGGTTTGTTAACGTCACCGTGAGCGAGCCGCGCTATCCGGTTGGTGGATGGAAAGTGATGGCCAGGCCGGATGGAACTTTGAATCTGTTAGCCGCGAGTTCGACTTACGCCACGACCACTTACGGATCATTGTATTGGGAAGGCACGGGCATTGGTTACGTCACGCCGAAAGATGGCTTTTTAGTCAAGAATGGCGAGCAAAAAGCTTTCCTCTCAAACATCCTTCTCAAATACGGCTTGAACAAGAAAGAGGCAGGCGAGTTCATGGATTTTTGGCTGCCTAAGATGACGGGCGCGCCTTATTACCGCGTTTCATTCCTGACGAGCACCTGGTCTCAAGCTGCGCCGCTTTACGTTAATCCCAAACCGGAGACGAGCATCCGTATATTCATGGATTGGCAAAAATTGTCGACTCCTATCAAAATCACGCCCCCGCAAATCGTCACTCCGGCCAGAAATGGCTTTACGCTGGTCGAGTGGGGAGGACTGCTGTATAAATAGTTCATGACCATCTTTTCCGTAACGGATTTCATAGCCCACATAAATGACGTTTTAGGTCGCTCTTGGGATGCGGAAGAGCTTTGCGTGGAGGGCGAAGTCTCTGGTTTTCGCGTAAGCCAAGGACAATGGGTTAATTTTGATTTGAAAGACGAGACTGGTTTGGTCAACATCTTCATGACCGTTTGGCAGCTGCATGTGCCCGTGGAAGACGGCATGAAAGTCAGGGTTTTTGGCGTGCCACGCATTTATCCAAAATTCGGCAAATTTTCCATCACCGCCAATCGCATCGAGTTGGTAGGCGAAGGCGCGCTTAAAAAAGCCTTGGCCGCGCTAAAGGCCAAGCTTGAGCTCGAGGGTCTGTTCGACCCCTCGCGCAAGCGGCCTTTGCCGGTTTTTCCAAACCGGATCGCGCTCATCGCTTCGCGCGAAAGCGCGGCCTACGGGGATTTCATCCGCATCGTGAACGAACGTTGGCGCGGTTTGGAAATCCATACTTACCACGTCAAAGTCCAGGGCATGGGCGCGGCCGAAGACATTGTCCAAGCCATACAGGCGGCTAACACGCGCTCGGCCATTCATCGGACTGCCATGAGCGAAGACGAATACGACGCCATTGTCATCACGCGCGGCGGCGGTTCGCTCGAAGAGCTGATGGCTTTTAACAGCGAAGTCTTGGTGCGCGCCATTCATTCATCAAAAGTTCCGACCTTGGTCGGCATTGGCCACGAGCGCGATTTGTCGCTGGCCGAACTGGCCGCCGATGTCCGCGGTTCGACGCCAACGGATTGCGCGCGCCGCCTTGTCCCCGACAGGAATGATGTTTTGAGGGATTTGGCCCATCACACGGAAAAAATCGAGAACCAACTTTTGCAAGCCATCAACTCCAAGAAAGATTTGATCGAACGGGCTTTAAGATCGCCCGCGCTTTGGCTTGCCACCGAGCGGGAACGGCTTGGCCAGCTGGCTTCCAGGGCCGAGTCAAATATGCAACAATGGCTTAAGGCGCTTAGCGATAAGCTCCGCAATCACGTTCGTTTATTGGCATCTTTGGATCCCAAAGGTGTTTTGAAACGCGGTTACGCGATTTTGAAGTCGGGCAGCCAAACCGTGACTTCGATAGCCGGGTTGTCCGTTGGGCAACCGGTTACGATCGTCTTACGAGACGGGGAAGGGGACGCGCGACTCGAAAAGCTCAGACGAGCTAACGAAGCTAAGCAACAAAAACTACTTTAAATGTCATTGCGAGGAGCGAAGCGACGTGGCAATCTACAGTAGATCGCCACGCTACGTATGACTCCGCTCGCGATGACAAGCAATTATGCCAGAGAAGAAAGCTAAAAAAACCGTAGACGTCGCCAAGGCTTTTACGGAATTGGAGTCGATTGCCGAATGGTTCGAGAAAGGCGAATCCGATTTGGACGTCGGGCTCAAAAAATACGAGCGGGCCATGGAATTGGCGGAGGTTTTACGCGAGCGGCTAGAGCAAGCCGAAAACAAAGTGACCGAAATCCAAAAGAAGCATTCAAAATAATTCTTTTTACATACGCATATGTTTATAGTCCGTTGGGTCATTAACGCTTTGGCGGTCATGCTGGCGGCCTATTTAATTCCAGGCGTGAGCGTTACGAATTTCTGGGCAGCCCTAATCACGGCGCTGGTCATGGGCTTGATCAACGCCATCGTCCGTCCCTTGGTCATCTTATTGACCTTGCCGGTAAATATTTTGACGCTTGGTTTGTTTACCTTGATTATCAACGCCCTGATGTTTTGGTTGGCTTCGGCTATCGTCCCTGGTTTTGCCGTGGCAGGTTTTTGGCCGGCTTTCGGCGGCGCTCTGGTCTTCTGGGCCGTGTCGTGGATCACCAATTCATTCCTAAGAGCGGAAAGAGCTTGATCCCCCTTGTAAGGGGGAGTTTTATGCAAAACAAGTTAGTCGTTATATCACTCGGAGGCTCGATCCTTGTGCCTAATGGCGGGATTGACGTGGATTTTTTGAAAGACTTTTCCAAGTTGATCCGCGCGCGCATTAAGTTGGGTGAACGGTTTATTATCATCGTGGGAGGCGGCAGTACCGCTAGGCATTATCAGCAAGCGGCTCGCGCCGTGGGCAAGTTGGCGAATGAAGACGTTGATTGGCTTGGCATTCACGCCACGCGCTTGAACGCGCATCTTTTAAGGTCGGTTTTCCGCGAGGAGGCTTTGCACCGCGTCGTCAAAAATCCCACGCGCCACGTTAATTGGAATAAACCAGTTTTGATCGGCGCCGGTTGGAAGCCCGGCTGGAGTACGGATTACGTGGCCGTCAGGTTGGCGCATAAATACGGCGCCCAGCGCGTCATTAATTTGAGCAACATCGCGGTCGCGTATGACAAAGATCCGAGCAAGCACGCGGACGCCAAACCGATATATAAAACCGATTGGAAGTTTTTCCGAAAGCTAGTTGGTAACAAATGGACGCCGGGCATGAACGTGCCGTTTGATCCCATCGCTGCCAAATTATCAGATAAGTGGCAAATGGAAGTCATCATCGCCAGCGGCACTGATCTCGCTAATTTAAAAAAGATTCTTGAGGGCAAGAAATTCGTGGGGACGGTTATAAGATGATCCCTCTAAAACAATTTAAATATCAATAATAGTTAGTCTCAACTACCGGCTGCCAGTATTTACGGAAGGATTCATCGTTTTGGCCAGAGCAAATCCCGTCAAAGATACATCGCTCATGCTCCGGTAAATCGATAAAAGTAAAAAAGGTACAAGGAGTTTTATTGCAATGGCCAGCCGTACAAAGAGGTTGTTCGTGGCAACAACTGCGGGAAAGTGACCAAAGAAGCTCGTCCATCTCAAAGAAATCTTTTTGAGCGAGTCTGCCCATTAATCTGACTGCTTCGACGGAAGCCAGACGGACGTCGCTATCAGATTCTAAATTTTGTCTCTCGTACAAAGCGCGTTTCAATTCTTCATCTTTGACTTCAATACAGCCTGTCCGGAGCATGAGCCTTTGCATGTGGTAGTCCATGACAGGCTCGATTGACTCTGGATCTTTGATCTGAATTAAATTGGTATTTTTTACTAATTGAACGAAGACTGTGCTTTTCTTTTTGAGCGGATCGGTAAATCCGTCTAATTCTTCAAGGAGTTCGTATAAGCCAGAACCGTTATTGATCAGGTAGCCGTTCGATTCGGCAAGCAGATTAGAAACTTTTCCGTCGTAGTTTTCTTTCAATTGTTGAGAAATATTAATCAGAAAAGCAGACCTTTCATCCAGCCTATCAAGAGTACAGTTCTCTGGACTCCCGTCTTCAGCGAAGACCGGCTTGAGCAATTCACTCAACTCGTTCACCGATAGTTTGGATATATATTCGGGATCAAGTAGGGGAGAATTAACTTCACCTAAAATCGTGTAAGTATCTTCAAGGCAACTCCACCCTTTTAAATTTTTTTTTCGGTAGATCAAGGAATGCGTCTGGTGGCAAATAGCAGACGCAAAAAGGAATGCCCGCAGTTTTGTTTCAGCACCCGATTTAAAAGTCAGAAATGGCCGATTGAAATGTTCCCGCCTGAAGCGTAATGGCCGAAGTCGGTCGGCTATTAATTCGCATTGTTTTTGATTTACCTCGACTCTATTAGTTTTTACGAATGCGAAATCGCTCAATACTTGAAGATACGGGTTACAGGAACCGAGGTTACTTAGTAATCTTGATAATTCATCCAAACTAAAAAATTTTAACTGTTTTCCTTCACCTAAAATCATTTTTTGATTGCGCGTATTAATTTTACAATGGAAAATTGAAATCATTTTACCGTTATAAATGAAATCTTTTACGAAAACAGGCTCTTGTAAGTCTAAATTAGTTTCTTCTTTTACTTCTCTCGCGATCGCATCCTCGGGTGATTCATTATTCTCGACCGCGCCTCCGACGAGACACCATTCTCCAGCCATGGTCGGCGCGTCAGAATCACGCAAATGTAAAAGATAAGTTCCGTCGTAATTTTCTAGAATTCCAGCAACGCCTTTCGGCATTGTCAACCGAGCTTTTTTAATAATTTCTAAAATAAAATTTTCTTTCGCTTTCGTGTACGACTCACGGTCATCCGCGAATTTTGAAGCCAGATCCAATTTTAATTTTCCATATTCATCCCGCGCTTCTTGATGGCTATTCAAATAATCCCTGAATAGAATTTTATCGTGCCAATCGGTTTGGTTGCCCACTTCCACAAGGTTGAGATGATGAGTTCGCTTTTCCTCAGGGCCTTTAACGAAGAATTTTCTATTCGGATATTCATGCATGTAGGTATAGCCGACTTTTTGGAGCGGTTCGATGAATTCATCCACTGTTTCTTTGTCGAGTGATTTGATGGCGGTATTAATGTCTATAATCGGCTTAGCAGGTACGCCGGGGATAGCCGTGCTGCCGATGTGCTCCATCTCGATAATTTTGTCACCAAAAATATTTTTGAGTAATTGTTTTTCCTGCTCGTAAAGTTCAGCCCATTCATCATGGTGCTCGCAGAGCTTGACTGTACCGCGTTTAAGGCCGAGCATTCAGTTGCAGTTATGTAATAAGGATTCTAAATTTTAGAAATTCATTTTTCTGGTGTCAGCGTTTTAATAATTTTAACTTTTTCATCGCCATTAGGTGCTTCTTTCAATCGCTTAAAAATGTCTGAGGTAACAAAAAATACTTGCACGCCATTTTGCTTCATGGCATCCAAACATGACTCGTAATGGATTGACCTTATCGGCTTGACGGGCTCTTGGCTGGTCCATTCTTTAGTGCCCATGCCTCGTTCC
>JAQTOZ010000186.1 GCA_028713205.1 Candidatus Omnitrophota bacterium
GGAGTTAAAAGGTCGCGGTTGCTGGCGGCAGAATACTCGCCGGGCAGGTCGGAGGTACCGGCGCCCCGTTGATACGCGCTAAAGTAAATCCGCGACAGATGCAGCTTCCGGTAAAGCCGCTGGGAATAACGGATGATTTCCCCGTCGGTTTCGTGCGAAGCGCCGACAACAAATTGAGTCGTCTGCTTGACACGCGCATGCGGCGTCCCCCGCGCGGTCAACCGGCTGATGAGTTGGATCGGTTCAATAATGTCCTTCAAATAGTCTTTCGTCGTACTCAGAAGTTTAAAATTGTTTTCGCCGGCGGTCTCGATATTGAGCGATACGGCCGTGGCCAAAGATACGCTTTGACGGATAGCCGCCTCCGAGGCGCCGGGGATGATTTTTAAATGGATATAGCCCCTGAATTGCCTGCGGCGCAGGCTGAATGCGGCCTGGTTGATGCGTTCCATGGTCCGATCGGGATTATCGCGGACGGCACTCGTCAGGAAAAGGCCGCTGACCGTCCCGGCATCGTAATACGACAAAAAAGTTTTGACCAGTTCCTCCGGGCTTAGCGCACAGCGCTCGGCATCCGCTTTCGATCTCAGGGGACAATATTTGCAGTTGTTAACGCATTCGTTGGAAAGGAGTGTCTTGAAAAGGAATGTTGTCCCGCCGTTGGGAAGCACGACGGGATGGATCCATTGATCGTCCTCGGAACGCCGGCGATGTTCGTCGTCGGCCGTGCCGCAGGCACAGGCCAAATCATATTTTGAATCCCTGGAAAGGATGGCAAGCTTTTCGACCGTGTCCGGTATTTTTTGAATCGCAAATGACATGGAATCCGTGTCCGTCCCTTTCCTTCGGGCCTCCAACTTGCGGGCGAGACAATGGGTTCAAGATCGGCGGCGCAAAGATCCCGCATTGCCGGAGAGGCCTTGCGGGGTTGGCGCGCCAAAACAATCGATCAAACGATTGAAAAGATCAAAATCCCAAAGGAGGCCGCGAGAAGTCCGAAGAGCCGCGTCACAAGAGCGGGCATCTCATCAAAGTGGGCGATAAAGTTTTTCATTTTCTCCAAATCGACGGCAAACACAATGATCCCGCTCAGGAGAAAGATCACGCCCACACAAATGGTCGCGACAGGGATCGCACTGCGCGAGGCCGCCAGGAGCAGGACCAAGCCGATCAGAACGCGCACGACGCCTGCCCAATAAATATTTTTGCCTTCCTTAAAAAAATCGAAGACTCTTTTCGTGATTTGCGGTGTCACAAAAATGGTAAGACCGAAAACCGCGATCACAACGCCGATCAACTTTGCCAGAATCAGCATGGGAATCCCTCCTTGTTACGGACAATTCGCCTTTAACGATTGGACCCTTCCGGAATTTTTTAGCATACTGCCTGCCCGAAAATGACGGGTGCCAGTATACCCCTCAAATTCCTCGGGGGCCAGAAAAAGACACGGTGCGGGGCCGGCTTTGACACACGCGGCTACGCCGATTCATTCGCATCCTGGAACTCTTGACGGTCCCGGCAAACTTCACTGATACTTGTAAACAACATTTCGACGCTTTGCGATTTATCATAATAAGCGGCCGCACCCTGAATCAGCCGCTGCTGCTCACTTACGGGCAAAACACTGCTGACAATGACCTTTACATCCCGGTGAAAGAGCTTTCATTCCAGACATGCTCGGAAATCATCGTCCGCGTCAAGACATGCTCCGCATGGAGCATGAGATATTCGAGCAAAGCATATTCTTTATTGACCAGGACGATTTCATGGCCCGCCCTGCTTCTTGTTTTCACTCCTCACGGTTTGAGACTAGGTCATTTACTGGAAAAACACATGAGCAAAGTCTTCTTTTTATTACCTTTATTCCACCTCCCGTCAGAGTTTATTGTGATCAGGGACGAAAAAGGTGCCATTCGAGTGCCGTATCACCCTTGAGGGATCGAAACAACATTTTTAAACAAGGAAAGCCGATAATTTACAAAGAATCTTTGCGAAGAGAAGCCAAAACACATAAGATACGTTTCATGATTCACCGGAGTTGAGGATGAAGAGACAATTATTGCTGTCGATTATCGCTGTACTGATGCTTTCCTCTTGCACACGGTATGATATCCGTCCGATTCTGAGCGAACAGGTTCCGGATGCCGAATCCAAGTGGGGGGTTTACCGGAACGGTTATCTCATTCCCGAATACACGACTCATTCGGATGATACCTGGGCTCAATCCAAAGAGGAAGCCAAACAAATGCTACGCGCCCGAAAACGCGCCGTAGCCAAAATCCTGCCCTTAAAATATCAGCTGCCCCGCCGCTACTTTGTCCACGACGAATTTTTCACGCTCATGCTGCTGGAGGGCCCAATCCAGGACATCCTGGTTTTCATGCCGGTAGAGTTAATCATGAAAATGATCAAACCGAACAAAACGGATTTTGTTTTGTTTCCCGTCACGCGTCTTGCTTACGGCGAACTTTTTTACGGCCCGACCTACACCCCTGATTTCTTTACCCGGATCCTGCCCGAAAATCCCGATTGGGCCAAAAACGATTCCGCCCAAAACGAACTGCGCAATCTTGTGACCGGCCAAACCGAAAATAAAAAATCCTGACAAATCCTGAGAGGCAACACAAAGTATTGCTGGATAACGGGTTAAGATAACCCATATGGTAGCGGGGTTTTCAGTCCTCGGACAATCGATTATTCGAGATCGAAGCTGTACGTGACTTCTTCATCCGGTGGAACATTGACGGTTCTCGATTGCGGAGTGTATCCGTCGATATTCAAAGTAACTTCGACTTGAAAATGGGCTTCGTTCAAACGGACGGTCTTATCATAAGGGATTTGCTGCACATCTCCGTTGGGACCGATCCCGGAAATCACAAAATCTTTGAAATCTTCCGGCCCAAAAACAGCATTGCCCTGTTCATCAAAACGGGCCGTGCGAAGGAATACGGAAGCGGTATCCCGGGTGTCTCTCATTTGAAGCTGTCCGGCCGACGATAAAACATTCCCGTTTGTGTCGTGAACAACGATTGTGAGCCGGGGTGCCCCTTCGGCCCCGAAAGAATAACCGCTCCCCCACAAAATACCCGCCGCTAAGATAAAACCGATTGTTATCACTTGTCTGGTTTTGATCATGTTCTGCATTGGCCCGCCCCTTTTATCACCCAACTGGTTGTTAAATTTCGCTCTCTTTTGATCTTAGTATAGCCCCCGCCTTTTCACCGATCCAGAAAAAGGTTATCGCACACAACTCCCGCCTTGTCGGGCAGACTTGCTACTTGGTCATCACAATCCGGAAATACCCGGACGTGATTTGATCGACATTGCTTCCCAAAACATCCTGGATCATGCCCACATCCAAACGAATGTGCGCATGAACCGGCATAATCAATCCAAAAACCATCGAACAAAGCTTCCCGCCTTTGCCGTTTTTTTCAAAGAGATGATCATAGATAACTTCGATCTCAGGTTGAATCCAACGCGTCCATTGATATCCCAACGCAAAATTGGTCTCCAAAGTTCCACAGTAGTTATTCGTTTTCCTTAAATGGGCCAAAGGAGTGAGATAAGCCAAATTGACATCGATATTCCAAAAGCCAATGTTTTTGGTCAGCGCCAGCCGGTTATCCATGCTGGTGTAACCCTGGCTTGGCCCGAGATGATTGTAATCTGTCCGCCGGCCGACGGGAATTTGAACGATGGGGATATAGGCAAAACTCAATTGCTGTGCTTCATCGTCATAAAACCGCCATCGGGCTCCGGCGAGTAAATCCTTGATGCCGTGACCGTGAGCAGCTCCTTCCGACGGGTTTCCGATCGTTTCTCCGAGAACCGGATCGATAAATTCTCCGACCTCGTTGAAATTGTTTTCTTTATTGGCCAAAATCGCATATCCGCTGCCCACAAAGATGTCCAAGTCCTTGACAACACCGACATAAGCCATCTCATCGAATTCATGGGCCCTCAAAAGCTCACGGCTGTGCCGGTTCCCGTCGGAGGACCATGCATTCCCGGAAGCGGTATAAGCATAGGAAGTATCAAATTCAACATGTCCGGGCTCATTCGGGACCGTATCCCAAGTGATCAGTTTCGCTGTCACGACCGAAATAGTTTCATCCGCTGAGGCCGCCGTCTTCTCCTGCCCTGCTTTTTGTTGCAAAACCGAGGGTTGTCTTTCAGCTCCGTTTTTTGCGGCCTCGCAAACCGATGCTCCGCTGAAAACGAAAGAAACAAATAAAAGGATGATCAGGAAGTTGGTGCCGGCGCGCATGCCCCTCGAGCTCATTCCGGATTTTTGCCCCACCCCCAAATGCATCCCGCAACCTCCGTCAAGCACCTTCGAAAACACACCGCACCGCACAGATATTTTTTTCAAGCCTGGTCCTTTGATCTTTATTTCTCCTAATACTTAAACCTTTTCGCGTAATCCAAGATCGGTTTTTCGAAATACCGGTACGACAAAGCGGCGACGAAAATCGTTAACACCAAGGCCACGCAGGCTACCAGGAATCCGTTCAAATTTTCTATTTTGGGATCCTGCTTCAGAATCAACGGATACAGCAACCCAAGTACCAGCGAATGAATCAAGTAAACACAATAGGGAATTTTACCCAAAAAAGCGAGTGCTTTCTGCCGCAAAAATTTTCCTTCCCAATCCGAAACGCAGATCAGGGCGATCAAAACCAAAAACCCGTAGGCAATTCCTAAAAGACTATGGATCATACTTCCGCCCAGTTTCCAGGCCGGACCCCGGTCGAACATGTAACACGCGGGTATAAAAAACACGACAAAGAGAAGGCGTAGCATGTTTTTGCCTCGAAGCAAAAACGATCGAACCCGTTCGTTTTCGAAATAATAAGCTATCAAGGCCCCGATCAAAATCGAGTCCATCCGGGCGGGAAGAAGGACCGTGGCACACAAGTGCGGCAACATGGCCCGGATCACCGGGGCTGCAAGAATTCCCGCGCCGAAGATCAGCGGAAGATAGCGCTTGTTCGCCGCAAAAATCAATAGCGGCATCAGTAAATAAAACTGTTCCTCGACCGCCAACGACCAGGTAATTCCCAACCAGGGGGGCCCCCATCTCCAGGCATGTCCCATCAGGAAATTTTGGACGAAGGCGAAATAGCTCCACATCGGAAAGGGATGGGCCATCAACCAGTAAAACCGCGCCTGAAGTCCCAAACTGCGGAACAGGATAAACCCCAGAATCAAAAGGTAATACAGAGGAATAATTCTCAACACCCGGCGGGCATAGAACGTCCGGAAATAATGCGGACAGGACGAATGACGCATCAAAATACCGACGATGAGGAATCCCGACAAAACAAAAAACAAATCCACGCCGCTCCATGTCCAACAAATAGATCGGTAAACGGCATGACCGATCGGCCCCCGCAGGTCGAACAGACTTGTCGCATAATGCCAGATCAGCACGAAGACAATCGCAAGTCCCCGGACCCCGTCCAATTCCCGAATTCGATCGCTTGGCATCAATCCTCCGGAAGCTTCCCTTCCGTCGCACGACACAGACCATGTATTTTTTCGATGCGGGAAAGTCGCGTTTCGCTAAAAGCAACCGATCAGTTTATATCACAAAAGGGGAGGGTTGCGGAACCAAGAAAAAACCCCGGTGCCGCTGCCGTCAACTTGTTAGTTGCATATCGGCGCATCTCGGGGTAGGATTTTGCCTAATCGCACTGGTTAAAATTTCTATAAGCTTGGTTTGAAAAAAACCGGACAGCGGACAAATCAAGGAGGGGATTCCGTGGATATTAAAATTCTGGTCGTGGACGATGAACCGATGATTGTCGAAACACTCGAGATGAAATTCAAGGAAAAAGGTTATACCGTTTACACAGCAACGGACGGCAAAGCCGCCATCAAAGAGGCTAAAGACAAATTGCCGGATTTGATCTTGCTGGATGTGATGATGCCGAAGATGAACGGTTTTGAGGTACTGAAAAAGCTCAAGGCAGACCGTAAGACGGTGAATATTCCCATTGTCATGCTGACCGGCGAAAAAGAGCAGAAGGACATCGCAGAAGGTATTCGAAATCAGGCCGAAAAATATCTTGTCAAGCCTCTGGACTCCGACCAGGTCCTGATCGAAATCGAAAAGACTTTATCGCTCAGAATGCGCCGGATCTGAACCCCTGCTCTTCATAACAAAAATCGTGAGCGCTTTTAATCATCCGTCCGACTCCGCGCGGCGGGCCGGCAAATATTTGCATGCTCCGAACCGTCTATTTCGGACAGGACGTCCGCCGGGACGCGTCAAATGACGTGATCTCATCCAAGGTCTTCCGGATCCGGGGGCGGGAAGACGCATCCCCTTCGGCATAACCCAGGGCAATGACAATATCGATTTTCTTGTCCCGGGGAACGCTCAAAGCCGCCTTCAACGCTTTTTCATCAAACCATCCGAGCCAACAACTGCCGATCCCAAGTTCCTCCGCCTGCAACACAAGGTGCTCGCAGGCGATACCGATATCAATCAGATAATACCGGGTATCCCGGATTTTCCCGCCGAGGACGCTTAGAAATTTTTGTTTTTCCGAAATGACGACGATCAAAGCGGAGGCTTCGATCGCAAACCGGTTCATGTTATAAAGACCTGAAAAAATCTTTTGACCGATATCCCGCACGCGGTCAGGGGCATCCACCACGATAAAAGACCATGGCTGGCTGTTGCAGGCGGACGGCGCGAGGCGTGCCGCTTCAACGCACTTTAATAAATCCTCGC
>JAQTOZ010000187.1 GCA_028713205.1 Candidatus Omnitrophota bacterium
GGCGTACCGGTCAGCACACAGGTTTTGCCGCTGAAGGGCGTCTTGCCTTGGACATCTTCCACGATATCAAACCGGACCCCGGCCTTGCGGAGTTTCTCGATAATCTTCCGCGTTCCCGGTTGTTGGAAAAATTCATAAATCGAATGCGCGGTGACGGGACCGATTTCACGAATGGACTGCAAGATGTCTTCATCCGCCTTGGCCAATGCGTCCAAATGGCGGAACTTTTGGGCCAGGATGTGGGCCGAGTGTTCACCGACATCCAGAATGCCGAGTCCGTAAATCAGTCTCTCCAACGGTTGCTGCTTGCTCTTTTCGATACCCGCGAATAAATTGTCGGTCGATTTTTGTCCCATCCGCTCCAGGTTCATCACTTCATCGAAGTTGAGATGATAAATATCCGACAAATCACGGATAAGTTTTCGATCGACAAATTGTTCCACCCACACGGTGCCCAAACCTTCGATGTCCATCGCGTCCCGCTGCGCAAAGTGGCGCACGCGCCCTTTGAGCTGGGCAGGACACGCCAAATTCATGCAGCGCACCGCCACCTCTTCGCCGCATTTCTCCGCCTTGCCGTGACAGACCGGGCAGTGCGCGGGGAACACAAACTTCTTCAGCGGTGCCGTCCTTTTCTCCGCGAGTACCGCAACGACCTTGGGAATGATCTCACCGCATTTCTCCACAAGCACATGATCCCCGATGCGTACATCGAGTCTATGGATTTCGTCCTGATTATGCAAACTGGCGCGGGAAACCGTCGTCCCGGAAAGGTGCACGGGTTTTAAAATCGCGACGGGGGTTAGCACTCCGGTGCGCCCGACCTGGATCTTGATGTCTTCCAGGACCGTTTCCGCTTTTTCTGCCGGGTATTTGTAGGCGATCATCCAACGCGGCGATTTGTTGGTAGTTCCCAACGCCTGCTGTTCCGCGAAGCTGTCGACTTTGATCACCAACCCGTCGATGTCATAGTCCAATTTGTTTTTTTTCTCGCGAAAGGTTTCGATATAAGCGTTCACATCTTCGACCGTGTCACAAATTTTCGTATGCGGAATCGTTTTGAATCCCAGCGCGGTGAAAAGGGCAAAAGTTTCGTTTTGGCTGCGGGGGCCCTCCGGTCCCTCCAGGACCGCCAGGCCGTGCAAAAACGCATCCAGTTTTCGCGCGGCGACGAGTTTCGGATCCAGAAGTTTCAGGCTGCCGGCGCAGGCGTTGCGCGGATTGGCAAAAAACTCTTCGCCGGCCTTTTCTTTTTCCGCATTGATTTTCTCAAACTGCCGGTGCGACAAATACGCCTCTCCCCGCACCTCGAGATATTTCGGAACGACCCCTTGAAAGGCCGCGCCCGCGACGGGTATTCGCAGGGGGATCGACCGGATGGTGCGGATATTTTCGGTAATATCGTCACCCTGTTTGCCGTCCCCGCGCGTGACACCTAGCGTGAGCACGCCGTTTTCATAAATCAAAGAAATCGAGACGCCGTCGATTTTCTCTTCGACGAAATACCGGATTTTGTCCTGGTTTAAAAATTTTTTGACGCGCTTGTCGAACTCACGCACTTCGTCGAAGGAATAGGTGTTATCGAGAGAGAGCATCGGCACGCGATGCGTGATTGTCCGGAAACCCGACAGCGGGGCTCCCCCGACCCGCCGGGAGGGCGAATCCGGTACCGCAAATTCCGGGTAGGCCGTTTCGAGATCGATGAGTTTGCGCATGAGCCGGTCGAAATCAAAATCACTGATTTCGGGCTTGGCATCGAGATAATATTTCCGGTTGTGATGCTCGATCTCCTGCCGGAGTTTCTCGATCGTTTCCCTGGCCTCTGCTTTTGTCATCGGGTCTTGAGTCATAAGAGTCGGTCCGCTAAGAAACGCGGCAGTCCCGCCTTTCGGATTTTGTTTGCCGCTTTGACATTATCATAAACCAGCCGCACGATTTCAAAAGTTTTATTTTCATCGTCGAAGATCCCGAAACTCAGCCGGGAATCACCGTCGCGGGGTTGGCCGACACTTCCGGGATTCAGGAGCATCTTCCCTTTTCCGGCCAGCGAGAGACACCCTTCCTTCAGCCAGGTGAACGTATGCTTCTCCTCGGAAAAAAAGGACGGCACGTGCGTGTGGCCGACAAAACCGACGGCGTTTTCCATTTTCTTAAACGAAGCGACGGCATCTTCATAACGCATCAAGTACCGATATTGATCGGGAGTGTCGGGGCTCGCATGCGCAAAGGTTATTTGATTTTCGATACGCATGAAGGACAACGCCGAAATTTCCTTTTTAAATTCGGGGCGCAGCACCCGGTCCGTCCAGTCAATCGCTTCGCGTGCCCATCCGCTGAACCAGTCCCGCAGGCTGCGATGGACCACCGCTTCTTCGTGATTGCCCATCAATTGGAATTTTGCGTTCTGCAAAACCCACTCAAAACATTCGTTGGGATTGGCGCCATAGCCGACGGTATCTCCCAAAACGATCCAAGCCCCGACGTCGCGATCGCGCAAATGCGCAATGACCGTTTCCAAAGCTTCCTGATTTCCGTGAATGTCGGCGAGAATGATATGCTTCATGATTAAAAGCTGATACCGAAACGTTGAAACTTGCCTTCGGCGTTTGACCAGTTGGTTTCCATATCGCGAATGTAAGGGGCAAGCCCCGATTCACGGACCGCCTTCAAAAAATCTTGCAGCACCTCGACGTCCCCTTCGGCGACCAGCTCGACTTCACCGTTCGGGAGATTCCGCACATAACCGGTGACATCAAAGCGTTTGGCAATCCGTTCCGTCGTGAACCGGAATCCCACGCCTTGAACCGTTCCGCTAAAAATCGCGACTAATTTTTTTTGCATCCGGTATCGTCCCCGCTTGTCGATGATTCCACTTTGCTTGCTGGTGTTAATCATATATTATTTCGTTTTGTACTGGCAACCGCGGATTTTATCCGAAGAACCGGTCGGTGACATGCAACCTTTAAAACTCAACCCTGTGCCGCATTTCCCGGGCCTCTGGACGGCTCTCGGCCCCGGCATTGTATGGCTTGCGCTCGCCCAGGGAAGCGGAGAACTGATTTGGTGGCCGTATATCGTCGCCAAATACGGCCTCGGGTTTCTTTTCCTGCTCATACCGGCCTGTTTGATTCAGTACCCGCTCAACTACCACATCGGCTCGTACACACTCCTCACCGGGGAAAGCATCTTCCAGGGATTTATTCGCCTGAACCGTTTTTTTGCTTTCTTCATTTGGATGCTCGCCACGGTTTCTTTTCTGTGGTTCGGCGCGTTCGCAAGCGCCGGCGGTACGGCCCTCGCGGCACTCACCCACTTCCCTCACGGTTGGGATGCGAAGGCCCAAACGCTTTTTTGGACTTACGCCACCATGTCGGTATTCCTCCTCGGCCTGTTTTCCACACGCGTCATTTATCATTTCATCGAAAAGTTCATGCAGGTCGTCGCGATTGTCACGTTGCTCGGATTGCTGTGCGCCTGCTCGCACCCGGACGTGCGCGCCGTTCTGGGCGGTTTTTTGAAAGGGCTCGTGGTCCCCGAATGGCCTCTGCCGCGCCCATGGGACCCTGCCGACGCGACAAAACTTTTGACCGCCGTCACCTTCGCGGGGCTGGGCGGTTTCTGGATTCTTTTTTATTCGTACTGGCTCAGGGAAAAAGGTGCCGGCATGGCCGCTTACATGGGCAAAGTCACGAGTCCGTTCTCCGGCAAAAAAGAAGTCATCCCCGATGAAGGCTTCACGTTTGAAGGCACGGACGAAGAGTTGCGCAAAATCCACCAGTGGAAGCGTTATCTCGGGATCGACGCATCGATCGGAATTCTCGGAAATATCGCCACGACGTTGATGACTTGCCTGCTGGCCTATGCACTGCTTTACCCGCAGGGTTTGCTGCCGGCCGAATATGAAATCGCCGTCGTCCAAGCGCGCTTTTTCGAAGTCAGCTGGGGACTCATCGGCCGTTTGATTTTCCTTTTTGTCGCCGCCTGTTTTCTCGCGGACACCTGGATCGGCACGCTGGACGCCGTCAGCCGGATGCATGCCGACTTTGTCCACCATTTCTTCCCGAAACTCAGAAAAATTTCTTTCCAAAAATGTTATTACTTCTTTGTCGCCATGTTCACCCTGATTACGGCGGCAACCGTTCCCCTTGCGGCGCCCGGACCGCTGATCCTCATCAGCGCCGTCATCGGATTTATCGGAACGGTCAGTTTTTCCTTTGCGATATTCCTGCTCCGGCAAAAAGTCTTGCCGAAACTGGTCCCCGAAAAGGCATTGTCGGGGAAAGGGTCGAATGCTTTGATGTTGTTGGCCTGTCTGGTTTATCTGGGGCTTGCCGTTCTTTATTTTGGCAGTGTCTTTCAAACCGGGATCTGGAAATAAGGGTTTTATCGAGGGAGTTTCTGCAATAATTGTTGCCGGATATGATACGCGGTAACACCGAACGCAACGGTCACGTTGAGCGAATTTTTGAGTCCCACCATTTCGATTTCAACAGCCAGGTCACAGACCGAAAGCAAATCGTCGGCCACCCCTTTGATCTCATTGCCCAAAACGAGACAAACGGGCTTGCTCGGCTGATAGGTTTCGTACGGAATACTTTTGACGGTTTGCTCCAACAGGACGATTTCGTAACCCAAGGCCCGCAACTCCCGCAAAAGCGCAAAAACATCTTGCCGGTATTCCCACGGCATTTCCCTCTCGGCACCCAGTGCGGTCTTGGATATTTTCCCGGCCGGAGGAATGCCCGTAATGCCGCATAGCCATAATTTTTCGAGGCCGACCCCGTCGGCCGTTCTAAAAACGGAACCGACATTGTAGAGACTGCGGATATTATTCAGCACCGCGACAAACGGCAGTTTTTTGCCGCTGCGCTTTTCCTGCTGCCGCTGCACCAGTTCCTGATGGGATAATTTTCGCATCCGGTTATGACCGTCCTATCGTAGGGCGCAGGCCCATGCAATATTGAAAACTTTTTTCGGTGCGCCATCGTAACGGGAAATCACGGCATTGCCCGGGCCTGGCGGCATAAATCATGCAGCCTTCACCGCCGAGAAAAATGCAAGTCTCGTCCGTTCTCTTTTTTAAAACCAGCCGTCGGCGGTCCTGAAGCTCGCAATACCGGTTCACAAAATCAAAAGGCTCCAGTTTGAGGAGATCGGCGCATGACTCGGCCTCCTCCGGCGACAAATAGACAAACCCCGCCTGACGGCAGCATGCCGCACAGCGCACGCACTCAAACTTTGCCGGATCCGGCACTCTTTCTTCGGGTTTCATGGAATACACGCTCTGAGTTTATGAACGGTCATTATAAATGTGGGGTCAGGGCTTTACAATTTACATTTACAAAACGCAACACCGGACTCGATACAAAATCTGTTTTGAAGGAAATGAGATCTGAAGAACCGGCTTAAGCCGCTAAATGTTTAAACTGGGAGGCGTAACTGACATAATCACGGATAACCTGCCTGTCGTCATCCGCGATTTTGAGGAAAGAAACACCGGCACGGCAAACGACTGTTTGCCGGCGGACCATACGCGACCAAACCACTTTTACAATCACGGGGATTTGCTTGTTTTTTTCTGCCAAATTAATCACGGCGGTAAAAATCTTTCGTGAGGGTATCCAAGCAGAAGAAACAAACTGAAAACCGCCTTCGGAAAGGTCGATCAGATTGGCAATTCGATCATGGGAGGGTGCGTGATTGACTTCTTTAACGAGATTACACGTCTTCACTCTAGCATGCTGCCGTCGTTCCGGCATCAAGTAGTTAAAATGCGGTCCCCAACCCACGATGTCTCCTCCGTATCTACAGGAGCGTTTGGAAAATCACTCACTCACCTGCCATGAATGCTTGATTTCAAAACCAACGCACTGTAACGACCAGAACTTACTGCTCTATTCTTTCTGTCGCGGAGACCTGATATGTAAATACTTTTTCGTTCAGTCAAAGTTGCTATACAACTCGGTTCCGACTCTCGCATTCTTGATCTAAAGGTACCCGATAAATTATTACATTTCAAGCACTTAAGACTTATTAAAAGTTGTTTATAAAGCTAGCCTAAAATAGCCTCTGGCTATATCACTAATATATGCAACGAGATAGCGGCAGGATTTGAACAGTTTTCTCAACCGAAAATTTTTTTGAAATTCTTCCGGCGGATGCATTTTACCAATACCCGCCGGGAGGTAATGATATGGGGCATGCTCCGGTACCGATTCCTGATGGGACAAATATGAGCTAATTGCTCATCAGAACTTTGGCCTGTGTTTTTCGGTGCCCCGCAGTACCCGATACGGTTCGCCGCTATTGGCCCGTGCACGATTTAGTGAAAAATCTGAATGGTTTTAACTCGGTCCTAAACCCGATCCGGACCACCGCTTGAAATAACCCCCGGCACTGCAAACGAGGTCCGAGCTTACACCCGTCCCTGGAGGAATGAGGATACCATTTATTTTAGAACCTTGAATTCGAGAGTAACCGACGTCCCCTCGCCTTCACGAGAATCAACAGAAATGAGCTACCGAGGGACCTTTAAGGGTGTGCGACCAGAGATATAAGTTACACAATTTCCGGTACAATGTGCAATCCATGTGCCCGGTATGGACCCTTTTGTGCGACCTGAGACATAGGTTACACCTTGTACCGGAGACATGGGTAACACTTTTTTTCAATAATGGCATAACGGAGGTGCTCTATGCCATGGAAAGAGAGTGTACTTATGGATGAACGCTTGAAGT
>JAQTOZ010000188.1 GCA_028713205.1 Candidatus Omnitrophota bacterium
AGATCCGCTCGAACTTCTTCTCAGGCATTACATCGATGCATTCGTGACCAACAATCCGGCGGCCCGGGTGGTGCGGGAGGGCTTGCGCGTTCTGGGGGTCGGCATTCGTCCGGTGGTCGATCATCTGACTTTCCGGACCATGCATATCGACAAACGGGCCAAAGAGTTCCTGGGGTTCGGTTATGTGTACGATACCAAACTCGGCGCGATTGCTTACAGCAGTTGGTGGATGAAGGTGTATCGCAAAGAAGGTTATCCTTCGATATCGATCACACAGGCCTTTAACGGCAAGCGCGGCGAAGCGAGCGCCATCCCTGTTTGGGTCAAGACCTTCGGCGACAACATGCTGCATCACATGGCCATCCAGGTCGACGATATCGAGCAGGCGGTTTATTATTTGGAAAAACAAGGCATCGCGTTTGTCGGAAAAATTATCGGTGACCGCAGCTCGGATTTGCGGCGCATCTTTACGCAACCGGTGATTAAAAAGAACCGGGTTTACACCGTGATGGAACTGACGGAACGTCACCGGGGGTATCAAGGGATTGTCCCTCCTCAAGCCGATCAATTGATGAAGGCGAAATAATCCTTGGCATCAAAACTTTTAGGGGGCAGGCCATAGTTCTCTTCCTGTCCCCTAAGGATTACAAAACTCACCTTATGGAGTTGCAATTATGATTATCGGATTGACAGGCAAGAACGGAGCGGGAAAAGGCGAGGTCGCGAAGTTTCTGAAGGACCGCGGGTTTTGTTACCATTCGCTTTCGGACGCTTTGCGCGAAGAGGCGCAAAAGGAAGGGCTCCCGGTCACGCGGGACAACCTGATCGCCTTGGGCAACCGGCTGCGCTCGGAGCACGGCCCCGGCGTCCTTGCCGAAAAAATATTCGCGCGGCTGGACCCCGAAAAAAACTATGTCATCGATTCCGTGCGTCATCCCTCCGAGGTCCAGGTCTTCCGCCGCCGCCGCGACTTTGCCTTGCTGTGCGTGGAGGCCCCGACCAAGGTCCGTTTCGAGAGACTACAGCAGCGCGGCCGTGAAAACGACCCGGTCAATTATGAGCAATTCGAAAAACTCGAGGCCAAAGAGGCCAAGTCGGCCACGGGCAGCGATCAGCAACTGGACCAGGCCATCGGTGTCGCGGACAAGGTTGTAGCAAACGACGGAGCTTTGGAAGCGATGCATGAAAAGGTCAAACAGATCCTTTTGGAATTGTCCAAGAAAGAAGTCCGGCCCGACTGGGACCATTATTTTATGGGGATCGCGAAAGTCGTGGCGCTGCGCTCGAATTGCATCAAGCGCAAAGTGGCGGCCGTGATCGTCAAAGACAAACGCATCATTGCCACCGGTTACAACGGCACGCCCCGCGGCATTCGCAATTGCAGTGAAGGCGGTTGTCCCCGCTGTAACGCGATCGGCCAAACGGGCAAAGGCCTGGACGAATGCGTTTGTTCCCATGCCGAAGAGAACGCCATCGTGCAGTCGGCCTATCACGGTGTCAGCATCAAGGATTCGGTGATTTATACCACCTTCTCTCCCTGTTTGACCTGCACGAAAATGATCATCAATGCCGGCATCCGAGAGGTCGTTTATAATTTGGAATATCCGCTGGGCGAGACTTCTTTGAAGCTCCTTGAGGAGGCGCGCATCACCGTGCGGAAATTGGCCGTTCACGTGCCGGCATAATCCGGTCCGGGTTCCCCGGGTGTTTCCATTCCGATGACAGGCAAAAATCGAATTATTCGTAAAAGCTTTGGACTCAAGGGCGAGGTCCGCCCGTTGCTGGAGGCGGATTATCACAGCCCGTTGATCGAGCAGATCAAACAACACGATTACCGTTATCAGGTCGGCCGTCTCACGATTCTCCTGGCACACGAGTTCGGGTTTTGTTACGGTGTCGATCGCGCGATCGAATACGCCTACGAGACCCGCGCCAAATTTCCGCAGAAGCGCATTTTCCTGACCAACGAAATTATTCATAATCCGCAGGTCAACGCCCGCCTGCGGGAAATGGGCATCCGGTTTTTGTCCGGGCCCTACGCCGAAGGGATTTCGGTCGACGATCTGGGCAAAGACGACGTCGTCATCATCCCCGCGTTCGGTACGACTACCCGCGAGCTCGCCGGTCTGGACAAGCGCGGCTGCACACTGGTCGATACGACCTGCGGTTCCGTGATGAGCGTCTGGCGGCGCGTGGAGTCTTACAGCCGCGACGGTTTTACCTCCGTCATTCACGGCAAATACGATCATGAAGAAACGCGCGCGACGAGTTCCAAAGCGCTTCAGTATCCGCAGGGCCGGTATTTGATTGTCCGCGATGTCGAACAAGCCGGAAAAGTCTGCGATTATATCGAAGGGCGGGGGGAGCGGTCCGTTTTCTTGCGGGAGTTTGAAAAAGCCTGTTCGCCGGGATTTGATCCGGACAAGGATTTGGAGCGTATCGGTTGCGCCAATCAAACGACGATGCTTTCCAGCGAGTCGCTGAAAATTGCAGACCGGCTGGAAGCGGCCTTGATCCGGCGTTACGGCGACCAAGAGGCCAAGAAACGTTTTCGACATTTCGATACGATTTGTTCGGCGACGCAGGACAGGCAAAATGCGATCTTGAAACTGGCCGGGACGGGGATCGATTTTATGATCGTCGTCGGCGGTTATAATTCCAGCAATACCGGGCATCTGGTCGAGATCGCGATGAAACATTGCCCCGTGTATCACGTCAACGATGCCGAGTGCATTGTGTCGGCCAAGCGAGTCCGTCATAAAAAAGCGCCGGGGACCGAAATCATCGAGACGGCGGATTGGCTTCCTGCGGGCGAGGTCAAGATCGGGATCACGGCCGGCGCGTCGACGCCGAATCGCGTGATCGAAGCGGTCATTCAGCGTATAATTAAAGTGTCGGAGGTCGCATAACATGACCGCAAAAATCAGAATTTACACCACGGATTATTGCCCGCACTGTACGCGTGCCAAGAGATTGCTCGAGCAAAAAGGCGTTTCTTTCGAAGAAATCGATGTGACCCGGGATACGGCCACGCGGCAGAAGATCGAGGACCAGACAGGTTGGATGACGGTGCCGATGATTTTTATCGGTGATGAGTTTATCGGAGGCGCCGATGATCTGTACGCTTTGGAAGAGTCCGGCGAGCTTGACCGGAAACTACAGCCCGAGCCCCGCGACGTAGCCTGAAGACCAGGCCCAGGCCAGATTGTAGCCGCCGCGTTGCCCCTGAACGTTCAGAATTTCACCCGCCAGGTAAAATCCCGTTTGGAGTTTGGATTCCAAGGTGCCTTCGCGGATTTCACCCGTCGAAACACCCCCGGCGGTAAACTCCGCTTCATTCCAGCCGCGCGTCCCGGAGATTTTAAACTTTTTCTCTTTCAGAAGATTGACGAGGAGGTCCGGATTTTGCTTTTTGAGTGTTTCTGCGAGGACGGGAACAAATTTGGACGGCAGGATTCCCGTGACGAGGTCCTCCGGGGCCCATTTTTTCGCAAGACGTTTGGCCAGTTCGCGCCGCAATTCTTCATGCGTCAGAAAAGGGACCACATCCGCGGTGACGGCGAGGTCCGTGACTTTGTCCCGGTGCAAGGCGATGGAGAGTGCCTCGCTTACATCCAGGATCGCGGTGCCCGAAAGTCCGTACTGCGTGAAAAGCAGTTCTCCTGCAACCGTACGCGCCGCGTTGCCGCTGACCCATGCCGTTGCTTTGGCGGGAATTTTTTGTCCCTGGAGCAGATGACACCAGGGATCTTTGGCCAGGAGCGGAACATGACTCGGTACCGGTTCAATCAGTTTATGGCCTAATTTCTCCGCCAGGGCGTATGCGTTTCCATTCGAACCCAGGGCCGGGTAGGATTGGCCGCCGCCGGTAAGGATAACGCGTTTGGCTTGATATCGTTTCCCGTTTTTCGAAACAAGGGCCCATCCGCTTCCCGAGGGTGCGATTTCGGTCACTTCACAGTTGCACTCGACGGGGATGCGCAAATTCCGGATTTCAATTTCCAGTACGCCGAGCACGGAAGACGCCTGGTTGGTCACGGGGAAAATACGGCCTTCGTCGGAATAGTGGGACAGGCCCAGGTCACCGAAAAAACTCAAAATATCGTTTCGGCCGAAACGGTTGAAGACCGACTGCACCAGCCCGCGCGCCTCCGCGTTGTAAAAAGTCGGATCGACTTTATCGTTGAGGAGATTGCAACGGCCGGAGCCCGTGGCGAGTATCTTTTTCCCCAAACGCGGCATTCTCTCAAGGAGGGTCACGTCGAAGCCTTTGCGTTTGGCGCTGACGGCTGCAAAAATTCCCGCCGCGCCGCCGCCGATGACAATGACATCCTGTTTTTGTGTGACCATGCGAAGTCCTCTTACTTGTGTTTGGAAAGCCAGTGTTTGCCGCCCATGATGCGGGCGACCAGCATGCTGGAGACGTTGTCGCCGACGGCATTGACCATCGTTGCCGGCATGTCCACGAGTGTGCCGACCATTGAAATCATCGGCAATGCCGCCACCGGAAATCCGTAAAGCGTGACAATTAAAAGTTCTCCCAGAAAGGCGCCGCCCGGGATGCCGCTCATGACCATTCCGCTTAAAAGGCCCACCCCGATGGCGGTCGCAATCGTTGCCGGGCCGGAAAAGTCCATGCCGAAGAAACTGAACAGCAGCGCGATTTTAAGGATGGCCGCCAGCGAGGTCCCGTCTTTGTGGATCATGGTCCCGATCGGAATTACGATTTGACTGATATCCCGTGGGACGCCGATTTCATCCGCCGCCTTCAGGTTGGTCGGGATTGTGGCGATGCTGCTGCCGGTCCCCAAAGCCGTCAGTGAGGGCGTGATGATGCGTGCCCAGAATATTTTAACGCCTGCGAAACCGGCGGCGAGGTATGCATAAAGGGTATAACCGATGAAAAAGTAAAGCAGCGAAAGCGGATAATACAAGGCGACGACCCGCAGATAAGAGCCCAGGAGTTCCGGGCCAAAGACCCCGACGAGATAGGCGAAATAAGCCCCGATGCCGATCGGTGCGTAAAGCATGATGTAGGAGATGACTTTCATCGCCACTTCGTTGGCCGAGGCGAGGAAGTTTGCGAAGGGCTTGCCTTTTTCTCCCGCGGAAGATGTTGCGAGCCCGACGAGGATTGAAAATAAAATCAGGGCCAGCATATTTTTCTTGTTGAGAAGGTCCGCAAAGTCGGGCACGGACAGCGCACGCACAATTTTGTCCGCGGTGCCGGATTGCGAGATCTCCGGCACGAAATTGAGAGCAGGGTTCGCGCCGATCACGGGCGGGAACATTTTTACACCGACCACCATGAGCGCGGAGGAAAGGACGCCGGTCACGATGAAGATCAGGACCATCCAAAACATGATTTTGCCGAGCCGCTTGAGGTCGGTCATGCCCGCAACGGCGGAGGAGATAGAAAAAAAGACGAGCGGGATCACCGCCGTAAAGAGCAGGTTCAAAAACAGATCGCCGAGCGGTTTGACCCTCACTGCGTCTTGGCGAAGATAAATTCCGATGAGGGCGCCGATGGCGATAGAAACAATGAGCAGGATCGAAAAAGAATAATTTTTGAGGACGTTCAAATTGGCCTTCTTCGCCGGATT
Organism: Candidatus Omnitrophota bacterium; assembly: GCA_028713205.1. Taxonomy (GTDB): domain Bacteria; phylum Omnitrophota; class Omnitrophia; order Omnitrophales; family Aquincolibacteriaceae; genus JAQTOZ01. The sequence continues at coordinate 5,604 of JAQTOZ010000188.1, forward strand.
ATTCACAAGATGCTCCTTCGGGGTTTGTGTTACCCTGGCATTGCGGGGAGTGCGCATAGTCCGTCATCCTGAGCGTAGTCCCGCGCCACCGCCTGTGGCGGGGTCCCGTCCGAAGGCGGGATAAGCGGGACGGAGGCGAAGGATCTAGGTGAGATTCCTCGACTCGCTGCGCTCGCTCGGAATGACAGATGACAAAATGCTTCCTTTGGTCGCTTGCAATGACGATTTTATAGGATTTCAACGGAACCACTCCTTGCGTGTTTGACGCTACGGGAAATACTTATGACCGTTCCGTCTTTCTCGCGGCCTTCATTTGACGAATGGATTTCAACAGCCTGCTGCCGGATGGTTGCGTGCTTAACTCTTGGTTTTGAAAATCTCGTCGACCTTTTCGACCAACTGCTCCATCGAAAAAGGTTTGATGAGAAATCCTTGAATGTCTTCACCGATGAACAGATTTTGTACCGTCGGCCGTCCGCTCATGATCAGGACCGGCACCGTGGCTGTATGGGTGCGCAATTCCCGGAGGGTATCATAACCGGATTTATGAGGCATCATCACGTCCATAATAACCAGGTCCGGGTGTTCGTTCGGGAGCCGGCTTAGCAAATCATCCGGGTCCCGGGTGATGGTGACGGTGTGCCCGCGGCTTTCAAGGGCGATCTTGATAAAGGCCGCGATTTCAGCGTTATCATCGGTTACAAGAATTTTTTTGTTCGGCACCCGTCACGTCCCATCCGGATCGTATGAATTCCGGGACATTATATCGGATGAGATCGGCAAAGCAAAAGATAAAAACGGGCAAGAACAGAAGACCCAAGGCCCAGGACCCAGGACTCAAGACTTGTGGTACGTGACATGGGACACGAGAAGCAAAGGAGTTTCAAGTTTCCAGTTTAAGGTTTCGAGTTGAAAAGCTTTGTCTCACAATAATGGGTTCGGACTCGCCGTATTCCTGAATAAGTCACTTAACTTTAAACCCGAAACTCGAAACATGAAACTTCTCTACTTCTTCTCGTCACGCGTTCCACGTTTCTCGCTCTTGTCTTGTGTCTTGGGTCTTGGGACTTGGGTCTGCTTTTTTGTCTT
>JAQTOZ010000189.1 GCA_028713205.1 Candidatus Omnitrophota bacterium
GTTGCGCCTGCTTGCCTTCGATAATATCTTTTTCGACCAGCTCCTGCTCGGTCAGGATTTTGCGGATCACTTCCTCCCGCTCGCGGATTTCCCGTTCAATCCGTCCCTGCTCGCTGATCAAATCTTTCAGACGGCCTTCTTTCATCACCAACTGGTTCGCCAATTGCCCGCGTTTTTCCATGGCATCACGCTGTTCCGCCTGCTGCTTCATTTCCTTAAGCTGACGACGGGCAGACTCGAGCTCTTTCTCGCGATGGTCCAAGTTCGCCAAATTGACCTGCAACATTTTCTCGAGACTTTCATGCGAGGCTTGAAGCTCCCGGAACGTCTTCTCGAATTCCAGAGACTTGACCTCCCATTGCTTCGCCTCCTGCGAGCGGTTTTCGATTTCTTCGATGAGTCTCATTTGGCTTTTCTCGAGGGTCGTGACCTTCTCCGCCATGCTTTCGACTTCCGATTTCCAGGTTGCGACTTCCTTGCCCGACAAAGAAATTTTCTGCTGGTAAAGTTCCTTGAGCCGCAAATGCTCTTTTTCCAGTTCTTGATACCGGAGTTGTTCCCCCTCGAGCATTTTCCGCAGGGAATCCTTCGACCTTTCGAGCTCCGCCTGGCGTTTGCGGTTCTCCTGACCATTGAGCTCGATTTCCTCATGCTTGCTGCGTAGCGTGCTCAGTTCGCTTTCGAGTTGGAGGTATTTCTCGCGCCAGGACTCTTCATGCCGGGACTCTTCCGAAAGCTGGTTTTCAAGCCCGCTTTTCTCCTGACTCAACTCATGGATTTTGCCCACCATTTCATCCGCCTTGGTTTTCCATTCCTGGACCTCTTGCGTCGCGGACAAAAGTTTCTGCTCGAAAAGCGCGCGCACCTGCTGATATTCGTCACGGAGTGCGTCATAGCTTTCTTCCTGCGTCGCCAGTTGCGCCCGCAGGCGTTCAATCTCGCGGTCCCGTTCGTGCACGGCCGCATTCGACAAGGCCGGCTCGCCCTGCGCGTAAATTTCCCCCTGGAGTTTTTCGAAGGACCGGCGCTGCGTTTCGAATTTTTCCCGCCAGTTTTCGCATTCCTTTTTCAGACGATCGAGCTCGCGGATCAGATCATCGGACATTCCGCCCGAAGCCGTTTCCGCCGTTGCTTTCTCCTTCAACGTCTGAGCGGTCTCGCGGCCGTTTAAGGTGCGGATTTCCTGCAAGGCCTCGTCCGCGGGCAGCATATGCGGAACTTCGGGTTCCCCCGCCGCCACCGCGCTGACTTCCTGTTTATATAGGAAGGCCAAACTCGGCGGTTCCGGCCATACGGTCCGGTAACATTTTCTTTTTAGAAAGACATCATTGGTCAAAAGGATCTCCGCACCCAGCGAGCGGAAGTAATCTTTGACCTGGCCGGCGACCGCCCGGTTCAAATTTTCCAGGAGGATAATCGGCGTGTTGTTGACCAAATCCACGGCCTCTTCTTCCGACAATGAAAACGCTTCCGAAATCTTGTGCGCCACTTTGCGCTTGTCGATCTCATTGTTGATCGGATTGAGGATCAAGCACCAATTCTGTTCGTTTTTCTGTGTTTTTTTGTTTCCCAATAGCATCATCGTTTCCTCTCACCGAGGGGTAATTTTTCAAAAGGAAAGACACACTTCCGACGTTTCAGCCGCATGGTTTAAACGGATTGAACGGAAGCTCTGCTTAGAGAGTAATTCGGTCCGCGATGTCTGAAACAACCGGCATTTCCCAATATTCCCCCATCAGCACTTTGATAATGCCGACCAAGGACAGGATCCCGAAGACCACGACCGCCAGATACGAAACGAGGTCGCCCAACACCGGCACGATCTTCAAAATGAACGCGGCAATCTCCAAAATAAATAGAACTAAGGCCTGTTTTCCGTGAAATTGCGCAAATTTGTTTTGCTTCTTCAAAAACAGGGGAACAAAACAAAGAACACTGAGATATCCAATCGCGGCAAAAAATTTCGCTTCCTGGACTTCCGCGTCTTGTGGTGGCGTTGACTCATCATTTTGTTCCGTCGGCGTGCCCATAAACTCTCCTTTTGAAATGACTTCCCCCCCGGTATTAAATGGAAATTTTCAACTCATCCATCCTGAAATTCTTGCCGGCCTATATTATATCGAACAGCAGTACTCCGTCAAGGCGGATAAACCCGCTCCGTCAGGAGGCTTGCGGGGCCCCTTCGCTCCCGGCGGTCAGGTTCGCCTGCGATACGGCCTCATCACTGCTGGCAACTTTCTTTTTCAGATCATCGTGGGCCTGACGCAGATCATTGAGCTGTTGGTCCCAGTGATTCACCTTTTCTTCCCACAAACGGTCCTTGCGCAGTCTTTCCTGCAAATCCAGGATGAGCTGCATCTGCAGTTTTTCGAGCATCTCAAGTTTTTCGGCCATCTTGGAGTTTGTGCCCTGAGACATACTTTGAGCGGGAACGGGCAAAACCGTTTCGGCCTCGATTTTCTGCCGCAGATACTGATGCGTCTCGTGATAGGCCGCGTCCAAATTCACAAAGTTGCTTTGCTGATCTTCCAGGGCCTTGGCCAGCGTGTCCCGGGACTGTTCGAGGGCATTCATGCGGTCGGTCACTTCGCCGGTCTTGTCTTTCCACCGCTCGATTTCATCGCCGAGTTCCTTGCCTTTGCCCTCCGCAATTTCCCGTATTTGGTGATGGGCGCTTTCCAGTTTCTCAAAGCGCTCCTTCTGGCCCTGATAGGCGCTCTCCAGCTCATGCTTCAGCTGATCCATATCGACCACTTTTTCGGACAGCACCTTGAGCTTCGCCTTCCAGGCGCTGACCTCGTCCGAGAACTCGGACAGATGCTGCTCGAATTCTTCGCGCCCCTTTTGATAATCGGCCTGCAGACCTCGATAAATTTCCGTCAAACTCGCAAAGAGTGCTTTTTGCTCCTGAATTTCTTTTTGCTGCTCCTGAATCAAGGCCTGCGTGGAGGAAACATTTTCTTCCAACGTCTGCCGTTCGTTGCGTAATCGTTCCAGCTGTTCGCTAAGCCCCTGAAAGGTCTCTTTCCAGGTATCGTAGTGCGCCTTCCATTGCTCCAGGTCCGAGCCCAATTTCCGGGACGGCGTTTCGGCGGAGGCCGCGGCATGAAACATCGCATTGGTTTGAAGATGGGCCTGCTCAAGCGCCTTTTCGATCAAGGTCGGCTTTTCCGTTTTGGCCGGTGTCGGGACAGCGGGCGCCTCGACATTTTTAATTTCTTTCACCTCGACGGCCGGGACCGTCTCATTTTCATGAAGAAACGCAAGGTTGGGAAGCTCGGGCCAAATCGTACGGTAACATTTGCTTTTGACGACGGTATCATTGGTCAAAAACATCTCGGCGCCGGTAAAGCGAAAATGTTCTTTCACTTTCAGCGCAGTGCTCTGGGGGAGACTGTCGAGAAGGATAATCGGGGTATTGGCAACAACGTTCTTCGCCTCTTCGGAAGACATGGCGAAGACATCGGAAATGCAATGTGTCAACCGGTCCCGGATTTCCGTGCGGAGCGGTTTTAAAATCACAATCGCCCAATTCCGATCGTTCGTCTGCAATTTTTCAGGATTGATAAATAGCTTTTTATGGCCAAACGCCATAAAAGTGAATCTCCCTTCTCTGACTGGAGCTTTCGATGCCGTATTATTCACGAACGAGCGTCATCCGTCAAGCGATTCTCCGGCCCTGATCAAAATCGCTATAGATCGCTCACTGGACCGCCAGCGTCATGTAATGAAAATCCAGCTCCGGATGCGCCTGTTTTGCCCGTTGTACCAGGCCCGGGATCAAATCTTTGGCGTATTTTGCCGGCAAAGACCGCGGGAAAACCAGGAGACATTGATCAACGCCCTGCTTGGCAAACGCATCCATCGCCGCGGGAAATTTTTTTTCGATCTGCTTCAAATCCATTTCCCGTTTCAACTTTCCGGCGCAGCCTTTCCAAATACTTTCCAGCACCGCGGAGACATCGGCGGTACGCCTTTTGCTTTGCTTCCCATCCACGATCATCACGCATGCCATTCTCATTGCCAACCCCAATGGGACCGGGTACCCAAGGGACATCCGGTTAGAATTCGGTCAACCTGTCCCCTGCGTATCTGGTACCGTTAATCGTTAATTTACGCAGTCACCGCACACTTACTGCAAACCGGCGGAAGCGTAGCCTCCATCGGAATAATAAATGTTCCCACCTCGCAAACGCCGACCAGGATACGGCGCAGCATAAAAACAGTGCCCTTGCCGAATCCCGTCAAAGCGCCCACGCCCCCCTTGTCCTGAATATCGAATGTCATATTGCAGGGAATCTCCGCCGGACTGGACACCACGTTCCACAATCCGCGCCCGAATTTGGTACCGATGCCGACAAAATAATCGCCGGCCGTTTCTTCACCGGCCTGGACACTCGGCGCCGCCCAAACCAGAAAAGCAAAACACAAAACAACAAACAAATTTTTCTTCATCATCTCTCCCTCACACCGTTTTAAGGTCCTACAATAATTGAACTCGATCCGGAACTGGAGCTGGAACTGGAACTAGAGCTGGAACTTGAACTTGATTGTCCGTCATGTTGAGTCACCGCTCCGCCGCCGGCACTGTCCTGACTGCCGGGCACTTCTTGTTCATATCCCGGCTGCGATTCATAGGCCTGGCTAAGCGGTCCCGCATTTTGGTTCTGGTCATCCACGCCCTGCGTCCCCCCACCGTTTCCGGTATCACCGCCACCGGACGAAGAACCGTTACCGCTTGCATCCGTTGTCCCTCCCTCACCGCCGGTACTGTGTTCGCCGGCTCCGACATCCTGGCCGTTTTGTCCGTCCAAATCGGTTATGTTCATCAGTCCTTCAAACACATCCAGGCGCGTGAACAACTCTCCCAAATATTCGTACACCCACATCTCGAAAAAAGTGCCGCGCACAGTCGCCACCGACGTCGGCGTCGTCACCTTGAAAACCGAATCGCCTTCCAGTTTGTCCACTTTCGCTTTCAGCTTGCCCAGTTTCATTTCCAGCGAGGCCTTGATTTCTTCGTCCGTCGCGCTGTACTCGCGTACGCCGAACGTGGTCTTCTCGCCCAAACTCACCGTCCCTTTGGTCATCGACAAATCAACCGCCGCGCCGGCCTCGGTCTTGACCTGGTCCCCGGCCTCCACGGTCATCCCCTTGGCCAAAGGCGCCCAATCCGTGGCCCCCTTTTTCATAATAACCGCCTGCCCGTCCACCTTCTCAACCGAAATAGGTTTGGCCCAGCAAACCGGCAGAAAACCGAAACAAAAAACAGTCAGACATAAAAACCGCAAGGATTTTTTCATGATGTCCCCTTCCTTTCATTTTTTTTAAAATGCATAGGTAAGCTCCATCCCTTCGATGTTACGGCTATAATTAAACTGCGGCAGGACGCCGGCATGGGCGTCATGCACGTCCGTGCGCTTGTAGTAAACCGTCGCTTTGATGTTCCGCGTAATCGGCCGCGACAATAAAAACTCGTATTGATAGCGGAAGTCCAGCCGGTTGGGATGAATCGAAAAATGCCGGTAATCGGCGACCTGAAAATAAAATGAACTTTCGAACATGACTTTCTCGATGACCGGCGTCACCAAGCGCACGCGGGCCCCGTTCATCAGCGCTTTGAAATCCTTCCCGCGCGTGTCCTCCACGGCCAATTCATAACCGAAAGACAGCGAGCGGCGCCGCTGGCCGAAGAGAAAGGTCTGCACCACACCTGTCTGCCCGTAAAATCCGTCCCGGGAGGAAAAATTTTTATCGAATCCCTTATCGCGAAAATTGATCGAACCGAGCCCCTGATACACCGTCACCAGCAAATTATCGGCGTACTCCCCCGTCCAGGCACCGTTCCAAACATTGCTGCTGGAATACGTGTTCCGGTTCAACACGCCGAGAGCAAAGGCATAATTCAAGCGCAACTGCGCCGGCCGGTCCCACGCGGTCATGTTTTGAGTGCCGTAGACCGTGACCTGATGGTTCTGAAAGTTATACTGGTCCATATCGTTGCTGTGCAAATAATGCGAGTACTGATAGGACACGCCGGCCTTCCGGCTCGCGTCGCGGTAAAACTCGTAGGCCACTCCGGGACTGATCGTAAAGCGGGCCGCCTTGGTGTCCTGGGCCCCATCGCGGTATTGTTTCATGTTGGTCAGCAACGGGACATTGTCATCGAACTCAAATCCCGTTTTCCCGAAGAGCAGCCATCGCTTGGGCTTGGCGGGCGCCGGTCTTTTCTCTTTCAGCAGCATTATGTTCGCATACCGTTCCGCCTGCGCCAGCTTGGACATCGGCTCTTTGTCATCCACCCATTTTTCCCGGGGCTGTTCGGCGCGCGACATGGCCGGAATCGACACAATCAGAAGGCACAGAATCAAGAGGATTATGGGTCGCAAGAGGCATTGCCGGTTCATATGCCGGATAAAATACCATAGGCATATAGGGCTGTAAACAATCAATCCTGGAGCTAACAGCTGAGGGGACAGGCAGGGAAGTATTGCCTGTCCCCTCAGCTATGAATTTGATTTTAGGGGAAAAGCTATTAAATGGTCGCCCCCCGGGCAGAGCCCGGGGTTCCTTCACAGGTCAAGCGTTGCTTGACCTGAATCCAGTTTCTCCTGATATTTAATGTAATTTCTTATCACGTGCTCGTCGATGCCTACCGTCGATAC
>JAQTOZ010000190.1 GCA_028713205.1 Candidatus Omnitrophota bacterium
TATTTTTTTAAGATTTTCGAATATTTCGATAACGGATGCGAGGTCACATAAAATCCCAGGAGTTCTCTTTCATTGGCAAGCATTTGATTTTCGGGCCACTCGGGGATATCCGGGACATCCTGGCCGCCTTCATGAAAAGTATCTTTCGAGTCTCCAGAATCAAAGAACGACATCTGTCCGCGGCTTCGATCGCGCTGGTAGCTGCTGCCGATTTCAAGCGCACGGTCCAGCATGGCCATCAGCTGTGCCCGTCGCAATCCGAATTCATCAAGGGCTCCGCATTTGATCAAGCTTTCCAGCACTTTACGGTTGCAGACCCGCAAATCCACCCGTTGTGTAAAATCAAAAAACGATTGAAACGGTCCCTCCTGTTTCCTCGACTCCAAAATCGATTCAATCGCCGTGGAACCGACATTTTTGACCGCCGTCAATCCGAACAAAATATGATCGCCCGCACAGGTAAATTCCGAGAAGCTCTTATTGACCGACGGCGGTTTGACGTCAATTCCCATTTTCTTACATTCTTCGATATACCGCACGACCTTGTCCGTGTTCCCCATTTCCGAAGAAAGAAGCGCCGTCATAAACTCGATCGGAAAATGAGCTTTGAGATAAGCCGTCCGATAGGAAATCAACGCATAAGCCGTCGAATGCGATTTGTTAAACCCATAACCCGAAAAGTAATCGATCAAGTTCCAAATACGTTCTGCAATCGATTCCGAAACGCCGCGCTTTTGAGCGCCTTCGAGAAACCCTTTTTTCTCCCGGTCCATGATCTCGGGGATCTTTTTTCCGATAGCCCTTCGCAAGGAGTCTGCTTGCGCAAGAGTAAAACCGGCGAGGTCACTGACGATTTTCATGACTTGTTCCTGATAAAGGATAACCCCGTAAGTTTCCTTGAGAATCGGCTCTAACACGGGATGGTCGTATTTAATCTGGGTGGGATCATGCATGCGGCGGATAAAATCATCCACCATCCCGCTACCCAAAGGACCCGGCCGGAAGAGGGCCAGCAAGGCAACGAGATGATCAAAGCAACTGGGTTTCATCTTCTTTAAAAGATCGCGCATGCCCGAACTTTCAAGCTGGAACACCCCGATCGATTCTGCGCGCGCTAACATGGCATAAGTCTCTGCATCATCCCAGGCCAACGTGGCCAAATCCAGGGTAATGTCCCGCGTCCGCTTGACGATCTTAAGCGCCTGATAAATCATCGTCAGCGTCTTAAGCCCCAAAAAGTCCATCTTGAGAAGCCCAATCTTTTCAAGGTCCTTCATGGAATACTGCGTCGAAACTTGTTCATCGGTCTTAAACAGCGGCACATATTCCGTCATCGCCACATCCGAAATCACGACACCTGCGGCATGGGTCGAGGCGTGCCGCACGAGCCCCTCCAGCGATTGCGAAGTGTCCATGAGTTGTTTGATCCGCAAATCCTTGGTCACAAGCTCTTTGAGCTTCGGTTCCCTTTCCAAGGCTTGTTCGATGGTGATATTCAATTCGGCCGGAATCAATTTTGCCAACCGGTCAACATCCTGATAAGAAAACCCCATGACCCTTCCCACGTCTCTGACGACTGCTCTTGCCGCCATCGTTCCGAAGGTAATGATTTGGGCCACGTTGTCCGTACCGTATTTGCGTTTGACGTAATCAATAACCTCTTCACGGCGCACGTAGCAAAAGTCGATATCGATATCCGGCATGCTGACGCGGTCCGGATTCAAAAACCGCTCGAAGATCAATCCGTTGTGAATGGGATCGATGTCGGTAATCCCAAGGCCGAACGCAACAAGGCTGCCTGCGGCCGAACCGCGGCCCGGGCCTACCGGGATATCATTTTCCTTGGCATAGCGGATAAAATCCCAAACGATGAGAAAATAGCTCGCGTAATGCATTTTTTGAATGATCGAGAGCTCATACTTCAAACGTGCCTGATAATCGGAAGGGATGGCCCCGTCAAAACGTTTCTTAAGGCCTTCGACACAAAGCTCTTCGAGATAACTCTCGGGGGTTTTTCCCGGAGGCGGTTCAAAATGCGGCAAATGGGTTTTGTCAAACTCCAGTTCGAGATTGCACCGGTTCGCGATTTCGATTGTGTTTTTAATCGCGTCCGGGAAATCCTTAAAAAGCATTTTCATTTCATCCGCGGATTTTAAATAAAATTGATCACTCGAATACCGGATCCGGTTCGGTTCGTCAACGGTTGTTCCCATGCCGATGCAGATCAAGGCATCATGGGCATGCGCATCCTGACGCGAAATATAATGGCAATCATTCGTCGCCACCAGCTTTACCCCGAACTCCTTGCCAAGCTTCTGGAAAGCTCCGATGACTTTTTTCTGGGCATCCATGCCATGGTCCATAATTTCAAGAAAAAAGTTCTCGGGACCCAGGATGTCCACATACTCTTTGAGGGCGCGTTTCGCTTCATGGGGTTGCTCATTGGCAATGAAATAAGGGACTTCCCCTTTCAAACACCCGCCTAAAGCAATCAGCCCTCCGCAATATTGACGCAAGACCTCTTTATCGATACGCGGCCGGTAATAAAATCCTTCCAAGTAGCCGATGCTGGTCAATTTCATCAGATTTCGATATCCGGTCTCGTCACGTGCCAAAAGCGTCAGATGGAAGGAGGCCTCTTTGATTCCGTGGGCCTGTTTTTCAAAACGCGAACCGGGGGCAATGTAAGCTTCCATGCCGACGATAGGCTTGATCCCCTGCTTGCGGGCGTGGGTGTAAAACTCGATCGCCCCGAACAAATTTCCGTGATCCGTCATCGCCAATGCGGGGAACCGGAGTTCCACGGCTCGTTCGGTCAGGGAATCGATTTTTGAAGAAGCGTCGAGAAGGCTGTATTGGGTGTGGCAATGCAGATGAACAAAATCGCTATGCGGCATACGTCGGTACCTTCGTAAAACTAGAGATATGAAGACTTTTTACTCGCTCAACCTTACTCCGGGACAATTCCAACGACCGGATTTTACATCAAAAAACATCGGAGAGTGCGGATTATTTTATTCCCATTCGATGGTCGCAGGCGGCTTGCTTGAAATATCGTAACAGACTCGGTTGATTCCGCGGACCTCGTTGATAATCCGGTTTGATATCCGGGACAAAACATCTTCAGGCAATCTCGCCCAATCCGCGGTCATCCCATCTTGGGAGGTCACCGCCCGGACCGCGACGACATTTTCATACGTGCGCTCATCGCCCATCACACCCACGCTCCGTACCGGCAAAAGAACGGCAAAGGCCTGCCAAATTTTCGTGTACAAATGCGCCCGTTTGATTTCATCGATCACGATCCAATCCGCACGCCTGAGAAGGGCCAACCGCTCTTCACTCAAATCACCGAGGATCCGGACGGCAAGACCCGGCCCCGGAAACGGCTGCCGGTCAACGATCTCGGAAGACAGTCCCAAAGCACGCCCGACCTGTCGCACCTCATCTTTGAATAGCTCGCGCAGGGGTTCCACAAGTTTGAATTTCATGCGCTTCGGAAGTCCGCCGACGTTGTGATGGCTTTTGATGGTACTCGTCGGACCGCCGTGCACGGAGACCGACTCAATCACGTCGGGATAGAGGGTCCCCTGCGCCAAAAAAGAGACCAGGCCTAATTTCTTGGCCTCCCGCTCGAACACCTTGATAAAGGTGCGGCCGATGATTTTGCGTTTTTTCTCCGGTTCTTCGACTCCGCGAAGTTCGGTTAAAAATTGCCGCCGCGCGTCCACAAAACGGAGATTGATTTTAAAATGGTCCCGGAAAGTCCGCTTGACTTTTTCCGCTTCGTACAAACGCAACATTCCGTTATCCACAAAAATGCAGGTCAGCTTTTTGCCGATCGCCCTGTGGAGCAAAACAGCCGCCACGGATGAATCGACGCCTCCTGAAAGGCCCAGCACGACTTTGGAGGCCCCGACTTGATTACGGATTTTTTCGATGGATTCCCGTATAAAGGACCGTGGCGTCCAATCCCCCCTGAACCCGCAGATCCGGAAAAGAAAATTTCTAAAAATTCGGTGCCCCAGCGGAGTATGCACAACCTCCGGATGAAATTGCACTCCGTAAATCCGGCGTTTCAAATCGGCAACGGCCGCGACCGGTGCGTTGGAGGTGTGCGCCAATTTCCTGAAATTTTCAGGCAACGAATCCAGTTTATCCCCATGACTCATCCAACAGGTGATGGTTTTGGGCAGCCCCCAAAAAAAATCGGTCGGGTGATCAATCCGGACTTCGGCAAAACCGTATTCCCGTTTCGGCGATTTATGCACCTTGGCCTTAAAATGGTGCCCAATCAACTGGAGGCCATAACAAATGCCGAGGACAGGAATCCCCAGGTTAAAAATGCGTTTGTCCGCTACGGGGGCTTTCGAATCATAGACGTTTGCGGGGGAACCCGAAAGGATGAGTCCTCGCGGATTTTCTTCGACAATTTTTTCAAAGGGGACATTATACGGAAGAATTTTCGAAAAAACTTTCTGTTCTCTGACGCGGCGGGCAATAAGCTGCGTGTACTGAGAACCGAAATCAAGGATCAACAGTGTTTCCGTACCGGATTTTTTTACGCTTTGATGGAGCGGTTTGTCGAAAAAAGTTGGATGGCCTTTCCGGCCCTTGCTTGTCTCAACCATCTGCGTTTCCAAATCCCCTATTTTCCCATTCCGACGCGCTGGGCCGCCTGAAAAAGCTTCCCTTCCGTACGGATCGCCGGTGCGATGACGATTTCGGTCAATTGCATCTCCCGGATATCCGAAGCACCGACATTCCCCATGCACGTGCGCAAGGCACCGACCAGATTCTGGGTGCCATCATCAAGCTTCGCGGGCCCGAACAAAATTTCTTCCAACGACCCTGTGGTACCGACACGGATTCTTGTTCCACGCGGAAGGTTTGCGTGGGGCGTCGCCATCCCCCAATGGAACCCCTTTCCCGGGGCCTCCGTGGTCCGGGCGAATGCCGACCCGACCATCACCGCATCCGAACCACACGCGAACGCTTTACAAATATCACCGCCGGTCGACATGCCGCCGTCGGCGATAATGGAGACATAACGTTTGGATTTTTTGTAATAAAATTCACGCGCCGCCGCGCAATCGACGATCGACGTCACTTGCGGAACCCCCAGGCCGAGAACACCTCGTGTCGTACAGGCCGAACCGGGCCCGATCCCAACGAGAAGCGCCGCACAACCGGTATCCATCAATTCAAGAGCCACCTCATAAGTCACGCAGTTCCCGAGGATTACGGGGGCCTTCGTTTTCTTACAAAACTTTTTGAAATCGACGCTTTGATAGGACTTCGAGATGTGGCGTGCCGTTGTCACGGTGGATTGGACCACCAATATGTCCACTCCCGCCTCTTGAGCAATTTCGCCATAGCGCTCGGCTTTCTGAGGAATCACGCTGACGATGCAAGGGACTTTGGCTTTCTTGATTTCCTGTATCCGCTTGGAAATCAATTTTTCTTTCACGGGTTCCACATAAATCTTCTGCACCAGCTCAGTCGCTTTTTCCGGCGTCGCTTCGGCAATTTTGTCGAGAATGGCTTGATAATCATCGTAACGGGTATAAATCCCTTCGAGGTTCAGGACGGCAATTCCGCCGAACTTGCCCATGGCAATCGCAAAACGAGGATCGACGACGCCATCCATGGCCGACGCTAAAAAAGGAATGGCAAACTTTTTTTCGCCAACCCGAAAACTGATATCGACTTCATCGGGATTGAGGGTAACTTGTCCCGGGACCAGGGCGATTTCATCAAACCCGTAAGCCCTTCGTGCTTTACGATCATGACCAATAAACTCTGCCATAACTATTCTCCGTCTTTAGGGTGGATGCTCACGCATGGAGCTGTAAAAACAGAGCTCACGCGCAGGATTGTCCGCATCGGTTTAGGATAAATCAGGATTTTAATTTTCGAGGGTTTTTCCATTTGCAGTATCATACTAAAAGCGATTTCGGCTGTCAATGTTCTGCAAACCCACTTCCCCGATGCGCACCGACACTCATTCTGGCAAGCCGCGGATAAATAATTATGCAAATCTGTTTTTTTGAACTATTATGTCGTACCGATGTCGCAGATCTAACGGATGGAGGCAAGGAAACGGTCGCATGCTAAAATTTCTACGCAAGAACACCAAAATATTCATCTGGTGCGTTGTCATCTGTTTTGTCCTGTGGGGCGCGTTTTCGGTAGGCATCCAATTCTCGAGCAAAGACCGCTATGCCGGAGAAGTTTTCGACAAACCGGTCACCCATGTAGAGTACAAACAATTCCTGCGCGCGAGCGAAATTTTTTCGAATGATCCCAGGCTTTTGGACGATCCCAACTTCGTCAAATATCAAACCTGGCAAAACATCATTCTCGATCGCGAAGCCAAGCGATTAAAAATCAGCGCAACCGATGAAGAGGTCCGTCAAGAGCTACGGGGATTACTTGAGGCGCAGGGCATTAGCAATCCGACACCGCAAGTTTATCAACGATGGCTGGAACAGTCTCGAATTCGGATGAAACCGCGGGAATTCGAATCGATGCTGCGGGAAGTCATCCGTATTCAAAAACTCGTGCGCCGCATGTCCCAGCAACCGGTCGAACCCCCGAC
>JAQTOZ010000012.1 GCA_028713205.1 Candidatus Omnitrophota bacterium
TCCAAGCGGGCAATGGGATATTCCGGTTTGAGGAAACCTTCTTCATCCAAATAGGACCGCATAAACTCCCGGCCGAATACCGGAATCTGAATGCCGTAACTGGCATCGGTGACCGTACCGCTTTCCTCGAGGATTTCCTCGCCGGTAAGATAAAGCTCTTTCCGTCCTCCATCGATGACGGCCATCTGTCCTTGAGTTATTTTCTGCCCGTTGGCGAGGACCAAAACATTCTCGGCCTCATCAAACCGAACACCTTCCACCCAAAGCAAGGAGGGAATTCCCGCCGGCCGGGTCAGATCGGCCTCGTGGCAGGACGCGTTGCCATAACCGATCGTAATCACCGCCGCTTGCGGATATTCAAAAAGCGCGCTGAGGATTTCTTCGCGATTCTGCTCGCGTGCGGCAAAGAGAACCGGCTCCCCGAGATCCATGTATTTTCTGGCCTCGGCCATGTCCCAGACTAAATGCCCTTGAAAAGCACCGGGTGTGGAGGCAACGCTCCGGGTAACCGGCGTCAGATTTGCTCCCTCGCGTATCTTGTAAACTTTTCTCGCACCGAGTTTTTTCTGCAGAGCTTCGATTTCCGGAATTGCGCGCGCCTCTTCGATCTTGCCCGCCGCCAGTTGTGCCTGAAGCCAGCGGATCTTGCCTGGTATCGAAAAATTCAAATTTCGTCTTTGCAGAAAGTAAATCTTGCCGTCGGAAACGGCAAATTCCACTTCCTGCGGATAGCCGATCTTGGCCTCAAGTTTTTTCTTCGCTTCGAGAAGTGTTGCATAGACGACGGGCGCTTTCGTTTCCAATTCTTTGAGCGGACGTCCGGGAATAGCCCCCTGCATAACGTAGCTGCCGTCGCGGATATCCTCGGCATAAGTTCCGGTAATCTCATCTTCACCCGTGTCGGGATTCTGCGTTTTCAAGACACCGAAGGCATACAGACCTTGAGGGGAAGGCCCCAAAGGCGGTTTCATTGTCGGCACAATCTGTTGAATGATTATCGGTAAGTCATAATCATCCGGCATGCTGTTTCTACGGCGAAAATCGCGCGCAGGCGCACTGTCCCAGGATTCCGCCACCGTTTGCATGCCTTTTAACAGATGCGGCAGTCCGACCTGGGGCGAGACCAAACGGCCGGGCATGGACGACTTGGGGCAACTCCGCACAATAACCCATGCGGAACTCCAATAACGGTCGTCATGCGGACTCATAAGATCGAGATAAGTCGTGTCCAATCCGGCGCGTTTCAACTCCATACTGAGAAACGGACGGTAAAGCTCAAATTGCCCCGGCATCAGCATCTTTTTGACCAATTCGGCGGAGACCCTTATTCCGGGCGGATACGGCAAACCCAACTCCTCGAAAGTCAGAAAACCGGCGGCCTTATTTCCCATCTCGGCATCGTATTCCCCTTGCCCCAAGATCCGCACGCCTCGCCGCACTTCATCCTCGATGGTTTCATGCTCCCGGAAAAGAATGCGTCTCATCATCACCGGCCCCGCGCGCACGCAAAGTTCGGCCAAATCACCGTAGGATTCCGGGACAACCAGAATCTGCGTAATCGACGCCTCCGAATAATGCCCCCCGTCGATCGGTTCGTCATTCAATGCGATCGACACGGAATGCTGCAAATAGGCCCCTGAAATTCCCCAACGCGAAAGATCGCTCAGCAAAGGATCCTCCGTGGTACGGCGCACCCCGACATGGTTTTTTGCGACCCACTCGCGTTCTTCTTCATAGGTATCAAAGTGCAGGGTATATTTCTCGATTACCACCCGACGGTTCCCGTCATCAACTTCCGGAGTCCGCAAGGTTTCCCGCTTGGCCAGGTAAACTTCGCGCAGGAGTTCGAGATCCGCATGTTCGTTGATTCTTTTTGCCGCCGCCGCAAAGTCGTCAAAACGATAGGCGATTTCTCTTTGGGTGATGTCTTCGATCATTTGGGATAGAATCTCCCGGCGCGGCGAATGCAAAGCGACTCGGTCGTAACGCCCGGCCCCCGCGATTTCATTGGCCAAAAATCTCACCGCATCGTAAAAACGTTCCGGGACAACCAGGTAAGAATCATACTCGTAGGCACCGGCTTCATGCTCCGGATGGACATTTTGGGGGAATCGGACCCGTTCGATTCTGACCGGAATACCGCGCAGCTCCAGTTGAGCCGCAATCGCCTGCTCGTAACCCGCGAGGCGGTATTGTTCCGCTTCCGGCTTTTCGCCGTTACCATACACGGTGCTCGTTCCCAAATAAACCCTCGCCTTTCCGTCACCGGTCTGATTTTTCAAATAAGCCTCCCGTCGGTAAACATCAAACCAGCGCCAACTGACCGCGTCGGCTGGAAATTCGAGATCGACCGTTACGATCCGGTTTTCCGAGCGGGCCGGCATTATTTTTGTCCGTTCGCCAGGTCGAGCGAACAGCTCATCGCGAGCAGACTCTGTCGATGGACGATACCTATAAATGCCGAAATAATCCGTGCGTTCGAGGGGAAGGTCGACATTCCCCGGCTGACGGTTCGTTATATGCAAAAGAGCGGTATTCCCCACTTGAGGGTTCCCCCCGGGACCGTATGCTTCGTATTCCCGACCCGGCAATCCCTCAAAAAATGTCCCGGTATTCACCACGGCCGGTGACGGACCTTCGGATGCTGTGTGTGTCAATAACAACATGCGCGTCCGCGGTTGATTGATTTCTTCATGCGATCGGCTGGTGATAACAAACAGGTCCAGATCGGTAAAGGCCTCTCCTCCCGGGACAAGATGCTGTTTAATCCGCCGCAGGAATCCCGAACGGTCTTCGATATGCATGGCCACATTCTGAGCCGTAATGATCATGTCAAACTTTGCCGCTTCAAATTCGCCGTAATCGGACTCGGCTTCCCCCAAGGCATGCCGGAGTTTGATCTTGGCAATGTATTCCTGCGCTTGGGCCAAGGAAAGACCTTCGCCCGCCTGTGCCCTCAAAGATTCTGCCGTATGCAACAAATCTTCCCGTGAGAGGCAATAAAGTTCGATTTGATCTCCGAACTCCCTTAACAAATCGTAGGCAGCCTTTCCGCGGCCTATGCCCTGCAGTAATATTCTGGGCACCACACCGTTCGTGATTCGGCGGCGTATGGCCGGACGGATACGCCCGCCATGCAAGTCATTGAGATTTTCAAAACCGCGGTTAATGTTGGCCTCGGAACCGTAAGGGTTTTCCCGTACATCCGGTTCTGTTTTGCTTCTCAATTCCGACCGGACCGGGATGCGGACGGTGATCCGCGTACCCTTTTTGACATCGCTTTTTCCGGCCAGTTTGAATTGTTGGAACGGATATTTGATCCAGCGCTTGCCTTTTGATTCCACAATCACAATCCCGAACAAAGCGCTCAGCACGGTAAAGCCGATACCTCCGTCCCTGCGATCCTCATCGGGCAGCATCTGCCGCAGAAGGCTTTCCTGCCTCAAGGCCTCCGGGTTGTCAATGCCGGGGCCGCGGTCCCAGGCCGCAATTTTCACGGCATGCGTGAATTCGACGGAAACTTGACTCATGTCTTGGATTTGAACGCCGACCGCGCCGCCTCCGTGTTCGAGACAATTACAGACCAATTCGTGGACAAGCACTCCGAGCATGGGGACATAAAACCCTTGGGCATCAACCAGCTTTTGCGCGAATCGCTGCACGTCCTCGGTATGCGCATAATGCAATCGATTGCGGGAATCCTTGGAATAAACCGCCTGCGTGAAATAGCCCCGTTCCGTCATTTCCACCGCCAATGGAATGGCCGTCTGCAAACTTTTTTTCTCGCTCAAGGGCAGTCCACGACCGGTTAATTGCTTCCGCTCCAACTGCATGCCAAGATCCCGGACTAATTCATAGAGTCGCGGCTCATCCTCGGGATGATTTTTATTCATCGGTTTCAACTTTCCTTCCATGATTCCACGGTGCAAAATGCCGCGGACGACCCGTTTAACACCGCCGAATTTCTGAGCACTCCACAGACCAACGGCCTCGTGAATCGGCCTCGTACCACCCATGCCAAGCGCTTGTTTGTCCTTCTCAGTGAACCATCCGCTGCGGTCCATCGTGTTCAAAAGTTCGGCCATGGCAATTCTTTGCGGCGTGATCTTGCGGGTCTCGGCCCGTACAATTTGATACGTACCGACCTTCGACGAAAGGTCGGACGGACCGATCGCGAAGTCGTCCCGCGGAGACAGGAGTGGGGTGAGCGGTCGTCCCGCTTCTATGGCAGGACGTCGCGCTTCGGACCGGGCAGCGGTCTCCTCCGGACGCGCTTCAGGCGTCCTCGGGGCTTTGGCGGGCGGATTCTGGCCGTTACCGTTCGCAGGTTTTGTTAAAATCCCTGAAATGCCGATCATGGTCTGATCAATACTCTGTTGCAATTTCGCGATACTCTCGTGATCAACCGCTCCAGGTTGATTCTTCTCCGACCGCCATTTGTTCAAATCGGTTCGCATACGGCGCAATTGACCGCTCAGTTCGGCAAGACGGCCGTCGACATCTGCCCTATCATCACGGCTGCTTTCCGTAATGGCTTGGAGCGAGACACTGATTTGGTCCGTAGCGCTCTGCAATTCCGCTTGGATATCGCGTAAAACTTCAGCCAAAGGAGCCGCTGCGGTCTGAACAGAATCGGTAACCATGCGGCGAAGTCTTTGTCCGATGCGGCCAAATGCAGATTGGACTTCTTCGACCTCTTCTTGCGCGCGGTTCTGAACTCCGGCAGCAATGCCGGCCATTTTCGTCTTAACTTCTTCGACTTGCGCTTCCAGATACCAATCAAAATGTATTTGCTGCAAATAACCGATGGCCTGCATTAACTCAGCACGTTTTGCTTCGAGTTTGGCCCTGTTTTCTTCATGCCGGCGATAATCAAAAATCCAGTCGTCTATCGGCGAAAAATCCACGGGTTCGCGCACCATTTCCCCGCTAACGCGACGGTCCCAAATCTCACGCAATCTCACAAATTCAGGCCGGTCGAGCGCGGCAATTTGATCTTCCACGGAATGCAGTTCTTCGATCAAGCTTCTCAAGACCAGGCGCGTCGGCGCACGTGCGGCCTCGGCCGTTTCAATGGAAGGGCCGGAACCGCCTGGTGTTGAGGGCTTTGCCGGTCTCGGAGGTCTGACCGGTTGCGGTGTTCTCGACTGGGCCTGAATCATTTCGGGACTTTTCGAACGCTGAAGATATTCTCTCGTGGATGGCGGCACAGCACCGGCCCGGACCGAACGCAACACGTCGCTCCAGGAATATAAATATTGCATTAGCACTTTCCCCAATCCTTCAAAATAACTCTCCCAAACCGGGTCCGGGGCGGGCAAGCTTGCGGCGAGGCGGCGGATTTGTCCATCGGACAACAAATGAGAAATATTCACCCCAACACCGTCCACCCTCATTCCTCCGCCTTCCAAACCTGTCACAAATCTGTCAAAAGACCTCCTGTCTTTTTCGTCCGTGATACCAAAATGTTTTGTCCAACGCAAAATGTAAACAGTCGCAGTTTCGCGATTCGAAAAACCTTTGTCCTTGGCATGCGTCAGAGCGGCATCCCAGGCCGAAGACAAAGCGCCCGGATTGGCTTCGATCCATCGGTAATATTCACCCTCAATTTGTTTTGCCCATTCTACGGCCAAATGCGATTCGATTTGCAGCATCGGATTGTGTTCGCCGCCGCGGACGGCATTTTTTCTGCCCCAGCGCGCCGAAACAAAGCTTTGCATCAGTTCGTCTAAAACGCGCGGCGCGATGGCGGCATCCGCAATTTGCGCGGGCGTCAAAATAGCATCGGCGGGCACTCCGACCACTTGAACGGCCAAGGAAGGATTCACAGCTGCCGCGACGGCAGAGACTTGGAGAAAACAACGGCGGTCGAACAAAAAACTTTCGGATTCCAGTTTGCGCGCCGATTGACTCAGTAGCGCGATCACGGGATCCCCATTTTGACTGACATTTTTATAGATAAAAATCAGCACTTCACGGGCCATGCGGAAATAGGGTTTTTGAAATTGTCTGCGGAACATCTTTACAAATTGGGCGGGACGGTCTTCGGCAGGCTTAACGTCAACCAGCACCCGCTCAGCCATTTTGTTGAGAATGACCTGAATTTGCCTGATCTGTTCGGGTTTATACCGACTCAGGATAATGGCATCCCCTTCAACCGGTTGAACCAGTCTGCTTTGTTCCGTGCGGCCGCTTCTCATTTCCGATCGCGCCGGGGTAGGCAATACGACTATGTTTTTTGGATTTTCCGTCCGTCTCGTTTCGGACCGTTCCTCAGCTTGATTCGTTGACTCCGTCGCGGGCAGTTGCGGCTCTTCGATGGCTCCTTCATCCCGGGGGCGGGTTGCTTTTGAAAAAATGAACGGTCCTTTGAGCTGGCGCAATCCCCTTGTTTCGAGACGATCTTCGTATTGAGTTGTAAGCTCGAATTTTTTCAGGACATCCATCCCACCCAAGAGCGCCGGCGTGACAATGATGAGGCTTATCGAAACATCGTCCTCTTCGAGTTTTTTGCGCAGCGCATCAAAATTAGCTTCGCTGAAGGTATAGTAAATCGTCACATCATAGTTATCGGGATCAGTTGAATCCCGGTATTTTTTGACAAGACCGTTGATATCGCCCTCCATTTTTTCAAGCTCAAGACTGTCAGGATAATAAGCGACCACGACCAGTTGTTTCACCAGCGCGTTTTCGTCGCGCGAAAGTTTCAAACGATAGACTTCGCGCGGCATGGCAAGATTATCGATCAACCGGTGAATGCGGATGCGGTTTCTTTTTTCCAGATCGCGGGGATCCAGCCGTTTACCCGGATTTTCCGGATCCTCAATCTCCTTGGCGCGGATCTGGACCAGCATCGTCAGCCAGCTAATACGCTGCATGATTTCATCGACGGTCTCTTCGACCGTGCGGGCCGCTTCCTGAACCGCGGCCCCGGTTTCCCCTTCCGCTCCGCTTTCTTTCTCGGGAATTTGCACCGTCACGTCCTTGGCGGCCGCGATCACCCGACGCAGCTGCCGTTTACGCGTCTCGATCTCGCTCAGAAATTGACGCCGTGCCATGAAGACCAGCTCCTGATTTTTCCGGCTGACATCCATCGATCCGATACTGCGAAGCCCTTCGATTAGATCGCGGATGATTTCGTTAGAGATACCTGAGAGTAGCGCATGAAGCCTGTTGGTTGTTTCAATCCGTTGATCCGGCGGCCACTCGATTTGAGTGGGAGGAATCATCTGTCTGATTTTGGTCTCTAATCTTGCGAGCCGTGCCCACTCTTCCCGCGGATTTTGCGGCGTCCGGGGTTGTTTCACTTTCGCGAGCCTGCGTTTGATTTGGCGCGAGGTCTGCTTTTTGGACTTACGTGCTTCCGACCGGTTTTTGGCATGCCGGCGGACGTCCTTGCGAGCTGTCTGAATTTTTTCCAAACGAAAGGCCCCTGGCGCTAATTCCAGCAAACGCAATTCGAGCTCTTGCATCAACTGCCACCGCTCACCGTTGGTCCCGTAATTTAGCCGCTGCATAGAACAAGCCGTCCGAAAAGAACTGACAAATGTTTGCACAATTCTCTGCCGGGCGGCAGGTTCCAGGAGGCGCATCCGGCCGGCTAAAAAACCAACGGCCCGCTGGGCCTCCTCAATAAAGGGTTCCCATCCACTCATCATATAACTATACAGAGATTCGTTGGCATCGCGAATAATCCTCTCGATTTGAGAATTCAGTAAGAAAGCAAGCGATTGCTTACCTTGGCGGCGTTCAGCCGCTGTACTCAAAAGAGCAGGATGTCCGGGAATCATTTCTTCAAGATGAATTCGCGCGCCCTGAATTTGCCCCGCACGGCCCGACGCAACGGCCGCTTTGAAACGCTCGAAGGCCTGCTGCTGAAGTTCATCGATATACTGCCGCCGCTGCATGGCGCGGCGCTTCGGAAGGCCCTGGCGCCACTGCAATTGGACTGCCGTAATTTTAACTTTGTCCTCCGGCCGGACTTTCGTCTGCCGCACCCGTTTCCCCATGGCGAAATCGACGGTTTCGGGACTCGGGTCTTGAATCCCCAAATCTTCTTGAAGCCAAGCGCGCGTGGCTTCCCGCCTCGCGTTTTCCTGCTTGGCTTCGCGCCATTCGAAAATATTCCGGTCCAGAAGCGCCTTCCGGACCGCGGGTTCTTTCTTCGCGGCCCTGCGCAAAGACTGAGGATGCATGTAAAGCTCGTCCGCCAAATCGACTAATGAAATCGGCATACGCGGCACCGCTCCGATTCCCGGCAGCGAATCACCGCCCGAGCGCAAACGGTTCACGGCCTCGTCGATGGTTTGGACAAAACCTTCCACCGCCTCCGGTGTATTTTCCGCGTCGGGATCAAAGCTGATGGGAAGCTTAAGACCGAAAATAAACCGTCTCAAATCAACTTTTTCCCCGAAACGCCGGAAGGAAGGATCGCTGATTTCCAATCTCCGCATGACTCCCGACCGCGTGGCCTGCCCGACGCGAATGCCGTTCCGGTTTGCATAATGAACGGCCTCGTCCGCTTCGACGGCCCGAATGAAACCCTGTAAGCTGAATTTAAGACTCCGGTTCCTGACGGGAAGACTTGCCGGTGTTGCCCGGCCGTTTTTCCGGGCCTGCCCGTTTTGTTCCGCCGCCGTGCCTTTGCGAATTTGTTCAATTTGATATCTCAACCGGTTCCGTTCGGTGGTTTTGCTTTCTTCCAGCAAGGCCGCATCGATAGCCTTCAACTGGGCCGCCGTAAAATCACGGACACGCAGCCAGATTCCCCGCGTCCCGTCGGCCTGTGTTTCGACAAGTCTCAAATCGTCCAGTCTCGCCACGAGTTCCCGGAACCGCCGCATTCGGTCGATTTCCGTATCGGCCAACCCTTCGATCAACCGCGCAAATGAAGTGGCCCGGACCCAGGTCGTTCCGAAATATTGATTCAACAAGCGAAACACGATGAGCAGATGCGGATACCGGATGTCAACATCTTCAATAATCAGCGCGTCTTCGAGGACATTCAAATCCGGCAAACGGGAAGGATCCGGCAAAGTAAAAAGGCGTCTGCCCTGGAGAATCCGGTTGATTTGATCGCGGACAAAAGCAAGATCAAAGGCCTGGCTGTATTCCGAGATCACGAACTCGATCTCGGGTAATCTCTCTTCGGGGATATCGGCAAATGTCATTTCGTAAGGCCTCCCGAACTTGGCCGTATTTCTCTCCCTCCGAATCACCCCCATCGCGGCCAGCTGTTTGAAATGCTCGTCGGCGGAAGCTCGCGTCACGGAGGGCCCTTGAACTCGTTCTAAATATTCGCCGACCGTGAAAAACAGCCGCTTCGAGAAGGCCTCGCGGCATGTTCGCCACGTATCGATGACCATGAATTTTTTCGGCGCCTTCGCGGCGGCTGCGGGTTGTTCAAGAACAGCCGTCTGTTCCGTCCGCATCTCGGAGCGAACAGTTTGTTCGAAAGCTTGAAGCTCGGCGATATCCGTATCGGCAAGCGCATCGCTGAGGGGCAAGAGGGCATTCATCAATTGATCTGCCTTCGCAACTTTCGGATCGGTTGTCACCAATTGCCGATAGATGCGTTCCAGGAGTGTAAACGCTTCACGTTTGGAAGGATCCCGGGTAAATTCGCTCGGGCGTTTGATTGTCACGGCCCATTCTTCATAAAATCTGCCGTCATGAATCGTCTGCCGGTATTCAAAACCGAAAACATCCGAAAGCAACTGAGATTGTCCGGTCGCAGCCAAATGCTGTTCCAAAGCTTCCAAGCCTTCCGTCAATATTTGCTCCGTTTGCTGAGCTTGATCACCCGCTTCTTCATACATCGGCGCCACATCCCGCTGCAGGCGCGCTCGTTCCCCGGCATTTAAGGAAGCTTCTATCCTTGAGATCGCCGGTCCCAGCAAACCGTGAAGCACATCATGCAAGCGCTCATGGCGAACCTGGCGTTCCAACACGTCGGCGTTTTCCAAAACGGATTCGGGAATCAGCATCGAAGAACGGCTCATAAAATCCATGACCCCGAACAAAAATTCCTGGTAATTCTCTTCAACCCATTCTCGTAGTTCGGCCACGGCCTGCTGTTCAGACCCTGCCAAAACAGCGATCAGCGTATCCACAATTTGAATCATGATAAAGGCATCCCCGCGCGCTTGTTGATTCGTCAACAACCGGGTTTGCATTCCGGGATGAGCTCCTTGCCAATGAAGCGTACCGCTGTTTTGGCGGAAATAATCCGGTTTCGTAAAAGTAATTTGTAATCCCCGAATGATTTGATCCGTCATCCCCGGTACCGCCAAAACTTCGCGCAGCCCCGCGTAGACGTATTGAAATGCCTGGGTCAAGACGAGCTTGTCGCGGCCCACGTATATGCCAAGTTGGGCTGGGAATGGCGTCCGGACCGCAGGATCGTAAACTTCCGTTTTCGGGAAATTCAATCCGCCTAGGGCGCTTCGCTCCGGGGTCATCAAGGCCGGCCATGTATTATTATTGGGATCACTGAGATAACGATGAATTTTGATCACCCGGCGCTGAACTTTTTCCGCATCGGGTTTTTGAATCGCAAGACTGCCCCGCAATGTTCCGTCCGGTTTGCTAAAATGAATTTCAAGTACCCCGCCCGGAAGCGCCCAAAACTCGATCAGCATGATTCCGGCAATATTTAATCTTCGAACGGTTTCGTTTAACTTTGCAGCCATTTCAACCGGTGTGTCCGACGAGGTCAAAACGGCTTGAGTTACGATTTCGTTGATATTTCCGCGCTGGACTGCTTGCCGCTCCTTGGCCTTACGCAACAAGTCATGTCCAAATGTCGGCGCGGCTTGCTTCTTTCTTCGATCACCATGTCGCGTCTCAGAACGGGCGAACGTCGCGCGAAGATCCGAGACGAGTTGATTCATTTGCCGGAATTCCGGCGCCGTAAATTTCGCGCCAGGTCGATGCGGCCGCAGCCAATCACGATAAGTTTCGCTGGCCGCTTTCAATTGCTTCCGTCCCCAGCTGATCAAATACCGGTAATCCAGGGTGGGATGCTCACCGAAAACCGTCCGCAAGGCACTCACCATCGCCGTCGCGTGCGTCACAAAGGATATGTCACCTGCCGCTGCGGTCGCCAGCATTTCCCGTGCCGCTTGTTGCGCGGGCAGCGGAACAAAGAGATCATCGCAACCTAACGTGCGGACAAAGACCGGCCAGTAACTCGGATCGGAGATCGAGTGTTTTTCCCATTCCTTAACCGCCGAACGCTTGGAGTCGGGATCTTTCCCGCTAAACATGGGGATACCGGCCCGGGCAGCTTCTTCTTCCAGGGCATTTCCCAATTCCTCCTGCCACCAACCGCGGCGCACCCGCAACAACCGGATACGATACATCACGGAATATTCGTCCAAAGCCCCCGGCCCCAAATTTTTCCCGATCAGCAGCAGGAGCGGATCGACCTTCATGGCCCTGGCCATCAAAAGAAGATGTTTGATGGCTTGTTTGCTCGGGAGCCGCTCCCGGTACATAAACGTCGCTAAACTCGAACGAGCAAGGCGCACGCCCGTTACTCGTTCGATTTCGCGAATCAGATCGGTTTGGCGCGAAATGCCCCGCGCCGCCATCACCGCGAAAACCCTTTGCCCGACCGTCGCCATTCCGGGAAGTGCCTGCATCACGTCTTCCGGCAACGGTTCGAAGGCATAACCCAGGAAAGGATCGAAGCCTATATTTGTAAGGAATGCTCGAAATTCGGTTTCGTCCTCGAAGCCGAAATCTTTCATCAAACGTTCCAAATCTCCGTGATGAGATTGATAATGCTCATCGAGCAGGCCCAAAATTTTTTCCATTTGATGCGCTCTTGTCAAAGTCGCGGCCGGGGTTTCATCGGGCAAACGATGAAATGACAAGTAGTCAGGCAGTTTCTGCCACCAATCACCGTTTGAAGAAAGAATCAAGAGGACGTCCCCGCGGATTTCCCATATGTAGGGGGTTTTAACATCCGCCCGCACTCTTCTTTCAATCGCTGCCAATAAAGAATAGGCATTCCCGTGAAATACCGGCGTCCCGAAATTCACACGCACACCTGTTTGAGTAATCAAGCTCACCGTATTCATTTCACGGCCTTCTCCGCTCACGTGGTCCCGCACAACTTGCATGATCGCGGGAAACGTATCGGCAACCCCGACCTGACTTACGGCATCCGCCGGACGTCTTGTCTTCTTTTGCCGCTCTGTGGCCCGCCCTTTTCTGACACGAACCTTGGTAAGTTCTTCACGCGCGCTCGCAGTCACCGCGACTCGCGATCCCTGTCGCGATTCGGACCGATTCCACCGGAGACTGCGGACAAAACCCGTGAGATCGGCCGGGAGCGCCCGCGCAGAGCGATCGGTATAACGCTTCGGCAACGGTGTTTCGCCGGTAAGCCGTTTGTACAAATCCCCATAGCCCGCATAACTGCCGGCAAATTCGTGTAATTCCTGCATTCTCGGAGTGCGCTCAAGGCCAAGGGCCCGGGTAAGACTTTCGATCACGGCTGCCCGCCGGACCAATAACTCGCGGTCTTCGGCATTGCCGCGGCGGCGCGTTCGCGCGCCGAAGATATCGTCATTGCCGCTGAATTCGCCGGTACCGGTAAGATAATCCCGGATGGCCAGATAAATACCCGCCAATTCATCCAATGCCGATTCGAGAACCGGATTTCGCACGGCCCCCGGTGAGCTCGTCAATTGATCGCTCACCCACCAGCCATGAGCCTCCCGTAAACCACCGGTTATCCAGGCAACACTGCCTTCATTGTGGCTATCAAATCCGAACGGCCGGAAATCAAAACCGAGTTGATCGAAGTAAGCATTCGACAAATCCCCGCGCTGCAGGGCATGAACCAAATAACCGTAAGACATAGCGCCCATCGGCATCACTGCCGCCAAGGAATCGAATAAGGCATGACCCAATTCATGAGCAACGACGGCTTCCAAGCTTTCCATCTGATGACCGAGGCATTGCGGCTCCATGACGGGAATGGCAAGGTTAACCGATAGCGTATTCGACAAACCGTCCGGATTGACCAGGTTTTCAACCATCGGTGTTCCTTGAAATCCGGGTAAGAATTCAAAACTCGAAATCTGCGCATCCCCGAGCAAAATTCTTTCGCGCGACTCGGCGTCCTGATGTGCGGCCGTTCTGAAAGTGGACATGCCGCGAATGAGCGTTCTCGATTCGATGGCATGAATCGGCGAAGCGATTTGTTCACCCGGAGGATTAAAACAAAAGGTGATGCGTGCGACGCGCCGGTCGATGCCGAACCGCTCCCGCAGCCTCTGCCGCAAGTTTGCGACCGTCTGATCTACCTCGAGACCCAAAACGGCGCTTTCGGTCATGAGCCGGATCAACCGTTCCCGGTCGCCTTGCACGAACCGGAAAAGCCGGTAATTGCTGATTTGATCATTTTCGAAAACAAAGCGGAACTGAAACTGCCGGGCCCATCCATGATTAAGAAAATTGTTGAGGCGATTTTCATCCGCCAAAAAATCGCCAAACCTAAGCTTGCTGATCCCCGATGAAGCCTGGGTTTGCTCCACATACTCGCGTGCCTGCCGCTCGATTTCCGCGCGGTCAATTCTGGTTTCGGAACGGGTCGGCGTGGGTACCGGAGTCGCCGAAGCGGTCCACGGAAGTTGACGCGCGATCATGGCCAAATCCGGCGGCAAACCCTCCGGAAAAATATGAAGACCCTCGGCCGGGCCGCCCGGTTGCGTCACGGCTGCGTACATCTGACCGTCCGGAAACACAACGATTTCATGAAGAGCGGCCTCCAGATCCGGATGATCCAACCGGATATGACGGACACGTGTTGTCTGGCCGGTCATGAAAAGATTCATAAAACGGTCGACTTCCGGAATGGCCAAAAGCTCGGCGTCTTCGACGGGACGTAATTCCCGCATCGGTTCGTCGCCTCGTTGATAGCGGATGGTCGTCCCCGAGATACGGAAGATTTCCTGGCCGAGTCCCGGCTCGCGGTCATGCATAACAATAGGAAGATAAAGCGCACCCAACGCCATGTCCAAACGCACCAAATCCCCGACGCAGGCCGTTGTGACAATGGCCAGCCCCGGTTGTTCGGATCCGGTCAGGAAAAATTGCGCGCCTCCGTGCAAAGAGCTTTGTCCCGCGACGGTTTCGAGCGTCCCCCCCGCGATGGTATTGCCGGTATCGGATCGCGGCGCCGGAACGGACCCTTCAACCGGCTGTGCCGGCGGCGGAGGTAATTCCGCGGGTTGATCCCCGGGCGGGGGCAAATTTTCGCGCGGACCCTGTCCTCGTAAAAGTCTCGCAATTTCCGTCAATGCGGCTTCCATGCGCCCAAGCCTGGACTCCACGGCCCTCAGCAAAGGCGATTCCGCGAAAAATCGCGCCAGTTGTTCTTCCGTCATCGCCGCACCGCCGCCGGCCGGCCCCGCCGTCAACGTCTCGTGAACTTGCGTGAGTTTCTCCGCCAATTCCCGCTGCGGTCTGATATCTTCTTCGCGTCGCTGAGTTTCGCGCAGGGTATCCAACCGATCAAGCGCCTCAAATAAACGCGGCAGCATTCCCGTAAGCGCTGTGCGCATTTCCGGATGCCGCGCCAAATCCGAGCTGATCAAATAATTGCGCGCCTCCGTGGCAAATTTAAACACTTCCTCATAAAAAGGCGTCTCGGGAGGAGCTTCTTCCCTGGTTTGAGTCGTCACCACGGTACGAACCATTTGGGCAACGCTGCGATAGGCATCATCGACCGACTTTGTGTCCTGCGGATCCGGTTCCGGGATCCCGAGAAACAGCATCCGCAGCATGTCCCGCGGCATCTCGCTGGTGCCGTAATGAAAGATCAGGCTCAGCGCTGCACGACACGCGCGTATCCTCGTCAAAAATCCTTCCGGCCCCTCCGTGGCCAAGGGTCCGCTGACGGTTTGGGCCTGGCGCAGATTTTGACGGAATTCCTCCACCGCTTCACCCGCGCGTTTTTCTTCACGCGCTTCCTGATCCAGCGCCACACTTTCGGCACCGGCACTTCCTCCGGCTTCGTAATTTTGCAAATAAAGCTGCACCACCGCAAAAATCGGCACGCTGACACCGAGTTCGGGCAATTTTTCGGCCAGCGCCCGCCGGAGAGCATCCGCCTGTTCCCGGTTTTGCTGCAATTCCAGGTACCGGATGCGGCCGTAAAGCATGCAGAACAAGAAGAGAATGGCAAGCGCATCTTCTTCCTTTAATTGATCCTCTCCTTCACGGCCGGCATTGATTTGCGTGAGCAGCGCCGCGAGTTCCTGGTCGGTAATGATTTGAGTGTCTTTGCGGAAAGTGGCAAACGCCTGTTGAACGAGTCCGTAACGCGCGAAACCGAATCCGCTTTTTCCGCCGCGCGAATAATAAAGTGTTAGCATGAAAATCAGCCATTCGGACAACTCGTCCAGGCTCAAATCATCGTCGCGGAAAGTCGGTGTATGCATCCCCAGAACGGCCTGGTCCATGTTTTGCCCCCAAGCGGCGGGATACCGTTCGGCAAATCGGTCCAGGACGCTCGGCTGGGAACCGGTTTGCTGCTGTGCTTCGGTGGCCGCGACCGGTCCCGGCGCCGCAGCCGCTCCCGTCAAGGCCTTGACCGCCTCGGTAATCAAATCTTTTTCGACCGTCCAATAATTTCCGCCCTGCGTACTTCCCGGCAGATGCGGGCTGAATTTTTTCACGTCAATGGCCTGTTGTTCAACTTGTGCCGGGGCATCCGGTCCTTCAGCGCCTGCCTGGCCCGGTCCTTCGAGTAACGCTACCGGTTTTTTCTGGCGCGGAGTGCTATCACCCAGCAATTTTGCGGGCTCACCTCTCTTGCCGCCGAGAACCAACCGCTTTCCCTGGTCTGCGGTTTGCGCCAGGGCTGCCGAGAGCCCAGCATCCACAGGCTGAGATTTCATCTGTGTCTGGACGCGCTGCGCCGCTTGCCTTGAGATACTGAGATGTTCAATCCGGTTCGGTAAATGTTGGGTGATCACGGACTGTCTGAGATAGGGCGGAAAGCGCGAAAGATCGATCGCGCGGATGGCCGCCACTAAAACAGGTCTAAAGGCATCGTCGCCGCGCCGGCCGAGTTGGCCGCCGGCATTGAAATAGATCTCCAAATCATCCGCCAGCGCATCCAAAGCCTCGCGCACCGTCGAAGGATCCGCCCCCAATCTCTCCAGCGCAACACCTTTGCGGATTGCAATGGCGATAGTATAGGCCATCACCATACGGCTCATGAATTCGGTCAGCTGGGTCAGGTCGTTCTTTTTCGTGACGCGCTCGTTTTCGAGTTCGCGGTTGAGTTCCCGGGCGAAAAATTGCCACCGGCTCAGCGGCCGGTCAAAATAACTTCTCAAATTATTGACGAGCCTTTTGAAAATCGGACCGAGGCTCAAGACATCCGAACGCTTGGCCTCGCGTTCGAACAGGCGCAATAAAATCTCGACCGGATCATTGAGCTCGGGACGGCTGTAAACATCGCTTCCCAAAATCCCGCGGATGTTGCTTTCGAAACCGGTGACACCCGCTAAGCGCCCTGCGGCAATGCCGTCGCGGACAGTCGTGCGCGGTACCCGCGCTTGGATTTCTCCCCGCTCATTCGGCACCGCTTGCTCCAGCTTTGCCACGAAGAAATCCCGCGCTGCTTTCATGGATTCGATCACGGCCGGTTTTAATTCCTCCAGGGCTTGCTGCCGCCGCCGTGACTCTTCGATCAATCGTACCGCTTCGGGTTTGTCGGCCACCGTCTGTCCGCTCGCCAACCGGGCACGGACCTCGCTGACTTCACCGAGAGACGGCGCGGGATGGCCTTGTCTCCTGAAAAGCTGCTCGCGCACCGATTCGTCAATGGCCGTTTGATCCGGCATTTCATCGGCCAGGACTGCCCGGAGCTCGCGTTCAAAAACGGGATCGCGCAAGAGCATCAGCATCTGGGCGCGTTGCGCCGGTTGCGGAAAATTAAAAATAATTTCGGTCATCCTGCCGCTGCCGGGATCCGTCACAAGTTCGATGCCCAGGGAAAACAATTTCTGGTTTTGGGTAAAGGCCGTCATCGACACGCCATCCATCAGCACATCAAAGCTCTCCGCATCGCGCTCGTCCGGGGTCAGTTCTTCGCCGGCCAATTTCATGTGATGCGTTGCGTTCAGGACTCTTTCAACCGCCTGATTCAATGCCGGGGGATCCTGTCTCTCACCTTCGGGCTTATGTTGATTTTGGACATGCAACGCGATTCTTAAGAGATGGCAGGCGAACACGTCAACCGACGTTGCGGGATCGACTAGCATGAAGATTTTTCTTTCCGGCGCAGCCGGTTCCGCCTTGGGCAACATGGCAAACGGAACCTGCTCGGTAACCTTGCCGACTCTGGCCGCAGGCGACGGGATATCAACGCGCACCGGCGGAAAATCCGGCAACGTACTGTTCAAAAGGTTATAGGCATCAAACAACGTGTCCGCCTCGGGCGATTCCGGCTGTTCCGCCGTGTTTGCCGCTGCGCGTGCGCGTAAATTCAAACGTTCGATATTTTTAAGCATCAGCTCCAGGGCTGCGGACAATTTCACTTCCAAGATCTCGCGCGCCGAGGTGCGTTTCTGCGCCATGTCAAAGACGGCCGCCGATGTCGTGCCGGCATCTGGACGATGACTGACCAACGCGATCACTTCTTGACCGACTTGATGCCGGACCAATTCCGCGACCCTGGCCGCGGTAGCCTCGGGGCTGATTCGCACTTCGCTACGCATTTGAATCCGGCCCCATGCCCCGGCGGTCCCGGATTGGGTAATCCCGTCAAGCCATGCGGCGCCGAGAAGTCTCGCCTGGGTTTCTTCGGAAGGAATTTTCTTCGCGGCTTTGAATAATTCGATCATCGACGTCACAACGTTCGAGGCATGCAACAGGGAGGATGACTGTCCTTCGCCGGCCGGTTCCCCGGCGCGAAGCAGCAGACTCAAAGCAAAAGCCCGGGCTAATATTTGTTTATTTTGCCGCTCCTTCAAAACCGCATCCGCTACCGCGTAGGTTTCTTCGACTTGCATCAGCACGCCGGCCGGAAAAGCATGCGGAATGCCGTAAGCGCCCGCTAAAAATGTTTCGATTCGTCCCCATTCCGGCGGCGCTTGGGCACCCCCGTGTGCGGACGTTGCCTGCAAAACGATTTCGGCTAACCAATCGACGCTCGGACGTATCAGAGAAGGATCACCTTCGAGAGAAACCGAAACCGCATAGTCTCTGAGCTCTGATATAAATTCCGATACGCGCAAAAGCGGGTTACGCAAAGTCAAAAGATTTTGAGCCAATCGCGTCGCCTGGAAAGCCGCATAACCCATTTTTTGAATCGTCTCACCAGAAGAAGGCGCGGTGTGGAGCTTGATCAACTCTTCCGCCACGCTGGGACGCAGACGATCTTGCCGCAATGCTGCCGCGTACCGGCGCGCAAGATAAGAACTGAAATCGACCGGACTGGCGGCCTCAAAACCCGCGGCATCGGCGGCGATCTCCTCCAGCATGGAAATCATGGAAAACAAATGTTGCCGCTCGGGATTTTCGGGCATCGCAGCCAGTGCATTCGCAATATCACCAAGCCGGACAAGAAACAGAGATTGCCCGTCTAAAGAAAGCGCCGGCTTAATCCTTTTTTGACGGCGCTGATTGCCTGTTTGATCGACGGCCTCGAGGGATGCGAGTATTGTTTGTTTCCGTTCGACTGTTTTGCGTTGCTGCTCTGCCAGCACCATCCTGCCGCGGAATAAAGCCATCACAAGATTTCTATCATTCTGCGGCTGATCCAAAACAATCACGTCGATCCCAAGCGTAATCCGTTCTTTGTTGGCGCGAATTTCTCGTCCTTCGGCAACGGCGATCGGAAGCCGGCAAAGTTCCGCAAGAGCGGCGATGGTCGGCCCCTTTTGGGGAGTCGGGAGCAAATCGCCCACGATATGGATTTGGGACTGCAAAAGGATCATGATTTTCTTGAGCCTCATGAAATAATCTGCCAGACGGTCGGCATCCAGTTCGACGTCGCGGCCGACAAAAATCTGATTGCCCACCGCCCAAACCGCGCTGCCGTCCTGAATCACCGGCGGCGGCGAAAGGGTTTTGTCCTGAAATTGTTCGTCAATCGCATGAATGTCACCCGATGTCGCTCCGGCAGCCCTCTCGTTAATTTTCTGCATGGCTTCCGCCACACGCGCTTCGATCGGACTTTCGCGCGTCTCGGAGCGGGCAAAGGCGAGGTCGGCATGTAAAACACCTTCAAAATCATCCGTACGGCCTTTGTCGGCAAACCGCTGGCGGGTGTCCGACACAAAATCCTGAAGCGATGTAGACGTCATGGAAACCGGTATGACAAATTGACGTTCCGTATGAATTTCCAAAAAATCGATTTGAAGACCGTGCTGCACTATCAGATGGTCGAAAAAGCGAAGGGAAAGTTGATTCCGGGTATCAATCGCAATCCTGAATTTCCGGATCCTCAACCGGCGGAAATAGTCCATCACAGCATCTGCGAGCTGTTCCGAAACCCCGGTCCCGTGCCAGGCTTTGCGCACGCTGATCAAATAAAACTCTGCTTCCCGTTTCTCAGGATACGTTTGCACCCACGCAAAACCGACGGCGTTTTCTGGACCGCCTTTCAGACGAGCGGCTGCGCGAAAGAGCGTCCCTTGGTGTGTGTCGTATTTCATTTCCGTCTCGAGATCATCGTTCAACTGGCTAAAATCCCAGCCGGAATCACGATTGACATCGATAATCTCGTGGATCCGTTCGTTTCTTTGCGCGCGACTCAAGGTTCCCAAATCCGCTTGCTGAATCTCAATTTCCTGTTTCCCCCTTATTTCGGACCGCGCAAGCGCAAGGGTCAGTTCAAGATTGATATGCCCGTTCAACGGTTCCGTATGGCCGACCTCCGCCCATTGCCGTTCGGCAAAACGGACAAATTCTTCCAACGTGGCCTGTCCCTCTGACCGGATTTTCCCTTCCGTGGTTTCGATGTTCATACCCCGGATTCGAAGACCGTGCCGCACAATCAGTTTGTCAAAAAAGCGGTAGGACGGCCGGTTGTTTGTTTCGATGGCCAGACCAATTTTTGTAACATACGCCTGATTCAAATAAACCAAAGCCGCATCCGCAAGCTGATCGGCAACTCCCGTCCCGTGCCAAGACTTGCGCATGGTAATCAAATACAATTCCGCGCCTTCCGTACTGCTTACGGGATTAAGCCATAAAAATCCTACCGGCCGATTTCTTGCATTGACGGCTTTAAAAACGGTCCCGCCGGCGTTGCCCGCTTCAATTTCACCTTCAAGATCCGCGTTCAGCCGGCTGAAATCCCAGCCGGAATGTTTGTTGACGGCAATGATGGACCGGAGGATGTTTCGGTTTTGCCCGTCGCTTAAGGAATCCATATCGATTTGTTGGATCGTCGCTGTCTTTTTCGTCCGCATCTCAGAACGAAAGATCATGGACGAACGTCGTCCCTCGGCCATTTGCTTCTTGATCCTCGCCTCCCGCTGTTCCAGCCCTCGTAATTTGCGGCGCGTTCTATCGATTTCCTTGCCGATCACGCCGCGGGTAAACTTTTTAAGCGGCGGCAACTCGAAGCGGACAAATGCCGGGATTTCATCGTAATCAAGCCAAACCGAAGCGAGCCGCCACGCTTTGGCCGCAAACCATGTCGGAAAATAAATCAGGAGAAAATAACTGCCAAGAAGTCCGCCTTCGGAAGAGCTCAAGATCAAAATATAATTTTGAATGACTTCCAGGATAAAATAAACGGCCAACTTTACCGAGGTAACGGTAAACGCCGCATGACCGAAAGCCCCGCTGACCAAGTAAGCTGCCACGCCGAGCATCGCCCCCCAAGAAATCAACCGTGTCGCTTCGAAGGAGCGCAATGTGCGCGTCAGGGTCTGACGCTCGGCGGCAATTTGCCGCAACTCCTCTTCCGCATTGTTGGACGCTGCTTTGAGCGCAATCGCCTGCCTTCGCTTAAATCCGAAATGCTCCAGGGACATCACCGCCCCAAACACCGCTGTCCACAAAACCATCAGGACCGGTTTAAGTTCCGGGGCAGCTCCCGAAAAATACTGGTAGCCGATAAGCAAAACCAAAAACGCCGAGTAAGAACGCAGCAACCGGCCCATCCATGATTCTTCAAATGCGATTTTTTTGATCAAACTCACTTTGTCCCGCTTGATTTGACGCTCTTGCGGTGTATCAAGGTGGGCCCAATCACCGAAAGCGGCCCAATCAATCCGGTCCACCGGAACATTGCCGAATTCGGCATGAAATGCTTGGGCCTTTGCGACTTGGACATCATAAATGGCATGGATCTGCTTGAGCTGTCTCAACCAGAAAACGGAATAGACCAAGGCCGCGAGCGAAATCAGACACCAGATCAAATGTTCTTCGAAAGTCAAAGGCCTGCCGTTCCGGAAAAATAGTTGTTCGACAAGCTGTGCGGGATAGCTCAGAAAGGCCATCGCGTTTTGCATAAGCGAAAAGGCCGCCATCGTTTTGACGCCCCAAAATCCGGGCTTGAAATGGTCTGCCGTGGTCTTGCCGGGTCTTGCGTAGGTGATCTTGCGCAGTGTTTTTTTCGCTGCTGCACCGACGGCGGAATTCCGGTCCCGCGCAAGCCTATCTTTCAAAAAATTGCGCACGTGCCGGAAAACCCGGTCCGGCATGTCGGTGGCATGGATTTCCAAGAAGTCGATAAAACTCAGGAGCGCGGAAACCGGCAATTGCCCGGAGGCAAATATCCCGATCATATCTTCGATCACGTGTTCCAAATCGCGGCGGCGGATGTTCTCCCTCAAATGCGGATAGTGCGCAAGATCGATCCCTTCCAGAAACGGCAAACGCCCGAAATCGATTTGCCGTGCCTCGGAACGAGATAATTGTTCGATGGCGGCGGCAAGCCGGTCAAAGTTGCCTTCCCGAACCTCCGGGAAATCCTCGGCAGAAATTTGACCGCATACTGGAGTTCTGAGCTGTTGCTTGAGATGCCATAATTCCATGCCGCGGCCGAAAACGACAATGGGTTTGCTTTGAATCGGTACCAAAACGCCGTGCAACCGGGTTTGCGGTTTGCCCCGTGCGATATCGCGGGACGGAATCAGAACGGGGGCATTCAATGCCAGTTGGGTCAGGCTCTCATCCAAATCACGGATTCGGATCGCAGGTCTTGTAACCTCATAATCATGGATGGCGGCACGATCCCGTGCCTCGCGAAAGCGATCCACAAGGACAACGCTCCAACCGCGCGCCAAAAAGTCTTTGACGAGATCAAAAACATTGTCGGCCTCGGAACCTCGATCCCGGTCAAAGGTTTGATCACGTGCCCCTTCTTCGGACCCGGATGGGACCTGACCGGTAGGCGCGACGTCGGCACCGGAAATAATGCCCTCGATATCAAAGAGAATCACCGGATTTGCCTGCACAGGCTCGGGTGTCGCTGCCGGCGGCTGCGGCTGCGTCATCGCCTCGCGCAAATAATCGCCGAGTTCCCGTGTCCAATACCGGCCTGTCGCTTCTCCGGCAACATTCGACCGGATGACTTCTATGGCCTTGGCCGTCAAGGTACGGACGGTTTTCTGCCCGGTTTTCGGATGAAGTTTCTCGTGGACCCGGCGTTTCAAATCCGGCTGATGGCTATACTGAACGAGCCATGCCAAAAGCCGGCGGACATAATTCTCCAAATATTCATTGGGCCGTCCCCGATGATGGCGTTCCAGATATTGCAGAAGCGTCTCCAGAAAAGAATCGATATGCGCCATCCCTTCGGGAGACGAGACATGCAACCGTGCCGCGGCCCAAACGGCAACCTGTTGGACGGTGCTGTCCGGTTCATTTAAAATCAGGGCTGTGACCCTTTCGAGGACTTGGGGATCCCGCGACCGTGTCCGTCCCAGAACTTTCAAGCCGGCCTGACGCAGCCCTACATAAGAGCGCTGGGCCAATCCCGAACCCGTGGCAATTTCGAGCACATGATTGATCAAGCCATTGGCTTTGCCGTAGATCAAATCGTGGCGCACCGATTCGTAATCGAATTGATGGATCAAGTACTCCAAAGTCTCGACGAGATTGGTCAAGACCCACCGGGAAGGTTCTTTCCGGATCCGATCCATTACCACATCAAAACTTTCCGGATCCAGAATTTCGTGAAGGCCGCGTGCCACAGCGCCGCGCACCACAAGGCGCGGATGGTGTTCGAGCATGCTGTAATACTTCCTTAAGATCTTTTTCCGCAAATAGGAGTCGATAAATCGCGCCACGCGGCCGATTCCCCAAATCGCCGCCTTGACAACCCATGGATCCGCATCATCGAGCCGGTCGATCAGGAAATTGAGAATCCGCAAATCCTCGTGGTCCCGGATACCGGTCCCGCGCCAGCGCGCGACCTCGCCGAGAACTCCTCCCAGAGTCTGCATCAATTGCTCCCTGGGGCCGATGCGGGTATCCGTCGATGCCATGGTCTGTCTGGCCGGCAAATGTTCGAATTCATACATGGCGTTTTCAGCCCACAAATAACCGCGATGCCGCATATACCCTTTGAGCAGCCGGCGCCTTTCATTAAGCGTTCCTGCCCGTTCGAAATTCACCGCGAAACGCCGCAGAAGTTCTTGAGCTTTGGTGTCGCGTCGATCGACGTGCACGGGACTTTCAAAATATCTGCGCCGAAGGTACCGGTACGCTTGGAGCAGGGAATTTCTCAAAACGCCCCCGATAGGAGCCTCCAGCAAGAAAAAGGTCAGGAGGGTCTCGATGGCCGCATCCTGGCCTGACTGCGGGAGATCATAGTCTTGCCCTTTCCTGTAATACCGTTCTAAAACTCCTCGGACTTTGTCCCAGCGGCTTTGGAGATGGTCATCTTCGATAAAAAAATGAGGATCCCAGCTCGCACCATATTCGCGGAGACAACTACGGAAGGCATCATCCACTTTACGTTGGCGGCGTCTGACGCTTTGTTCGGAAAAAACGGGCTTGCCCTCCGCCCGGACGCTTGGCGAGCGCGTCTCCGAGCGCGTATCGACGGAACTTCGTTGATCAGGCTGAACCGCCGGACTTTTTACCATCGGCTGAACGCTAGCTGCCGTCTTTGCTTTTTTTTCCGGTGACAACAAGCCTTCGCTGATCAAGCGAATTTCGCTACGCACCGCCGCCGGTCCTTCGAAGAGCGCGTCGACGGCGATCGGAGGATAACGTGAAGCGCGGCCCAAAATGTCCGAAGCCTTCACCGGCTGATAACCGGCCGACATTAACTTTTTGTAATAGGCTTTATGCTTTTCATCGATCTTTGTCATTTTGGGAGAGACCACATAAAACGACAGGCCCTTTTGCTTGAGCAGGGCCTTGATTTCATTTTGATGGAACCCGCCGAACACAAGGACGGCTGTGTTTTCGTACGGATTGCGGATAAATTCCTCCATGCGGTCCCGCACGGCGTCGTCCCGCTTGAAGGCAACTTCGTAAAATTGAATGGCCTTGCGGATATTGGTTTCCCATCGCTTGGAAAGCACGATCACCCGCCGGGTATTTTGCGCAATAAAATTGGCGAGCTCCTGGGTGTTCAAACTTTGAAGTGATTTTTTGGCGATGCCGTATTCAGCGCTGGTGAGCTCGATCTTGCTCAGCCGTTGGAGAATTTCAAGTATCTTGTAATATTGAAATATCTTGCGTTGGTTTTCGGTCTCCAGATACATATTTGCGAAATCATTTTCCATTTGATCGATTTCACGGAATAGAACTCGCGGATCCATAGTGCGGAACTTGTCCCCGGCCTTCTTCTCCTCCGCCGTTGCCGCCCCGGCGACAAAAAGCGTCGCAACATTGGGGTACCGGCGCTCAAATTCCTGCGGCGTTTCGCGTTTCAGGTATCTTTCGCGCATGCGCGAAAGATAGTCAAAAAGACCGAGTTCATCGCGGGCCGTGCGGCCTTTCATACCCATCCATGTCTTGAGCTCTTTGGGGAAAGACCGGTCTGCCAGGCCTTTGATTTCCTGCTGAATGACTTTCAGATCATTCCGGATGAGTTTGCGATAGCGCGCGGCCTGCTCATACCAGGCAATATTCTCGAGATGATACCGGATGCTATCGGCACCGATCAGTTTAAAATCACGTTTCCGGTTCACATGCGCGTATTCGGCGCCTCCCAGCCGGAGTTTGTCCATTAAGGCATAAGCGACTTTCTTGCGCAAAGCGGTATCGCGGATAAATCCGAAATACTCATTCGTCGGAACCGCTCCCTCATAACCTTCCTCATAAACCGTTTGGACGCCGTACTTTTCGACAAAATGATCCACAAGACCGGCGATGTGTTCCTGCGCCTCCAAAGAATCGTGCGCATCTTGGATGTAGATGATGGTTTTGCCTTTGGGACCGTTGAAGGATTCTTCGATTTTTCCGATGCTTTCAGGGATTTGTATCGTGATAGGTGCCAGGGAAACGGCGGGTACGGCCGGAGCGGCGTATCCAAAAACATCCAGGAACATCAATGAAACGGACACACCGATCGCGATGAACTTTCGCGAGAGAGCCACGGACCTTCTGGACGTTGGTTTGATCATCATTTTAGTTACTATTAAGGCATAGGCCCTTAATAATAGGCCGCCGAAAGAAAATTGATGGTAAAAGGTACCCGTCGAACCTCAGAAAAACAAATCGCCGGATTCAGGGTTTGAGCGGATGTTCGAGGATGATCGGGAATGATCGATTGCGCTAAAGCAGGAAAAAAGACCCAAGTCCCAAGACTCAAGACGCAAGACCGGACGTAGATCTTAGGTCCTGGGTCCTGGGTCTTGAGACTTGGGTCTGTCTGGCGTTACGCCGCTTTGCCGACTTGTTTGGCAGCGACATTCGCAGCCGCAACGATTCGCAGAAAATTATCGAGGGAGGTACCGTCAATGATGGAGTTTTTCCCGTTCACTTGGACGATTTTTGCCAATTCCAGATTGGCGAAGATGGGAACACCTTTGACGATTCTCTGAAATCTTTCGTCGACCTCTTCGGGTTTTCTAACTAGCGAGGTGACGATGACGCGCATACTCTGAATATTGCGGGCGAGCTTGCCCGTCGCCGCGCTGACATTGTCCAATTTAACACCCACGGCCCGGATTTTATCGGAATCGCTCACAAAGGCCCCGTCATCCGGTTTGGCCAGGGGTAACAGGGTTTGTGTCTCCAAATCCGAGGCAAAGCCGGAAAGATCCATTTGCCTCAAGGAATCGAATCCGACATCGAGGGTATTAAGCGGAGTCGTTAGATCGATCCCGAGCCCTCTGGGTTTGCTCCGTTCGCTGGTACCGGCAAACAAGACGCGATTGCCCTTCTTGTCCTGAGTCAATCCTAAACCGGATAACACCTCGATAAAACTCCGCATGGTTTCAATGATGCTGACCGCGCCCTGTTGGGTCATTAATCCGGAATCGTCCGTGGGAATCTCCAATGCCGCGGTGATACCGCCCTCTCTTTGTACCAGATATTCCCGCATCTCGGCCTTTGTCGCAGTCATCAGTTGCGCCGACGCCTGCTCGCTGAGGTTATTCATTTCAGCCGCCACTTCCGGCGAAATGACAATATCTTCGACAGTTACATTCGCCGCAAATGTCGCCAGAAAACGTTCCAGATCCTCGAAGGTCAGCCGGCCTTGGTGAATAAAATTGGCAATTCCTTGGGCCGTTGCGTCGGTTTGTTCCTTGGCAATCGACGCGCCCGAGAACATCAGCGCAAATGTCACAAGCGTTGTGCCCAATTGATCGACCGGAGCCTGCTCCGGTTGCGTCTCAAGCCGCCTCAATTCCGACCGAAAGGTTGTCGCGAGAATTCTGGAGGGAGGTGATGCCGTATCCCGCAAAGATATCCAGTGCTGGACTAAACCTTTTGCAATGGCATCTTCCGTATTTCCCGCCTTTGACGCTCTTTCAAAAACGTCCCAGACCCCGTCGACCGGGAACGGCTGACCGCTCGCAGAAACTATCGGATCATTACGGAGATAACGCCAGACGAGGAATCTTCCAAGAGCTTTCAACGCTGCGGGGATTTCCTCGGCCGTCAGCGAAAGGCCGTACGGCTGACCTGAGGCCGTCGTCAAGATATAAGAAGCGAGAACCGATCCCGACGGCTGATTCAAATCTGCAACAATGGCATCGATTTGCCAACCCGAAGCCGGGTTGATTAATTGCGGTAAAAGATCATCGGCCAATTGAATCATCGCATTAAAGCGCGGTTTGACGGCTGCGCTCTTCAATTGCTCAAGCGACCAAAGGGATACGGCACGGGCCGTTTTCGATTCCATCCTTTTGGAGGCCTGCCACGCTTCGTAGCGCATACCGAAATCAAAATCCCGTTGAGGAAGGTCCATCAGCCGTACCGGCCGGCCGGGTTGCCCCCCTTCGAAACTCGTGATTTGTTCTACCGGATCGTTGGGCGGGCTTCCGAATTCGTTAAACAAAATGCCGGCGCGGAAACCGCGGTCCGAATCGACTTCAACCTGGGTATATTGCCCGCTTTCAACAGCCTGAAGCGGAGTCGGAGCGATGGAAACACGCCCCGGCAAAGTCACCAAATGAAGGCCGAGACCTGCCGGCCCCGTATCCGTGAACAAGTGCGTAAAAATTTCGCCCTCCGGGGTCTCTTCAACGATGGTTCTGATATTGATCGAAGGAACGCCATGTATCGGCCCCAGTTTTGTCTTGATGTGATAAGTCGCAAGTCCTCGCTGCTCCACGCCGAGCGGGATCGCGCTTTCGCGCAGCTGACGCATTTGCTCGTAAAGTGCGGGGCCCACCGGCACGGTCAACCGACTTTCGCCGGTAATCGTCCCTCGGACAAATCTTACTTCTGAGCGTTCGGCGGCCGCGGCTTCGTCTAAGGTCAAAGCCGTTTCCAAAAATTCACGCAATGCTACAAAACCACCGTGATCCCGCAAGGTCGGCATCAACTCCAGCGTCTTAACATTTTTCGTGGTTTGAATATACTTCTCCGCAAGCTCGCCTACCTTTCCCGCATCGCCTTCCAACAACACCCGGAGCGGAATGAAAAACGGACTGCCGATTTCTCCGTTACTGCCCAGATCGTCCGTTTGCCGCGTGTCTACATAAGTTCCTAGATTTACCAAAAGCCCCGGCGTATGCCCTTCGATGCGTCCGACAAGTCCGTCAATATCTCCAGCTTCGAGAGTGATGTCTCCGTCCGTTTCTTCGGTCACTTCACGGGCCATCGCCGCTTCAATCTCTTCTCCCGCATTCACTTTGCCAGCAATCGAGGCATACACCCCGTTCTTATCATCCGCCGCTTGTCCGCGCAAAATGACGCATACCGTCCATTCCCCTTTGAGTTTCCGGAGCATCAGCATGCCGGCCACCAGCACTTTTTTCTTCACCTTTTTCTGCGCCAAATCGGTAACATCGGCAATCTGCAGCTCCTGCCAATCCGTAAGAGCTTTATCCCACAGGTTGCGCCTCTGCGCATCCGTACGGCGCAACAAACCCCTGAGTTCGTTGGCATCAAGCGCGTTGAGTTTTTGAATCATTTCCTCGGTCCGCATTTC
The DNA here is from genome assembly GCA_028713205.1 of Candidatus Omnitrophota bacterium. Taxonomy (GTDB): domain Bacteria; phylum Omnitrophota; class Omnitrophia; order Omnitrophales; family Aquincolibacteriaceae; genus JAQTOZ01. The sequence continues at coordinate 28,553 of JAQTOZ010000012.1, forward strand.
GGAACGCGCAAGGGAATAAGGATTCTTCAGAAAAGCCAAGCCGTCCGGCGAGTAAATGCGGCCTT
>JAQTOZ010000013.1 GCA_028713205.1 Candidatus Omnitrophota bacterium
CACCGACCTGAACAATGGTGTTGTTGAACTTCCGTCCATCCAATGGCTTGTTGGTACTATGGGCATCTTCCTTAAACTGTTGAAAAGTCAGCTCGCCCGGATTCGATATGGCGTCTTCGATGTGTTTTAGTCCGAAATAAAGCCGGCCTTGATCATCCGGTAATTCGTAAGCCGTCTTAATATCGAAAGACGTGATACGATATTCACCGTTATCGCGAAAGCCGCCATTCAAATCACGGCTGCCGTTGAAATAATAGGTCAGTTTGCCTCCGATCGGAGTCCATTTGTCGTGAATGGTTCCGCTCACTCCTTGATTGAAACGGATCCCCTTAAAACTCGAAATCTCCAATCCGCCGAATAGACTTACGGGTTTGTTGCGTGCCTTCCCGGTTGTCACATGCACCACACCGGCAAAAGCCCCGTCACCATAAATATGGGAAGCGGATCCTCGGTCAATCTGAATCGAATCGACATCGTTCATCCGGATCAAAGGGTAGATGACATCGTTGCCGTCCAATTCGTTGACGCGTACACCATCAACGACAAAGACGACGGAGTTTCCCTCCGAGAAACCGCGCATACCAAATGTCGTATCGACCCCGTTCCCGACAGAATCGTAAAGGATGGCACCCTCAAGATCATTGAGAGATTCTTGAATTGTTTTCGGATAAGTCACTTGAATTTGCTCTTTCGATTTTTCGGTAACATTGGCCGGAATGTAACTAACGTTGGCGGGAACATCGGCAAACGGTATGCGATAACTCGGAAGCCGCGATCCCGCAACGGTCACCGTATCCGCCGAATAAGAAATTTGATCGGCCTCCGTATTTTCTTTCAACAACGAGGACAACTTCTGAGTAAAACTTTTTGATTGCGGCGTTTTATCTTGCGGGCTGCTTTCCTGAACACCAGGCTGGATTTTCTTTCCGGTTTCTGCCGCTCGAAGGCTTGCGGGAAAAGAGCTCAAAACGCCAAGCACCATAACCGCCAAACACAAGATCCAAAAAAGCCGATCTTGCATGAAGACACAACAGACACCTCTGACAGAACAAACTTCGTGATAACTCCGGACGAACTCGCTCCGGGACTGTCTTGCTCGAGACATAAAAAACCCCTTTTCCTCACGTCTTCAAGCGAAGACAAAGAAAAAGGGGATAAACACAACCCGAAAATCCATGTCCCTGCTCGGAGACGTTCCATTGGTGACAGGCAGGTCTTCTGACTCGGCAAGCATTTGAAGTCCTTCTCCGCCGGTATTTCCCGGTGGATCAGGAATAACCCTTTTTATTAAAAAGGAGTTCCCTATTCGCGAGCCTTCCCGTCTACACACGGAAGAACATTAAATTTTACGTGGCAGACAGTGGCTTGGTTCGTTTTCGTTCTTGCCTACAGCGGCGGCACCGTGGAGCCGTCTCGACCCGCTCACGCGGAATCAAAACGCTCTCTTCCCTATAAAGCCCAAACATACGGGCGCCTGTCGTATATTGAAAGAACAGTTGACTCATTTAAGCGCGGTCATTATAGAATTGCCGGATAAAAAGTAAAGTCTTTTATGAAACACAGATATGGCATGCCCCAGCTTATCATTCTTACATTCGCAGATGCTTATTCGTGGAATCTCTTTTTAAGGACGACCATGAATGACTCTGCTGCCTGACTGCCCACTATTAATCGAAAAATATAAATCCATAACCGCCATAATAAATAAATTGGAAAGCAGAAAGAAAAATATGAACTTATAAAAAAACACTTACGGTCTATCATTTCTAAGCCATACTGATTAACTATTTTTTTGAAATCTTTCGGTGTGCATTTATGATAATAGCTTCGAAACCCCTGGTGATTTTCGGCCATCGGGAAGAGGGTGAACAATATTTTCCGTTTGATCCCTTCAGGTAGAAGGATATTGAGCCGGGCATAAATCGCATTTTTTGAAGGAACAAATATCAACGCGCAGCCACCTGGTTTTAAAATGCTCACAATCGCTTTAAACGCAGCGTCAACATTGCGTACATGCTCTAATAATGCTCTGCATATAATCAAATCTGCATCTGAATTACCTTGATAGGAAGTAATATCAGCACAAATTGTCTCGTCATAGATACCCTTTTCAGCACGATCCAATTCGGTTTGATTGATGTCAAGCCCGATGATATAAATCTCCGCTGCTTTTTTTTGTGTTAGATTTAGGCATGGTGTCTTACCACCCCCCAGATCATAAATTCTATATTTTGGTTTTAAATATCGCGGGATAACAACGCTTGTAAAATAATTATCGCCATCGACACGATACTCCTCGGGCAACATTCGGTCAAAGGCATTGCATAAATGCATCTGAAAATCAACGAATCTGCGCATAAAACTTATCATGATCGCTCTTCTTTTCTAACTTATATACCCCAAACGGAAATTGCTCATTTTAATATTTAGATTTTTAAATCAACCACCATGTACATGGGTAACAATATTAAGCAGGGCAATCAGAACACAAGACACTGCCTCGTTCTTCGGATAAACACTCTTTGCAATCGCTGATTCTTTTGGTTTCTATTCCCTCGCCTAAACTGTAACGAACATTCCTCTTCAAATTTGTGCACCTTACCAGGCACACAAACAAAAAAAGCTTGACGCCTTAAGGCATCAAGCTTTTTTTGAAGGAACTAAAACACTGGAGCTAAACTTTCAAGCCTTCTCTCATTTTAAAATATTGTTAAGTCGTCTGCTCCCCTGCCTGTAAAATCCGGGAGCGAATATCCGAACGACCGTACTGCTCACGCTCAAAACGGCGCTGACGGGAAACTTCCAGCATCCTTTGCGCATCGGTCATCTGCTGTTCTGTCATCGGATTCATTTTATATTGGGCCCCGCGATAGGCATCCGCGGCACTCCACACGTGATTGACAATCAACGGTCCCGCCGCGGCCCAAATCACCGGTCCACCGACGACACCACCCAGAATGGCCAACGCCGTTACGCTCGCAACTTCGACTCCCGCCATAATTTTCGTCTTGCCGTTGCTAAGCTGCCCGTTCATGGCCTGTCCGGTCGTAGGCAAAAGCAGGGATGCCGTCGCTTCTTTCATTCCTACGGCATACGCACAGGGAGTGGTAAATGCCAATGTCATCAAAACAACCAAGGTTAGCGCCAAAATCTTATTTTTCATAATCTCCTCCTCGCTTTAAAAAATAGTCCAATTGACAACTCATCTATAGTACGTCATTTTTAATAAAAACTTGATTTGCTTCTGTCCCACCCCTCTACCTGCCGGGAAATGCATCGTTTTGGAAGTCTTGCTTAGTTGCCCCCCAATAACCTAATGGACCTCTAAGACAAGATCGACTTGAAAAGCTGATCATAACGTCGTGCTTGAATTTCGAGAGAAAACTTTTGTTCAACCAATTTCCGTGCTTGCGTCCCCATTTGTTCCCGCTCTTTTGGATGCACAATCATCCATTCAATCTGTTGGGATAACCCTTCAATATTACCGACATCCACAGTAAGTCCTGTTTCATAATCCACGATGGTTTCCGGCACACCACCGGTCCGATATGCGACAACGGGGACGCCACATGACATGGATTCTAACCACGTCTGTCCAAAAGATTCCTGCAAAGAAGGCCATACGAATATATCGGCAGCACTATAACATTGTGACAATACCGTCTCATTACAAATATACCCCACCGAAAAACAAGGAAATCCAAGATCCGTTGGGAATCGATCAGTGCAATTGCCAAAAGTGACAAGAGCAATTTGGGATTTGTGCTTAATCCGATGGAGGGCCTGCACTAAATGTTCGAAACCTTTAGTCCCTGATCGGCTGACTGCTCCGAAAAGAATAATTGTTTTATCTTTTGGCAAATTCAATAATTCTCGAGAGGTTTTCTTACTTCTTATCATGAACGTCTCGATAGGTAACGCGTTTGGAATCACATGGATCTTGAAATTTCCAAGCAACATGCTTCTTTCGGCCAAATCTTTAAGAAATAAACTCGGAGCAACAATATGCGGATGGTGGTATTGATAAGACGTTCTTTTACGCCTAAAAATTTTGTAGGATAGATCGTGACGGTTTTTAGATTTTAATTGGGGGCACACCCCGCAACCAACCTCGTACCTTCTACAATCACCTGCTACATGACACCCTCCGGTGAAAGGGTTCATATCCGAAAGACGCCAAATCAATGGCTTATGTTTGATGCCGCGAAAGAACTCGCGATAATCAACCATCCCGGCTATCCATCGCAGCACAACGATATCCGCTTCTTGAACTAACGGATGTTTGCTTACAGTATAAGGTGTTCGATCGTCACTAAAAATCTCTAATCCGGACGGTCTGTCAATGTACGATTTTAATTCTTTCGAGATTAAATAATTAATGATTTTTGTTTTTATTCTTAATAATAAATTCTGCCGAAGAGACACAACATCAGGATCGGATAAACGACGAGACACAACTAAAATCTTGGAATCAATGCCAAGGCGCTTAAGACCCAAATGCAATCGATAAGTAGCATTACCGCAACCCCGGGTATCCATTGTACAAATTTGGAGTACTTTCATCGCCTCACAATTTGAGTTTTCAGCACTGCAACAATTGTATTTTGTTTTAAAAGCGTCCGGTATTATCCTTGATAACTCTTGAGTGTTGATATGACATATTGCACTTCCTCATTCCCTAATTGAACATATAACGGTAGCGAAAGAACCTCGCGCGCAACAGATTCTGTAATCGGAAAACAACCTTTTGGGTATTCCAACTCCGCATAGGCCTGCTGTAAATGCACGGGCACGCGATAATGGATCAACGTTTCCACACCTTTTTCACGAAGATATTTTTGCAGACCGTCGCGACTTTTTACACGAATGGCATAAAGATGATAAACGTGCCGATTGCCTTCGGCCTCGGCAGGGGTTTCCAAAACCAAATGTGCAAGCCCTTCATTGTATCTCTTAGCGATTTGCCTTCTCCGCTCATTCCATAAATCCAGATAGTGAAGCTTCACATTCAAAACAGCGGCCTGAATCTCATCAAGCCGACTGTTATAACCGACAATCTCATTGTGATAACGTTTTCGCTGTCCGTAATTGCGTAACATACGAAGCCGATCAGCCAAGTTCGTATCACCTGTCGTAATTGCACCTCCGTCACCATAACACCCCAAATTTTTACAGGGATAAAAACTAAAAGCCCCCAAATGCCCCATGGTACCCGCTGGCCGCTCTTGATAAGTCGCGCCGGTTGCCTGAGCGCAATCTTCGACCACAAAAAGATGATGTCGTTTGGAAATTTCAAGTAGCGGATCCATATCGACGCACTGACCATAGAGATGGACTGGAACCACAGCGCGGGTTTTGGATGTTAGAGAACGTTCGACTTGCCCGACGTCCATCAGCATGGTTTTGGGATCAATATCGACAAAAACGGGCTTGGCACCAATCATGGAAATCGCGGAAACCGTGGGAGTGGCCGTATGCGACACGGTAAGGACCTCGTCATGGAGACCGACCCCACACGCTTTTAAGGCCAATGCAATCGCCTCAGTCCCATTTGCCACACCGACACAATGCTGAATTCCCAAATATCGGGCGAAACCATCTTCGAATTTCTTAAGCTCATCGCCTAAGACGAACCATCCTCGCGACAAAACTCGCCCTATTGCTTCATCGATTTCTCCGTGAATTTGCTGGTACTCTCTGCTTAAATCCCCAAATTTGATTTCCATGGCTAAAACCCCAAATCCGTGATAAAGGATGGACGAAATATTAAAAGCAAACACCGTTCCGTTGTACCCGGGAATTCCATCCTATTCTCGGCAGGCTCTACATACTTGAGAGTAACGAACTTAACGTGAGAACCACATCTTCTTCCGCAAACCTATCCCCAGACCACACAATCACCGGATACTAACTGCCAGATTTCAAACTTTTCTCCCATTTTTCATAACCATCCGCTTCCCACGGCATACCCCGTTTAAAGGTATATCGCCACGGATAAACTTGTTCCCCCGTAAATTTATTTTTGATATCCCTGACCGAGCCTATTTCCTTGGCCGGATTACCCGCCACCACCATTTCCTTGGGCACATCATTCCTGACCAAAGACAGCGCCCCCACCAAAGCATCCTCTCCGATCGTCACCCGCGGCATAATGATGCTTCCGCATGCAATCACCGCAAACTTATTCACCGTAACCCCTTGAATAATATTGGAAGGCGGAGTCGGATCATTGGTCAATACGACAGAAGAAAAAATCCAAACAAAATCTTTGATATTGCTTTTCTCTCCGATTTCAACATGGCCGTGGAGTCTTACATAATTACCGATTTGACTTTCTCCTTGAAGATCACAAAGGGTCCCGATCTTTGAATGTTCACCGATCAAAGTCTTTGTTCGAATCGTTATGCGATGTCCCGATTCAAAATAATTTCCGATTTGAACATCCGCATAAATAATCGAATGCGAGCGAATAATCGAATGACTGCCTATTTTTGTCTGCGGATTCTTGTAATCGGGATTACGATAATACTCTGCGGTAGGTTCGCCGATGATTGAGAAATTGCCGATAAAAACGTTATCACCGATCACGACATTGGGATGGATGACGCAGAAATCGCTGACGGTAACATTCTCTCCGAATGAAACTCCCTCGTGGATAACGACATTTGTTCCGAGCTTTAAATTTTTTGACATAAAACCGCTAGCCCTTTGTCGCCTGGCCTTTTGAAGGCCGCTTGGCCATTCGCGGATTAACAAGTTTTACTCTTGAAAATCGGTTTTTAAAATCCGCGTAGTCCCTAATGTAATCACTTTCACAATAGGGTGTTGAAGCAACCATCAGACAAACGGAACCCGTAGAAAAATTATCCAGGTTGCGCCATATCATCTTACTGAGATAAAGACCATAGTAGGAACGATTCAAGTGAACCCGCACGCGTTTAAAACCGTCATCCAAAACCACGTCAAAACTGCCCGACATGGCAATAATAATCTCTTCAAGCTTCTTATGCGCATGCGCCCCTCTTTCGACACCGCCCGGCACATCGTAAAGATAATAGACACGTTTGATCGCAAAGGGGACATGCCTCGAGCCTTCGATAAAGGTGAGATTCCCTCGATAATCCGGAATTTTGGGTAAGTAGATGATTCGGCAGGAACCGAGAACCGCTTGCATCCCTTTCGTTGGCTTATCCGGCGGAATGATTTGAGGGATTAGCAATTTCGACATTTTGTCGAATTTCTTCCTTGAATTGTTTTCAAAATCTGAAATAAAAACTTCTGGCGGCCTTGCTTCAACCTCGCACTACGGGTTTTCTTCTGCAATGATCAAATTTAAAAATGATTGCCGATCACCGGATCACTTTCCCGCCCAATTCGTAAGGAAACGCGCAAAGAGCCGCACACCGGCACCTGCGGCACCCTTGGGACAGTCGGGACGGTTTCCTTCGCTCCAGGCCGTACCGGCAATATCCAAATGTGCCCATGGCGTGCCAGCCGGCACAAATTCTTTGAGAAACATGGTAGCCGTGATGGTCCCCGCATAAGGTCCGCCAATATTGTTGATGTCGGCATGAAGTCCTTTGATCGACTCCGCGTATTCATCCCAAAGCGGGAGCTCCCAGCATCGTTCGCCGGTTTCCTCGCCGGCTTTTTTGACGCGAGCCAAAAGACGCGCGTCCGTGCCCAAAAGCCCGATGGCCTTATCGCCAAACGTCGCCGCGCAAGACCCGGTCAATGTTGCGATATCAAGAATCGCTTTCGGATGATACTTCTCAGCATAGGAGAGTGCGTCTCCCAAAATAAGACGCCCCTCGGCATCCGTATTTAATACTTCAACCGTCTTTCCGTTATACATACGGATAATATCTCCCGGGCGCTGAGGATCTTCGGCCACCATATTTTCGACCAGCGGCGCGAGCCCGATCACATGCACGGGCAATTTGAGGTCCGCCACAACTCCCAGCGTTGCGATGACCGCAGCGGCACCGGACATATCATATTTCATCTTGTCCATATCCTTGGACGGCTTCAGCGAAATACCGCCGGTATCGAAAGTGACACCTTTCCCGACAAGACACACGGTTCCCTTCTTTTGATAATTTTTTCCGTACTCGAGAATCACCAAAGCCGGCGGCGTCCGGCTGCCCTGGTTCACCGCAAGAATCCCGCCCATCTTCAATTGCTTCAGCTGGGGAAGATGCAAAATTTCACAGTGAATTTTCTTTTGGACTGCCAGCTTCTTGGCTTCCTCGGAAAGCTTGTCCGCATTCATCACATTGGCAGGTTCATTGATGAAGTCCCGTGCCAGAATTACCCCTTGTGCCACAACACGGTTCCATTCCATCCGCCGCTGAATCGCATTGCCGCCCGGTTTTTTCAAGGCCAGCATTTCAAGTTTCGCGACCGGTTCTTTTTTATCCTCTTCGTCCGTTTTCGTTTTATAACACTTAAATTCATAGGAAGCTAGAATCGAAATCTCGGAAATAATCCCGGCCGCTTGCTCCAAATGGACTCCTCCGGCGAGAAAGGTATCGAGCAACACACGCACCGTTTTGGCTTTCGTTCTCTTGGCGGCTTTGATGATATTTCCGGCGGCCTGACGGAAACCCGTCACGCCATATTTCTTCTTTTCCCCCAATCCGAGCATCATAATCTCGGCGGCTTCCTGATATTGCTCGCTATAAGAAGAAAATGTCTGAGCGCTCTTGCCCGAAAACCGTTTCCTTTCCAATGCCGCTTGGGCCGCTTTGGAAAAATCGGGCTCCAGTTGAACCATTTCCTTGGACAATTTTTCATTTTCAAAAAACCCGACAATCAACAAATCTGCCGGTTTTCTCTTTTCCGATGCCGTCATTAAGACTGTTTCCATAACTTCCCTCCCAGGAATTAAATCATCTTCTTAAATCATTCCGAGACGGTCAACGATCCGGCAAGGGATCTTGCATTTGAGATCCGGAGCCCCACACCCTTCTCTGAATGACGTCGTTTTCAAAGTCCGGTTATCATAACATAGGATTACCGGGCAATGCCAGACGCGACTGCTTGACTATTTTTGAAAAAACAATTTAAGCGACATGATGAAAAGAAAAACGGCAAACAAACGCCTCAACATATTTGCCTCGAGTTTCAACGAAAGCCCGACCCCGATCCACGCTCCCGCAATGGCAAACATCGTCAGAATCAAAAACGATCTCCAGTCCACCATACCGGCTTTGGCATAACGCACGGCCGCCACCAACGCCGTCGGCACAATCACGGCGATCGAAGTGGCAACCGCCACATGAGATTCGACGTGCATGAGCAACATCAAGAGCGGGACAAAGATCACCCCGCCGCCAACGCCAAAAAGCCCGCTGGTAATGCCTGCGGCAAAACCTATGAGCGCAACAACGACGATCATCATCCGGTCCTCCCTAAAACTAATAGCCTTCCCGGTTGAGCACCTGATTCACAAGTTTGTCGACATATGAAATTTTAGGATGCGTACGCGGGACATGGATAAAATTAACTTTTTTGAAATGCCGGATCCGTTCGACCACCTGCATGAAAAGTTCCCGGATATGCGGCGTTTTGATGCGATAGACCCCCAGCAATTGATTGGCCACCAACTCACTGTCGACAAAATACTGGACCTCACCGCCGCCGAGCGCTTGGGCAAGCTCTAGACCTTTGATGACCGCACGGTATTCCGCCACATTATTCGTCGCTTCGCCGATGGTTTGCTGATATTCCTGAAGAGGCTCGTCCTTCTCGTCGCAAACCAAGACACCGATCGCCGCGGGCCCGGGATTGCCGCGCGCACCGCCGTCGGAATAAATAATTAGTTTTTTGAGATCTGACATTCCATCCATCCCGAGTTTAAATGTGAGGAAAGGTGGGACAAAACAAACAAATAGGATAATACACTTTTCAACTTCGCACCGCACATAAGCATTAGAAACACTAGGAGGACTTTCCCTCAGGTTTGCCGGGATAATATTTGCACATGCGCATTTGCTCCTCGAGCAAATCAAGTTCCTTGCGCAACGACCGCACATGATTTTTCAACACTTTGACCGGGTCGGGCAAATCGCCGTGCTCAAGATCGACGGCGCTCACCTTTTGGCCTTCGCGGCGCACGATTTCAGCAGGAACACCCACCACAGTGCAATGGTCCGGGACCGACCGGATCACGACAGAACCCGCACCGACCTTGACACCATTTCCTAAATAGATGTTGCCGAGGACTTTCGCACCAGCCCCGACGACAACGTTATCACCCAAAGTCGGATGTCTCTTGCCACGCTCGATCCCCGTTCCGCCCAAAGTTACATCCTGATAAAGCGTTACATTTTTACCAACCTCTGTCGTTTCGCCGATCACAACGCCCATCCCGTGGTCGATAAAAAATCCGGGGCCGATCGTAGCCCCCGGATGGATCTCAACTCCGGTCAAAAAGCGCCCGATTTGTGACATCAAACGCGGAATAAAAGGAACGCGGAGCTGGTGCAGAAAATGGGCGATCCGGTGAAGAAGAACCGCATGAAAACCCGGATAAAGGAAAAGGACCTCTAAAAAACCAAGCGGTGTACGCGCCGCAGGATCTCTTTCAAAACAGGCTTTGAAATCAAGGTAAATGTTACGCAAAGGGTTCATTGGATTACCTTTATTATATAGGGATGTTCGATTAGGATAAATCCCGGCGTCATTATTCCATATCTGTGGTTTTTGTCAATGCGGGAGGAGAAGTCGTGGGGTGGTTCGCGAACCGCCCCTACGATTACGGGCAATCACAAAAGTTGCCTCTGCGTATGTTTTTCTTCTTAAGCCATGCGGGCGACAAGCGTGGCAATCGAATTTTCAAGCGCAAAATCTCGTGCCGATACGAGAACAATCAGATGATTCCCATCGTAACGGACAACCCTTTGTGTGAAGAATTCTGAAATCTGACGGAGTAGTTCGGCAGAGACGGCGGTATTTTCCTGCGCTGTGATGAAATTCATGACGGCAAACACCGGGAAGGCCTGCGGCTGTGTCAAATCTTTGAGAAGGACATTCCGCCGTTCATCACCCGGCGCAAGGCATCCTTTGAAAGCATTGGGTAAATCGAGAATGAGGGCATTTGGATTTTGTTCGAGAAATTCATCCAGTCCTGTCTTCACATTCAAAACGGAAGAGGCATCAATGATTTGAACCATCTGTTTGTTGGCAACCCGGTCCATCATCCGGTTGCATTCAGCCATTTTATCTTGAGCAACAAGTAAGCTGACCTTTGCCGAAATTTTCTTGGGATCATTCCCGTGTTCCGCCGCAACTTTTGCCACACGGTTCAAAAACCCTGTAATCCAGGCTTGAACATTCGCATCCTCGGGAACCGACATCGCCCAGGCAAAATTCAAATGATTTTCCGCATCCATCGCCAGATATTTGCGCATAAAGGTTTCCGCGGCATCAAGGTTCTCCTCGGAAGCGATCTGTGCCATTTCGGCACTTATCGTAGCCCCAGCTCCCAGGGTGTTCCGAATCAAAAACGAATCCATCACATCAGGTTGCACTGCCACGCCTAAAATCGTCGAAGCCACCTGATCAAAAACGACATCCGGATCGCTGACCACTTCCACCAGCGCTTCCGCCCGGTCCGTTGAAATCCGTCCTTGAACCGCCAACTCCCGGAGCGCACCGTCTACAGCGGAGCGCAACTCCGAGCGATTTTTCAGTTCGAAGCGAATGATTTTCACACCATTGTCCGGACCGGGTCCGAAATGAACTTTGATTTGCCGCTGCTCGACCAGTTGCGCTTCAACTTTTCTTTCCTGCCCATCGGCCCCCAGATAAACTTCATAAACATGATAATTGGCCGTTTCCACAGGACTCGGCAAATCAACCAAACGATCGTTCTCCCTTCCGCCTTCCAAAGCATGATCGGTCACAAGCATGGTCCATTCACCGCGCTCCGGCTCCCGGAATGCCATAACGCTTACCTGATCTCGATCATTGCTTCCGATATGAAAGTCCATCCGATCCTGGCCTCGCGAACGCAAACTGCGATTGAACGCCGCAAGCAACTGAAAACCATCACCCCGTTCAATGATTTTCTTAAGTCCCGGTCTCTGCCCATCCCCCGCCCATGTTGCACGATCGGCAATTTTCTCCGGGTCAAATTCCCAGGAGTGCGCACTTTCCCATTCCTGTAGATTATCCCCAGGCTCCGGTCTGGGCTGCCGTGTGCCCGGATGAATCTTCCCCCCAGGAATCGTCGCCAACGGATCAACCTCAATCATATCGCTCAAACCCACCATCGCGTGCATCCCCGCATTGGCCAACGCAAATTCTTTCATCAACGTTCCCCGCCGGTTTCCGCCGATCGCTTTGGTCGTCATCTCATCATAATTCGTAGCTGCGGCAACGTATTGAATCCTCTTGTTTACGACCGACTCATCAAAAGCAACTTTCCAAGTCCCGTCGACACTTTGGGCCGTCCCGCTTTTACGTTTTTCATAATGATAATGCGCTTCAAAAGACTCCCGATAATAAAAGGAAACCGAATTTAGGGCCCGCGTGGCGCCCACGATCCCGTCTTCAAAAGCGGAACGGGCGACCTGCCATAACCGCTCCCGTTCGCCGAAAGCGGCGTAGGCTTCCATGATGAATTGAAACTCTTTGGCTTTAGGCAGTTTTTCCCGATCATATTTCGCGCGGGCATACGTCGTGGCCTCCCGGATAAGAAATTTCCAAAGTTCATCGTCTTGATTATACGGAATGGACCCGGGAGTTTCCGCGGTAAAATTGTTCTTCAATTGATCCGTATTCATAAGCCATCCGGGCAAATCGCAGCGGACACCGTCCGCCCCCAGATCGATGAGAAATTTAAGCCAATCGAGATAAAATTTCCTGACCTCCGGGACAAACGGATTTAAGACCACTTGGTCCCGGTTGACTCCGCCATTTTCATTCCTGACAAGAATCACCCGTTCGACTCCGTTCTCCTTAATCCGTACCGCACAAAACGGTCCGTTTTCCGGCGCATTGAGCAGTTCGTTGATAAAATCCTGCTTGGACGTTTCATCATCCCCGTAACTTTCATATTCAGCACGTTGTTCTTCCGTCAGCTCCTTGTAAAAAGTCCATTTGTAGTTCTTTTCATTGATCGCATCCGGGGAAAGCCGCGGGATAAAGTCGACAATGACTTCCATGCCCAGGGCATGAATTTCTTTGAATAATTCCGCGATGATCCGTCTTTTTGCATTCTCTTTTTCGGCGTCCGTCGTTCCCGTGATTTGATCTGGAAGGAACAACTCCGGATTTAGCGCCGGCAGTCCGTCCTCGCTCAAGACATAAGAAAACGGATTACCATCATCCTGGATTGTTACCTCATGCCCGTTCACGTCGACGATATTTCTCTTGGTAATATACCCGTGTGTCTCAACCGTCACACGGCCATTGTCGGACCGTAAATGCCTCCTGCGACCGCTGGGGACCGTATGAATTTTTTTCCCGAGTCCGCTCATTTGATAAAGTCCGCCGTAGATATAAATCTTCCCGATACCATGGACGGCAATGAAATTCAAAATTTCGCGCAATTTGCCGATGCTGTTAACGGTCATCACTTTTTTGCCGTTGATTTCAATGGCCAGATCCGTGAGATTGACCGCAAGGATGAGATTGTCGTGTTTGATCTCTGCGACACTAAGCTGTGCCGATTCCCATTCCACAAACTGGAACCTTGTCTTGCCGGGTACGCGAATATGCCAACCGCCCCCTGCATTAAGACTCGCCACCGTGTGGGGCCGGTGATACAACCAATCTATCATCTTATCGCGAACCTGATACTGTAGGGGCTCGGAAGCATCAAGCTCAAGCGAATCGACTTCCGTGACTGTAAAACCGATCTTATGATCGGCATCCCAGTGTTTCTCTTCGATGCGCGCAAAGTGAACCGCAAAAAATATCTTCCGTCCCTCATGGGATTTTGAAACGACAATCCCGGTGTCCGGAGAAGCCGCATGAAATTGAACCGTTCCGTTCCGGAACAACTCTTGATCTCCCGGGCGACTCATCATAGCCGATAAGGCCTTGTACTGGTCTTCGTACTGTTTTTCATTCCAATCCTTCCAATCCTTCATCAAATCCAAAAGCTCCGGTGCCAACATCGCGATAGCGGCCATAACGGCCGGGATGCTGTCCTTACCGAATTGGGTTTCAAGCATCGGGATTCCCATAGCAATAATTTCTTTCAGCAAGTCCCTGGTTCTCTCGGTCACCACTCCGCCCGGGTCCAATGTTTTTTCGATTTCTTCGCGGATCAATTGTTCGGGATGGGCCTCCAAGACATTACCATCCGAATCGGTCGCGTCGATCCGTTTGATGGCCGCTTCCACGTATCGGGCCAACATCGCAGGTTCAGCATCATCACAGCGGACCACTTCAAGATCTAGAGGATTCGCCCCCTCTTCGGAGGCCCCCGGAATATAGATGTCAACACCTTCCCGCACAATCGTTTCCACGTCCCGCTGGTCAAGCACCCCATGCCCCTTGCCTTGGCTCATTTCACTGGGAAGGCTGACCCATTGAGCGAAAAACTTGCGCCCGGAACTTCCGCTATCACCGGTCATTTTGGCCGGCAGGACCTCCCGAATGGTTTTCGCTCGCACGTGAGTCATCATACTGTCAAACACGCCTTCGCGCTTTCCCCGGATGCGCGGCTGGTTCCCTACGTTGATCAGAACAAGGGCCTTGCGTTCCGTGTCCGACTGCGGATCGAATTCACTCAACGGAACCGTATATGCGCGGATATGTTCCCTGGCAGCCGTTGTTTCTCCCTCTTGAATCACCGAATCGGGGTCCTGCGCTTTTTGATCGAGATACAAAACCAAATTTTTCTTTAAAAGCTTCCCGTTCACGGGATGCTGAAAAGCCCTTACGGCTTCGTCCTTGCCTTGTGCGTACTCGACAAGACTTTGCCAAGCCAATTGCAAGCACAAGGCTTCCGCAATTTCAAGGGCTTGCATTGAGTAAGATACCTTTTCGTCAACATTGCCCGTTGTTGCGGTTAGGTGGGCCAAATGTTCCACTTTTGTCTTTAACGGACTTAATGAATGCCGCGCATCCTGCAGAATCGTGTTCAGGAGATAATAAAAAATGTCTCCGGCCGGTTTTTCGGCCGAAATATTCTGGGCATGAAAAGCAAGCGTTGCCTTCAATTCTTCCAGACTACGCTGACGCAGCCTGCGAAAACCTTCGATAAATCCCAAGAAACCAGGCTCACTATGTTCTGCAACTTGTCGCATTTCAGAGCGGGCTTCTTTGGTCCAATAAAAGCCATCGTCCTTTTGTCTTCCGGGCCCACCTTGTTCAACGTAAAGGAGTTGCCGGACATCGGCAGCGGAAATTTCCGTCGGTACGGCACTTACCGCAGGAGCTGAAACAGGTCCCGTTGGCGGAGCCACAATGGGCAACATCGGTTTCAACGTTGCAAGTATCTTTTTAGCTTCAACACGAAGATACAACGGATTATTTTTCTGGATCAGCATCCAGGCATTGCCCATTCTCGTATCGTAATGTCCCGTCAACCAGGCCTTACGGCCGTCTTGAAACCTCACAAGAAATTTAAATCCATAATCGCCGGGCGGTGCTTGTTCTTTGGGAACAACGATCGCATACAAATCATCGGTGCCCGGGACCAAGTCCATGACAAGAGGTTCCTGGTCCCATTTTGTTGCCAGCGAAGTCCAAAAAACGTTTCCGGGCTGGACACGCGTTTCGGGAGGAATACGAATATAAAAAAGCATGCCCTCATCATCCGCTCCCACGCGGTATTGAAGCAAATTCGCGTCCCAAACCTGCAGCATGGTCGCGCTGTCTTTGTAGGTCGTCACACTTTCGAGTTCATCGAAATTCGTACCGGCCTTCCAAATATTTTGCCGGCGGGGAGCGATGCGCACCACGATTTTGTACCGGCCTTCGTATTCCGGAGCAACAGAAAAAGTACAGCGGTACTTGCCTTGCTGCTTCAGCGACTGGACTCTCTCAAGCTTGCCCCAAAGAACCGGTTTTCTTTCCTCACCATCCACATTGGGCTTTTCTTCATATTCAATGGAAACATCGACCGCAAAATCATCCAGAGAGGATTGCTGCAAATCAACTTCGGCTTCGATTCTTACCGGTTTCCCCCGCGCCGCATATTCGCCATGCGTTACTGAAACCACTTCGGGTTTTAACTCTCCCGTCGATTGTTTAAGCATCTGATACCTTTTTTTCAATCCTTCGACAGCCTTTCTCATGACTTCTTCCCAACTCATTTCTGCCGCGGCCGCAGCCGGCTGATAAAGCCGCTCGTCGTAGGATGCCATCATACGTTTCATGCCGAATTTGTGGACCCCCGAAACAACCGCCTTTTTCATGCGACGGCGCCATTCTTTCGGATTTTCGTAAAAAAGTCTTACCGCCTCTTCCAATTTATAGTAAAGAGACTCCCGGTCTGCCAAATCATGACGCTCATCCTGATGAACCCCGTAGGTAAACCCATTCACGCCGTCTTCAATACCTTCCACGGTCCAACCGTCCAAGGTGCTCATATTTTGTCCGCCATTCAGGAGAACTTTCTCTCCGCTTGTCCCGGACGCCTCACGGGGACGAACGGGCGAATTGATCCAGATATCGACGCCGGCGTCGATCAACCGGGCGAGTTCGATATCGTAATTTTCCACAAAAACAGCCTTGACCTCGACGCCCCGGGCCCTAAGCTGCTTAATCAATTCGTGAAGTTCTTTAATCAAACGTTGTCCGACGTCGGTATCCGCCGGATGGGCCTTGCCCGCAACAATGATTTGAATCGGCTTCCCCGCCGCCGTGGCAATCGCCTCCAACTTGTCTAAATCATCAAATAAAAGCTTGGGGCGTTTATAACCCGCAAATCGGCGTCCCCATCCGATAAGAATGGCGTTCTCATCAAAACTGTTGACATAGGCGAGGTCTTCGGTGGTTGCATCATTACGCGCAACCCGTTCCCGCATACGCCGCAACATTTCGTTTTTGAGCCTTCGCTTAATTTCCAAATGGACTTGCCAATAGGCCTCATCATCGACATCGATATGTTCATCAACCCAGGCGTCATCGCGCAATCTCTCCATCAAATCTTCATATCGCCCGTCCATCAAAGCTGCGACCTCGGGTTTCTGGAAAATTCCGGCAAATAAATCAGTAATCTCGGGGGCCTGCCAATAAGGGACATGGACACTGTTGACGATATCCACAATCGGGACATCATCGACGGCCACGCCCGGGAAAAGATGCTGCCACATCCGTCGCGACACGTGCGCGTGAAGCCAGCTGACGGCATTATGAAACTCCGAAACGCGCATCGTAAAAACGGTGAGATTAAAAACAGTGCAGACCTTCCCGAGACTCATAACGCGCTCAATGGCATACTGGTCCCCTGCAAAAATGGCCTTCAGGAATTCCTGCATCGTATTCAATGGAACGGCTTCATTACCGGCCAAAACCGGCGTATGCGTGGTAAAAACAATTTGGGGGGTACATTTCCACAAAGCCATTTCGAAACGGACATTCTCTTCGGTCATTCCGGAATCGGGCGGAATCTCCGCCATTGCTTGCTGAACGATTTCGGCCGGAATTTCCAGCATGGTGTCGTGAATAAGTTTCGCAGCCACAAGACTGGGATGATTATCGTTGATATGCACAACCTTGGGCCGTAGCCCCAAAGTATCCAAAGCGATTTTGCCGCCCTCGCTGAGGACTTCATACTGTTCTTGGCGTTCCCAGGTCCCATTCCTGTTCCGGTAAATTTTTCCCGTAATCCTCCGGTCCTCGGGTTTATTCGCGGGAATATTCGTATCCAAAAAGAAAACCGGAGTATTTCCATAAAGGGCCTTCCAAACTTTGGCTTTCACAACTTTCCCGGGCAAAGGAATATCGATGATAAGTTCCCTGCCATCGGGTCCGGCCTCCATCAGCGGCAAATCCTTCGGATCAATTTTCTCGTCCAGTTCTCCTTGCGACCCGTCGATATGGATGGCTTGCCGGAAATATCCGCGCTCATAAATTAATGCCACCGCGACATAATTCAGATTGGCATCGCTGGCACCGCGCACCGTGTCTCCTGCCAAAATTTCCAAACCGCCGGAATAACCTTTGGTGCTTTTGAAACCCATTCCGGCCGAAAAATAGGCCACAAGCGGCCTGTTTGGATCGGGTTTGTGCTCCTCGAGATATTTCCGATAATTTTTCACGACATTTAATAACAGCTCCACCACGCGGTTATCGCGGGCAACCTGCGCCCAGGCCTCGCGTTTGGTCACCTCCCGCATGACCGGCTTCATCAAATAATCGCGGGCCTCGAAGTCCTTGGCAATACCCACGCTCTCCGCAACGGCTTTCATCAATGCCACCTGCTCCGGCAATTCACACATCAGATTGTTGGAAAGACCCTCAATGGCCCGATGAACCGCCGGGGCATATTTTTTCCGGCGCAGGACCCGCAGCGCTATCACCGTTTGACGCGGCGTCTCCGAATCGTTAATGAGCCGATTCAGTTCGACCAAATGATTCAGAAGCTGGACACCTTTGAATCTTGCGAACCGGTTCACAACCGGATCTTTGACGGCCGCGCGCAACGCGATCGCTTCTTCCAACGCGTTTCTCAAGTGCCGGTCCAGATATTCAAAAGAAAAGTAGGGCTCGAGTTTTTTGCTATTATGTTCGGTGTCCTGGTTCCTTTGGCCCTGATTGGCGAGTAAATTGGCCACTTCATGCGCAAGGGCCTTCATCTTATCCTGATAAACAGGCATGCTGATATTCCGGCGCACGATTTCAGGAGTCAAGCTGGGCAAGGGGATGTTCGGGAAAAACTTAAAACGATATCCATTTTCACCCAGGAGTTCCATTTCAAACTCTGTCTGAAGCACCGCGTGGCTATAAGTGACCACCTGCAACCGCGCCCGGACCACATCGATGAGTTTGCCTGCGAACCCCTCCTGGAAACTGGGGACCGAGGCCAATGCCGCGTGGGCATAAACGTCTTCATCGGTATAGATCTTTCGGCCGTTGGTTTGGCCGCGCCTCAGCCCAAGTTTCACCTTCGGATGATTGCCCATAAAAATAATTCTCTTTTTAAATCCCGGACCGAAGTGTTTCTTTTTTGATAAAGTATCGATATATTCGTTAATCGACTCGCGATAGCTCTCATCAAAATCATCATCATCATCCATGATGACCAATTTTACTTTGGGGTTGTCAATATGCCCTAATAGCTGCAAGGACAACTCGAGCCCCTTCCGTGCCAGCATTCTGGCCGGATGAACGATGATCACATCGTCGGGTTCCAGACCGAGCGCCTCTCTCAAATCCTGGTTATACTCATCGATCCGGGCAGGACCTTGAGCAAAGTCGGCCGCGTCATGAATCACGGTCAATGTTTCTGTCAGGGACGGGTCCTGTGCCTCCAGCTCTTGGGAAAAGACCTCTCGCGCATACTTGCTCAACAAACTGTGCACCACACCCGGTGTTTTCGGCGGAAAACCTGTCTTGAGATATGGCCGGATAAATCCCGCGGCCCCTTGATACGCCGGCCGCTCTTTGTAATCCACTTCATGGTGATGCAAAATCACCGGCGTTTGCAAGGCTTCAATCACTTTATGCGATCCCACGCCCAGGGCAATTTGATCGGGAAGCGTCATCGTGTTCTCAAATATAAGGACATCTATTTTCTTTTCTTCCGCCCATTCAACAATACGTTTTTTCACCTCTTCGCTATCGGCCTCGATAAGTTCCAAGACCGGCACTTCAGTCATCACGCCTTGACGCCGGATCTCATCCAACCGGGTATAAGATTGCGTTGCCGTAAGATTCGGAAACGCGGCAGCCAGAACTTGCTGATTGTCTTCATGATCCAGTCTTGCGACCTCCGGCAACCGCTCGGTTTCAACGCCGTCGAGCTGAAATTCCCCTTCCGCAACGAGCCCGAACACTTGATGGCCCGCGCGCTGCAACACATACGCCCACTTTTCCATTTCCCGGCTGACACCGTCGGAAGAACCGGCACGCGCCGCGACAAAACCGATTCTCAAAGGCCCGTGCCTCTTGGCCAACTGTTGCAGCGGTGAGAGTTTTTCTTTTTCTGCGGCCACAGCATCAGGACTCGCAATTGTCGTCTCCGGCGAAGGGGTCTGCTCTCTCCTGACCTCGGAACGCACAAGATTGACGACCAGTACACGACTCTGTATCACTTGCTTACTCTCACCGAGGGGATAAGTCAAAGGCACGATACCCGCATCATGCAATTCATAGGTATACGCGGCATAACTATAGGGAGTCAGAATTAAATCATGTTCCGCGCTTGCAACACGTCTCAGTTGATCAATGTATTCACTTAAAATGCCGGAAATATTCGTCAAGGCTTCTTCATCTGCTTTGATACGATAATCTTCGGCTACCACCAAGCCCAAATCTTCTCCTTTTTTCGTTCCGCCGTAACGGACAACAATGATAAAAGGTTCCGTCCCCCTTCGATGCGCTCTTGCATACGCAATAATACCTGTCGTCACATCAGCCCACGTACTCGTCGCTCCCAGGAGTTTACCCATCCTCCGCATGCTTTCGTCCACCACGCTAAAATCAAAAGGACTCGGCAGGGGCATTTCATAAGGGTCCGTCTCTTCATCTCCCTGTCCGTTCCCGGATTCGGAACGATGGGTAAATTGCCGGTGCAACTCATCCCAGCGATGTTCCATAACGGTCAACCAGTCCAAAAATTCTGAGCTTAATTTCGCTTCGTTTTTTCGAAGATCGGCGATGACTTCATCCGCATGGCTGAGGCTCTCGTGAACAGTCGAAAGCAATTGCGCCCCCTCCAATGCATCCAGTTGACCGGAATCTCTCAGCACAAGCACAAATGCGCTTTCCGCCCAATGTCCCCGGAGTACCGCCAACAATTCAGAGGGCACATTCCCGCTGCTCCCCGTCCAGGGATTTCTGAATCGCGGGACCGATCCGGGCTGATCACCTTCGGAAATTGCGATATCCGGTATGCGAGAATCATAAGCCACTTCCGAAATTAGTGCCGATTTGACAATCTCGACTGCAATCGCGGTCGGAGAACTCTCCTGCAGAAATTTTTGGTCCAACTCATCCGACGGCAAATAATAAAATGTTTTGGGATGGACTGCCAGCCAACCGCTTGAAAGAATTAAATCCGAGGCTTTCCTAAGTTTTGACTGAATTTCTTCGCTGAACAATTCGCCGGGCCTTAGTTCCGCCACAAACGGCAGGCGCGGATCGAGAGAAAAATCTCGTACTTGCCGCAACGGCTCCATGTCCTTTAAAACCTTGCCAACCTCCGTCAACACAATTTCCCGTTCCATTTTTTCCGGCTCAAGACCCGCTTGATCTTCGATCAAGGCCATCAGAACTCTCAACGTAAATGCCCGTTTCGCCCCCAACCGGAACACAAGTTCATAAGCATCAAGATGCAGCAGCGGATCAGCCACGCTTTGAACGTAGCTTCTGAATGCCGTCGCATAAGTAGAATCTCCGGTTCGGCTAGCCATGGAATGCAGTCTTGCAGCCGTCGCGTACAAATTCTCGATAAGCTCAACTCCCAGGCCGGTATATCCTTGTTGTTCCAACTCGGTTAATTTTTTATTTTTTGCCACACCCAACGGAATCAACATATCATCGCGTTCTGCCGAATCTGGCGGCGGCAGACGCATCTCGGCCCGCACTTCTATCGGGTGCGTACCGGACGAGCGTTCCGTCGTTGCGTCACGTCTCGTCTCGGAGCGGTCAGTGCTCTCTGGACCGTACAAGGTATCCCGAAGCTGGCCGATCCTGGCAAGGGCTTCATCACGTTCTTGAAAAACTTCCCGAGCCGGAGAAGGTTCCGAAATCATCATAAAATAAACATCCTGACGCAACTGAGCAAACTGAGCATTGCTGAGTTCCATTTCGACAAGCCGCCAATCATCTTCGGTTAGTCCGACATCGGCATCCCGGAAACGGGTCCGTAAGGCATCGAAAACTTCCGCCCCGGCTGCGCGCATCTCGGAACGCGCTTCGATCGGGTGCGTACCGGACGAGCGTTCCGTCATAGCGTCACGTCTCGTTTCGGACCGCGCTAAATGTGATCCGTCGATCCAGTCGGTCACGACCTCTTCGGGACGAACCGCACCGCTCTCAATTCCGGGTTTGGCATGATTCAAAAGAGAATCCATCATGATGGCACAGGCCGCAGGATCATTCACTCCGTAGTCGGCCAAAATGCCCATGGCCGAATGCACGGCCGGCAAGAACGCCGACTCGAAATCGCCGAGATAAGGAGCCAGCCATTCATTGTTCCGGGTTAAGTACTCCGCGATCCGGCGGTTCGTCGCAACGCGTAGCGCATTCCCCGCCGCGCGGACTTCCCGGATGAAAGAATCCGCCTCAGGTACCGCGCGAATCGCTTCAATCAGCTCCGGTATCGATGACCTCCCTGATCGAACGGCCGCCTCGCAGGCCCGTTGGAAGGCATACCCGATTTCCGGATAATCCAATCCCGTTTGCTCCAGCAGCTGGCCGGTTTCCTGAACGGACTGAA
Source organism: Candidatus Omnitrophota bacterium (assembly GCA_028713205.1). Taxonomy (GTDB): domain Bacteria; phylum Omnitrophota; class Omnitrophia; order Omnitrophales; family Aquincolibacteriaceae; genus JAQTOZ01. Next base: position 22,571 of record JAQTOZ010000013.1, read on the forward strand.
CGAACTCTACCGGAACCAGTCCCTGCATACCGAATAAAGACGTGAAAATGTCCACCGCAATGGCTTGAGCAACGATCGGATCTAAAAATTCATGTAAGCGCTGTAATGGATAAAAATCGCCCGGAACCGTCTTGCGCAAATCATAGCCGGTGACTCGCTCCACTGCTTCCGCGGGATTCAACTTCCCTTGGGCAACATTGGAGGTGGCATATTGAAAAGCCCGTCTCACGGCAAGGACGCGCGGGGCCATCCCGACTACAAAGTTTCGGGTCGTGAGCGCTTGACGGAGCGGCACCATTAAGGGTCCGGCGCCTTCCGGCATCGGATAAGCCGCGGCCAAATCCCCCGCTAAGTTTTCCGGAACATCCTGTGCAGCCACCAAGCTAAAATGAGTCAAGGATTCCCAGTACCGGCTTTTCCCTTCATCCCATTCGGTCACACGGCGAAAGACTTCTATGGGGGTTTTGCTTCGCGCGCGCAGTTCGGGACCAAAAACCTCCAGGGCCTGATCCAGCAAATACACGGCCGTGGGGTAATCAACGGCGGCCTTATAATGCAGCCGCCCCAGAGCTTCCCGTGCGGCCTTAACCAGGTCATCGGTTACTTCGATATTCAGTTCGCGGATCAAAGGATGATTCCGAAGCCTGGCCGCAATCACGGGATCAAGACTCATGCGCATAAATTGATCCAGCAGCTGGACGTTGTTCTCACCCAGGCGGTAGAGGTTAAACATAAATTGCTCTCCCAAAACATAAGACAACAACACCGAAGACAAATTATTCCTCATGTCACTGCCGGCAATGGCCTTTTGAACCAAATCAAAACGGATTTGCGGGCGGGCAATGCCGAAAAGTCTGAGCTGCAGCAGCCGTTTCGTTACCGTGGCTTCAAACTCGAGGAATTGAGCGTCGACTTGTTCGGTGACCTTGTCCAATTTTCCGGCAAGATCCGTTCGCGGTGCGGCGTAAACATCCTGATAAACCATGCGAATGATCGCGGCATCATCGAGGTCATCCTGCGAAATCTGACGATAAGAGTCGTCTTGACCGGTCATGCGTGATTTTTGAGTTTCGATTCTTGCTGCGATTTCGGAGAATTCCCGGGCACGACGGACGGCCTTCAGCAGAATCCCCTCATAAAACTGTTCCGCCGTCTGAACTTGAACGCGAAGCGGAACGTCATAAACGCGCTGCAAAGTCAGCATCTCTTCCGTAATCCCCTCGACTTTGAGGGCTGCCCCGTAAAGTTCGTCCCCAATCATGGCCGGCATGTCCATACCGGCCTGATACAAAACGGCATAAAAACGTTCGACAGTCCGGCAAAAGCCCTCGCGGGTCAAACCCGGAACCGACGCAAGCCAATCCGGGTTTTCATTGAAAAGCGTCTCGGCAAAAATACCGGCCATACCGATGTGCGGAAGCGTGCTTAAATCCGGCGGACTCGGAGGTTCCGCGACTAGAACCGCGGCCGCAGCAGCGCCTTCCTGGATTTTCCCGGAGCGAATCGCGATCACATGATCGCTGCCGAGAATCCGGGATGCGACTCCGTCTGCAAAATGAAGGACAAAACCGTTGTCTTTTTCTTCAAATCCGGTAAATACCGCCGAAAACTGCTGATTGTGCGCGGGATCCGCATCGTATTGGGGTCGATAGTCAATCGTCATTTCCTGTCCGGGTCTCAACGCCGCAAGAGTGCTTCGGATCTCACCGTCGCCCATAAAATCTTCGATATGGGTAATGGTCATATGGTCCAAATCCCAGGTAGATACCAGGTTAAGCGTCGATTCAACGACAATGTTCCGATCGTTCTCCACCCTGAAACTCCGGTAAGGCATACTCATCGATATCTGCGTCCCGGACGCCTCCCGGTAGGTAAAGAAAAGCATGCGGCCCTGCCTGATTTGCTGCAACCGATGAACGATTTGTTCATGGTTCAAACCGGCGCGCATCTCGGAGCGCGCTTCGATCGGGTGCGTACCGGATGAGCGTTGTTCAAAGGGCTCCAAACGCTGAATGGCATGCTCCACATTCTCCTTTAACATGCGATAATTCGCGATATACGAAGGAGATTGTCTCAAATGCACCCTTAACCCTCGCAATGCGGGAAGGGCTTTTACGGCCACAGCGGGCTCTTGAGCTTCAATAATGTCAACGGCCAACAGGCGTTCTTGAAAACTTCTCATTTTATTCGGACGAACGACACGAATCACTTTTGAAAGATCAGTTACCGCACGCGGTCCCCAGTCATTCAAGGCCTGAAGCGCGGCAATCCTGACCTGCGGACGGTTGTCTTGCAACGCTGCATTCAGGCTAGAAACAATCTGCGGCAGCACAGGACCGATTTCGCCGAGTGCTTCCGCTGCCGCCCTGCTCACTTTGGATTGTTCTCCCAAACCGATTAATTCCGAATGGCGGTCTTTCACGACCCGCCTGAGCGTGCGGACCGCTTGTTTTCTCACATTCGCTTTGATTTTTCGACGATATTGGACAAGCATTTCCCCGAGGACTTCCGCTGCCGTCACCCGCACCTGCGTCCCGTAGGATTTATCCTCCAAAACTTCAATCGCAATATTCAAAGTTTGATTGACATTGAGTTTCAAAATATTGATCAAGACAGGCAAGCTTTTTAAAATTTGCGCTTGAATAAACCGATGCCGGAAATGCTGGGGATGTTCTTTTTCTCGAAGGACCTCGACCAAGACTGGAAATACCCTTCTCAACTGTTTTCTTTCAAACAAACCAAGGGCTCCCGCAATTTGCCATGGCTTATTTTTTGCAACACGCCCCAAGGCCTCGATCACCGGTTCGGCCGCATCCCGTTGAGCGTGTTCTGTCTCGGCCTGCGCTGTCCGTCTCACCTCAGAGCGAAAGCTGCCGCCCTGGTGCCAAGTTTGGGAATCGATGGTTTTTTGCCTCGGAAGCTTCTTTGCCTTGTGCGTTGGAGGGGGCTCGTCGCGGCTAAACCACATCACCAACGTCAAAACGGAAACGCCTGCACTAATCAACCAAACCAGTAAATTGGGGAGCATTCCGAAAATACCTTTGGTCTGTTCATGATTCTTATAGGCCCCGCCGAAAATACTGTCCTGCATCGCGATCACATCGGGAAGGCGGGCCATTTCATAAGGATCTTTGCCCTCTTGCGCTCTAAAATGAACTTTGCTGACCGCGAAAGGCGGATTGGGAATCTCACCGTGTTTGAGATCAATGACGACCCGGAGGGACGGTTCTTCGTCTTTGGCCGGTTTTTCGTCAACCAACGTAATGCTTCGAATTTGCGAAGTCCTGTGAAGCGGGGTGTCAATGACGGCTCGGGCCAAGCCTTTGTAAAAATGAGGATTTTCCAAATATCGATTGGCCGTACGATCGACGATGCTGATATTCGCCTTTTCGGCAGCAGCCATCAAATTGGCCCTGGTTGCCTCCGGTGCGATATAAAGCCTGAGCGGAAAAAACACCCATAAAAGCACGATCACCGTCGCAAAACCGATGGCTGCTTTTGCAGCGCGTGTGCCGAGTATCGCCGAAACAATCTCTCCTCCTGTTTTCACGGTGCCTTTGATAACGCCATCCCTGACTTCGGACCGGGAAACAACGATCTGATACTGGCTGCTTAGTTCATCATCCTGACGAAGTTGAACTTTCATGGGATAAACGATCGCGCCGTTTAAACGGCCCGTAATGATTGCCAGCGCAACTTGGTCGGAAATCACCCCACCATCACGCATGTCAATCTCCGTTCCGAGGTCAAGCTCGAGCTGTCCGTCGCCACGATGCGGTTGAAGCATTGCCAATGAATGAGATCCTTTACCCACTACCTGCTCAAGCTTGGATCTCGCAAACAAAATACTGACAACCTTTCGGCCCGCATGGATCACCGGTCTCATGATACTGCTCACAGCAATTCTCAGGGCCTCTTCGCTACGGACTTCATAAACACGCCGGGTTTCGACATGCAACTGAGCGAGTTTTTCCTCCTCTCCGGACGTCGGCACGCGCACCTCGGAACGATCCGCGTGAGCCGATAAACGCAGTTCCGCCTGCCGTTTTTCCAGTTCGGACACCGCCGACTGTACCGCTGTACCGGCAGCGCGCGCAATTTTATCCTCCGGAACCGCATTTAACTTTCTGGCCAATCTTTTCAAGCGCGGCAATGCGATGTCGATCAGCTCCGGATTCTTGAGAGATTCTTTCAAAGCCCTTAAGAGACCGTAAAACCGTCGCGAACTTTCACTTTCAAAAAAAGTCCCCGGTTTAATTCTGACTGCGCGAAATTCCAAAACCGAAAGAAACGATTTGAAGACACCCTCCAATACCATGTAGGTTTCGCTTTTAACTTGTTCATCCAAAGTTGAAATTTCACCGGCGACATCCATTTGATAGAACGGTTGGAACTGATCCCCCGCCGCCAGCAGCTGTCGCAGCCTTTCATCGCTGCCCTTGCGCGGGTCCTTGCCGGCCGCAAGATCGCTGTCGATCGATTTTCCGATGGTCTCATATTTCCGGCGTATGTCTTCCGCTCCCGCTGCGCGCCATCTTACGCCGAGAGTCTTGAGCGCAGTCAGAGCGACCATGGCAATCAATACCGCGTAGAAAAGGCCTTCGGCAATTTCCGTCATTTTGATCTCATCGGCGGGCTGTCCCGCCTGTGCTATAACTGGTATCAGAACATCCAGCGCACGCATCTCCGAGCGGCCCGCTACCAAACTATCGGCTTCCGTTTCCAATTTCGTTTTTTCTTCATCCAAAGCACGCAGCTGCTGGTTCAAAGCCACGACCTCGATACGCTGGCTTTCATGAGCATACCGGGAACCAGTTCTCATTTTGGCCCGCAGTCCGTCAAGCTGCTCTCGCAGCGCAGCTTCCTGGGTTGCCAGCTCCGCAAGGCGGGTCTGAATTTCTTCCGCGCGCGTTTCTGACCGTGCCGGCTGCGGAATTCCGACGGCCGAGTAATCGATCCCGGCACGTCTCATTCCGACGATTGCGTCCATCGGATAAAAGTGCCGGCCGTCGACGACATGCGGAACGATAACCTCGCGCCCTTCGCCTTGTTTGGTAAAAAGTTTTTGCCAATCCGCGTACGGGGCCCATCCCGTCACGAGAACGGCAACCTCTGCGTTCTGAAGCGCCTCTTGGGTTTTCTCGACAAATTGGACCGTACCGCCGCTGGTGGGGTGACGATGACTCCCGTTGATGCGCCGCTGAGCATTATAAATCGCTGTCGGATTTTCATCCGTCGCGCGAATCACGGCCCCTTCTTCGAGGAGGGTCCGGATCAATTCAGTGGAAGGCGCATGTTCGATCGAATGCGTATCGGGACGATAAGCCAAACCGAGAACGGCAACTTTTTTGCCCTGCAAACTCCCGCCCGCAGCTTCCCGGATTTTCGCAACATGCAAAGCAACTTGCCCGTAATTGACTTCATTGACCGATGTGACATAGGGCAATGGGAACTGGACTTCACCCGCCGGCTTTTGGAATTTATACTCGTCACGGATCTCTTCGCGCGCCCGGCGATAACGGAACCATTTCCCACGCATGCGTTCCGACCGTTCCGTCCTCATAAAATACTCCGTTGCGCTCGGTAATTGATCACCGCCGTAACCAAGACCCGGATCCAGGTACATTTCCCCGACCACGGGATCTTTACCAAGCCCGCGAATGACATTGCGGACATTGGCGCCCTCGAGTTCCGCCAAGCGG
>JAQTOZ010000014.1 GCA_028713205.1 Candidatus Omnitrophota bacterium
GAATCCAATCAAGAACACCCCTTCCAGAGAGTCCTGGATTTGTGGCGCGTCGGTCCCGAGGGAGTCAAGGCGTTATATGAGGCGCAAGCCAGGATTGATGACCTCAACCAACGGGTTAAAGCACGAAAAGGTTTTATCCGATACAACAATGAAAGAAGAGCTTTCAATACCAGTTGTATCAGTTTTCTTCTTGCGCAAGTCGGCGTGTATGAGTATGTTGATTACGCCGGCGGCGGCAAGATAGGATAAAACGAATAACCCAACCAGCTATCAGCTATGACAAGCCAAAAAACTTGTGTGCTTCATGACGCACGGTCTTCGCGCTTGTCCCGGATTTTAACCTTACTCGTCATTGTTCTGCCGCTCTTGTTCGCCGCCCCGCATTTTCTTTTGGCCCAGAAAACCTCCAAAGACGAGGTCCTGACGCGTTACCAAAAAATCATTACCCAGGCCGAAGAATTGCAGATTTATCAGGACGATGTTTTTAAGACCATTCCCAAGCTCCGGCTTGCGACCAGCGCGCTTCTCAAGGACAATTTTGAAGATGCCAATCGATACCTGAATGAGGCCCAATCCGATTTAGATTTGATCCGGACCAAGAAGCCGATTTCGATCAAACGTCAAATATGGTTTAGCTGGCTCGAGACGCTCTTCGATGTTTTTCAAAAATTTGCGCTGATCATCCTTCTGGCCTTCCTATTGATTAAGTGGCCGTTCTTCGGCCGCATGATCTACAACAATCACTTTCTCCCTTTCGGAAAGATCTACCTTGCGTTCTTCGTCAGCACGGCGGCTATTTTTCTGTCTCTTTTGGACCTGGCGCGCTATGGAGGGTCCGCCTGGGCTTTTTTTGATATTCAAATCGTCCTGATCGTCGCCGGCGGACTGCTGGGAGGGATGACGACGGGATTTATCGCGGGATTGTGCGTCGGCGCAGTTCGCCTGATTTTAGGTTCATCGTTTGTGATTTATGCTGCCGTCGCGGTGGCCGCAGGCGTCCTCAGCGGATTGATGTCGCGCAGGATCAAAAGTTTTTACGCCTGCCGGCGGATCGGCTTCTTGACCGGTTTGATGGTGGGGTTTATTCATGCCCTTGTGGTTTATTTGCCGATGATCAACATTATGCCGTGGTTTCAGTTTTTACTGACGATCGGTCTCATCGCCGTTTTGGAAGGCTGCGGGGTTTTGGTTTTTCTGACCGTGATTTCGTTTGTGGTCCGTGAGCGAAACCGCCGGCAGATGGAGCGCGATCTTTTGAAGACCCGCCTGCTGTTCCTTCAGGCGCAGATGAGTCCGCATTTCCTGTTTAATGCCTTAAATACCATCGCGGCGATTTGCAGCCGTGAGAGCGCGACGCAGGCCCACAATCTTGTTTTGCGGTTGGCCGAATTTTTGAGGAGGACCTTGAGGCGCGAAGATGAAACGGTGAGTCTGCGCGAAGAAGTGGCCTATGTGGATTCTTATCTTGAAATCGAGAAAGCGAGATTTCAGGAACGGCTGCGGGTCGAACGGGAGATTGCTTTGGCGGACCCGCAATGGGAGATCAAAATCCCGATCCTGATTTTGCAACCGTTGGTGGAAAACGCAGTGCGCCACGGCATCGGTAAGAAAGAACAGGGGGGCACGGTGCGTATCAAAATCGCGGCGACCGAAAGCCTGCTTGCCATTGAAATCATCGACGACGGTGTCGGGATGGATGCCAATGTCGTGGGGAAAGTCCTGCAGGACTCGAAACTCCACGGGGAGGGGTTGGGCCTCGGGCTTAAGAACATCCATGAAAGACTGATTCGGTTTTACGGGGAGGATTTCGGGCTCCGTTTTGAGAGTGAAAAAGGGAGGGGGACGAAGGTGACGGTACGTGTCCCGCTCCAAAAAGAAAAGAGTGCTTTATGATACGGGTGATGATTGTTGATGATGAGCCTCTGGCGCGCGAAGAATTAGAACGTTTAATCAAGGGCGATAATGAGTTTGAAATCGTCGATCATGCCGCCAACGGCAATGACGCGCTGCAAAATTTAAAGAAGAAACAAATTGATGTTGTTTTTCTCGATATCGATATGCCGGGGCTCAGCGGCCTTGAGGTGGCGGGACGTCTCGCCGAATGGCCAAAGCCTCCGCGCGTCGTTTTTGCGACGGCCTATGACCAATATGCGATCGAGGCCTTCGAAGCCAATGCCATTGATTATATTTTGAAGCCCTATGATGCGGGCAGGCTCAAGAAGACCTTGGAGCGTGTCAAAGAACTGTTTCAATCCCAGGCCCCGGCACGCGATAATCTGATCTCTCTTGAAGATGAGCTGATTAAAAAAGGAGTGCTGAAAAAGCTGATCGGACATAAGAAAAAGACCAAGGACCGTCTCGTCGTTGATCCCAAGGATGTCTATTATTTTAATGTGCGCTATTCCGAGATTTATGCCTGCCTGGAAAGTGATGAATTGATCGTTCATGCCACTCTCAAGGAGTTGCTCGACAACCTTGATTCCGCCCAGTTTGCCCAAACGCATAAATCCTTCATTGTGAATCTGGATAAGGTCCAAAAGGTGTCCCCGATGTTCAGCGGGAATTATGAGATAACCCTCAAGCATTCCGGTATGCCTAAAATTCCACTGTCCCGCCGTTATGCCAAAGGCCTCAAGGGCCGTGTCGGTGGCTGGTAGCGCTGGTAGTGTAAATACCCATTCCGGTTATTCTATGTGTCTAATTGACACACCTCTTACAGATGATTTTCTGACCGCTTAACCTCGTTTTTCGACCACTTATCGTTTTTCCTTCGATTAAAACCAATTTTGTATGTACTTTTATAACATAAAGCAAAAGCAACCAAATAGAAAAGGCAATTCAAGGGGAAAATGAAATGAATTACACGTTTGATAGCAATACTGAAAAGGACCAAACGATGAATCAAAATTCTGAATTAGCAATGTACACATCGAGGCTTCATAAAACAAATTCAAGCAAGTTGGAATTCGTCATCTTGATGAGACAGGTTTCTAAAAACGTTCACACAAAATCCAAAGGAGGAAATTAAAATGAAGACGCTTTCAAAGAACAGGTGGAGCAAAGCAGTTGTGTTTTTAGTGGTATTAACGATGGTTGTGACGCAGGTGGTCCCTTACGGCTTGGCCGAGGATCTCGCGCCGATACCGGAGAATGGCGCCCTTAGTGTGCCCACGCGGCCCGTTGAGGAAGTTGTCATACCCGAACCTTCGCCACTGGATTCTTTGGAAGGCGCTCATGAAGCCTTTTTCGCGGACAAATCTCCTTTAAAAGTGGTAGTCAGTTCTGATATCCAGGAGAAATCCTCGGAAGAGACCAAAGAACTTGTCGATGTCGTGACGAACGCAAGTCAGGACGAGACGCAAACGCAGGAGCCCACGGTGTATCAGGAAAACGATGGGTATCCGGAAGATCAAGTGAAGGTCATGGTGGTTAGGAATCTTTCCGAAACCTTCGGCGTGAGCGAAGACAAGTTGAAAGAACTTATGTCAGATATCACGATTTTCGGCGATCCCATTGATGGTTTTTCGAATGGGACCCTTCATTTGAATGCCGGTTCCATGGGGAACGGGCGGCTAATCAATCCGGAAGGTTCCATGGATCAACTGGGCGTGAATTATCAATCGGTGTTACCGTCTGAGGTCAGCTTCCAATTAATTAGTCTGGAAGACGGCGAATATCAGATTGAAACGGGCCAAATGGTTTGGTCCCCGGCAATGGACGAACCGACCGGTCAGATGCCTTGGTACTACCGGCTGGTGACTGCGGACATCACCTATGACGGGGATGGCCACATTGCGGTTGTGGATTGGAGCGAAAGCAATGAGTCCGGGTACTGGCACATCGGGCGGGACGTTTACTTTCACGGCGAAATCGACGGTACCGGCGAAGTGACCATGGTACGCGGTTTGTATGTGGAGCCGAGCTATGACTTTGACGGTGACATTGTCGATATTCTTTATCTGACCATGCAAAAAGTGGACGGTCAGCATTATTACACCACGAAAATTGAAAAATCGGACGGCTCAGAAACGACGGAGCTTTCCTATATTATAGGTATTGAAGCTTGTCTGGAAGGCGATGTCGATTGCCAATCGAGCCCTGAAACGCAGGCCGATTTGCACTCGGTGGTTCGTACGTCGAATGACGGCCTGGATTTCCTTTCCGAGACCACCTACAACGGAGACGGAACTTGGTCGGTCAATCTGGGTGACGGTGAACCCGCCTTCATTTTTCAAGTCAATCCATTTGACGTTGAAGGGTTGCTTGCCGAAATCCGCAAGATCGAACAGGAGCATGCTGCTGCCCGGGCGATCCAGATTGCGATGCTCAATGAATTGTCCCATTCTTTCGGGCTCGATCGCGAGAAACTCGTGGGTTGGTGGAAAGAAGGGTTGTTGAAGCTTCACGCTGATCAAATGTATTTTGGGTCTTTTGGGTGGGCGGATTTTGACCCGTCGCTTCAAGGTGTTGAGATCAAAAACAGTCTGGTCAATTTGCTGGGGACTTTGAAGGTCCCTTCGAGGGTGTCTTTTAGTTTTGATCCAACGGATGCGGACAATGACGGCCGGGCGGACCTGCGCCTGATCGATGCGCAAGCCTATTATAATTCCGGGAAGCCGCTTTACGACGTCGACGGCACGATTTTACCGATCCAATGGATCGCGATCGGCTATGACGAGCGCGGAGTCATCAATCATGTCCGGCTGTTGGACGGTCCGGAATATGTTTGTATGGGACCGGGCTGCGGTGTGCCGGGAAAAGTGATTAAAGAGATCCATTATAACTGGTACCTGCCTTGTACCGGTGAAATTTGTATCCAGGGTTTTCGCCAGGATATGGCGGACATCACCTATCCGTCCGACGGCCGTGAAATCACGCGCCGGAGCGTGACTTTGAACAGCGGCGGCTGGATCTATGACGGCGCACCCGAAGGCGCGGTCCTGCTTGTTGAAGATGTCGGGCCGGGAATGGATGACATGTATGGTTATTACGAAGAGAAATTTCTCGCGTCCAGTAAATTTGTCTACGCCCGCCGGGATTCGGGGTATCCTTGCTTACCCGGTCCGGAAGGGTGTGCCCAGGGACCTTTGTATCTGAGCCGGATTGAACGGATGGCTGCCCAGGGGAATTCTCTGTCGGCAATCGAAGTCTTCGACGGCGGACCGATTGCGATTATCGGCGGTAATGCCCGGATCGTACTGCCTACGGGAGAAGAAGAAGTCATTACCTTTCAGGATATCGACGGCTTGCTGGACGAAGCCATGCGGTTTGAAAAGGAACGCGTTTCGCAGGAAGTCAAAACCGTGGTGATTAATGACCTGGTGGCGTCCTACGGAATTCCGCGGGATACGCTGGAGCAATGGTTCAAACAGAAATGGGTCAAGATGCATGTCGATCTCAGCACTCGGCAAATCTTTGTGAGTTTTGCCCAAGAAGTTCAGGGCATGCGCTTTAGCGGCAGTTTGGTGGATCCGCTCGGTGAATTTATTGTGCCCACCGAAATGCGTTTGACCTATGGCTATAAGGATCCTTGGTTTTACGAGCCGATCGATCTTCCGATTTATAATCTGAACGATCAGAGCGAACCTACGGATCTCTCCGTCGATTCCGGTCTGATTATCAGGGAGATGAAACCGTGGCCGATTTTCCGCCAGATGATTATTCAGTCGGCGGATATTGTGTATCGCGGCGACCAGTTCGGACCGGTTTTTGAGCCGGACTCGATGATCATGCCCGAGCATCGTCATTACAAAATTTCTTATAATGACAACGGTATGATCCAGCGCGTTGTGATCACCCGGCGCTCCCATCTTTGTGATACTTGGGGCGGCGGCGAATGCCCGATGCAGGAGAGCTTGCTCAAGGAAATCGAAATTCAGCGCTCAAGCGATCTCCAGGTTTGCCACGGACCGGTGTGTGCCGATGTGTACATCATGCCGTATCTGCGTGCCGATATCCGTTATGGGCAGCCCGAAGACGGCGTGGTCCGGCGTATCGTGGAATACAATGTCATGAATTTTCGCAGCAATGTTCCGCTTAATCAGATTGAGCGGATCTCGGAATATGAAAAAAACGCAGCCGGCGAGGACGTGTTGACGGCTACCTATAATTATGAATACGAGCCGATGTCTTTAGATTGGCCGCCGATGTATTTGAATGACGGATTGAATCAAACGGAAGAAAGCGTCGCGGCTTTTGATCCCGAGCGTTATCCGATTGAGGATTTGATTCAACTCGACTACCCGCGTCAGTTGGTGCGTATCGTCAAGCGGGACGCTTCCGGCAGCGAGATTTTGACGATTGAAATGAATCCCCTGATTCGCCGGATTCCGTACGAACTCGCGGACCTTGATGTGCAGAAACTGGATGCCCGGGATCTCGAGGAGCTTCAGCAGTTGGAAGACAAGTCCCTCGATCTGAGTGGAACGATCCGGTATCTCGGCAAGTATGCCTTGATTCGTCTGGCGACGGGTGAAAGCCAAGGTGTCTTTTACAAGACCCAGGAAGAGCTTTTCCTGTTGGCGAAGAAATTTCAGGATGAGGTCCCGCCGTTTGTCCGGCAGGTCCGCAATGAAACAATCAACCTGCTGGTCACGGCATACGGTATGAATGAAAGCGAAATCCGGAGCTGGATGGATAGCGGGCTTTTGAGTATCGATGTGAAGAAAGACGAGACGACCGGGGAAGTGAAGGCGCAGCTTCTTTTCGCGCCCGAACTTCAGGGCCGCCGTTTTGCCAATAGTAAAGTGGACCCGCTGGGCGGCGGGTTTACGGTGCCCGCGACGATGGTTGTGACTTTGAAGGCCATCGTTACCTCAACTCCGCCTCCGTATCTGGTGGTTGAACAGCCGGATGCATTACCGGTTGACGGCAGCACGGAGATCACGGATGAGGGCATGACGGAGATCTATAAACTCGCTCCGATGTGGACGGAGACGCTTTATGTACGCTATATCCCGGAGTCTGTTCTGGTGATTTACAACGCCGGTGACGTCAAAGATCAGTATGATTACATCCGCGTCGAACACGACTTTCAGGGGAATGTGACCGTGGCCTCGTTTTTCCGCGGGGATCCTTATGTGCGATGCGCCAAAGGAGAACGGTGCGTTTCGGATCCGGTCAAGACGGTGGAGATTTTGAGAATGATGCCCACCTGCGGCGGTCCCGGTGTGACCTGCGACTGGTACATTCAGCCCGTCGAAGAAGTCAGCGCCGTGATTCATTATATGAATCCCCGGGACGGGATTACCCAACGCATCGTGCGGTATGAAGACGGAAGGTTCGAGAAATATGCCCCGGCCGAAGGCATTCGTTCCGTCGAGGAATTTGCGATCGTGGATGGTGTCGAGCAACTCGTGATGACCAATTACTATGAGTACGATTATATTTGGCCGACGTACTATGATCGAAACATCATCCGGGCCGATGTGAACAATGACGGGATGATTTCCGAGCTTGACCTTACTGCCGATGTGGGCCAGGACGGGGTCGTTTCCGACCTTGACAAGCAGCGGCTCAAAGAGGTGTTGTCCTGGTATTACAGCGGTCAATTGGCGCGGATACGTCGTGTCAATCCCCAAGGCCAGGAAGTTTCCGTGATCGATATGCACCCTTACTGGTTGGAATATGATTTGAACCAGGACGGCATTGTCGATCTGAAGGACCTGAATCTTTCGCAGGAACAAGTGGATGGTGCCGATCTGAACTTCGACGGCGTCGCTGATTTGTACGATTCGAACATGGATGGCGTCGTCGACGGGAGGGATTTGGATGTGATTCACATCTTCCCGCGCAATCATGCGGTGATTCGGTTGAGCGACAGCGGTGAAGAGATGGGGGTGTTCTATAAGAATTATGAAGACCTCCTCGCTCAGGCCCGCAAGTTTGAGCTGAATAATGAAAGCGTGCAGCGTGCCCGTCAAGTGGTTATTACGGATTTGGCGGTGACGTTCGGACTGGACGAGGACAGGGTTCAGGATATGGTAGCGCAGGGTTTGCTGAAGATCAAAATCGACCTTCGAAATCTGCAGGCCACCGTGACGTTTACGACAAAAAAGAACGTGGATTTCTTATACGGACCTGCGGCGCTTGTGGATGCGCTCGATTTGAAAGAGCTTCCGGAAACGATCCAATACAAACTCAATCGTGATCCTGTCGAGTTGGTTCTTTGCGCCCAGGGCGCGTATTGCCAGACCCCGGCACCGACGTATGGGTTGCGTTCGGCCGAGTTCCGTTTGGGCAATATGCAGTATGAACTCGACTACATGGCTTGCGAGAACCACGGTGATATGCACGCTTGCCCGGTCAACAGCGACAACAAGCTCGATGTGGTGAAAATAACTCCGGCCCCTATTTGCGAGAATGGATTGTGCAGTGAGGGCCCGTCGATCGGCAAGAAAATCCATTTCACATGGACGACCGAAGACGGTCAGGAAATCGTGTGGGCGGATTACGATCAGATCGGGGTCCAGGGCGGCCTTGACGTAAAAGTCAAATTCGAGCGGATGGGCAACCATAATTATTACATCCGTGAAGTTGTGGAAACCCCGCAAGGTGTTGCGCCCGGTGCCGCGCCTGTGGTCAAAAGCGTTTTTGATTATGCTTTGGCCGGCTGGTGTGAGTCCAGCGGGAAATGCGGTGTGGATGTGCAGTTGGTCAGTATTAACCGCAGCGACGAGATAGGCACGATTTCGGATATCTTTGATTTCAGTGCTAATTGGGAAACGCGCGAAATCAGTTATCGGGCGACGATCTTCACGGTTTGGGGAGCGTCTGATCAAATCATTTTCGCTTCCTTCCGGGATCTTCTGCAGGAAGCGCGCCGTTTTGAAGCGAAGTCTCTGAACGAGTTGGTTGAAGCGGCCCGGCGTTTGGCCGAGGGGATCGAAGTCGTGTTTCCGGATGTCAGTATCTTCGATCTCAACGGAGACGATGTCCTCGATTTGAAAGACATGCAGCTGTTTCAGCGTGCGATTGCTTTTGCTGAACTCGGAGTGACACCTGCGCAAATCTTGAAAGGGGACATTAACGGCGACGGTGAGACCGACGACAAAGACTATGCGCTTTTCAAAGAGAGTTTCCACGTTTGGCCGAAGCTGGATATTAATGGAGACGGCACGGTCAACGAAGACGATGCGGCGGCCTATCTCAATGCGCTGGATGCCGCGTCCCAGGTCTATGTGGAAAACGGCCGAAGGAACATCGTCATTCGAAACATGTCCTACCTTGTGCGTCAAAACAGCGACGGGACTTTCACGCTGAATCACGAGGACATGTTCTTCCGGAGTGATGCCGAAGGGCGGATTGCGCTCCATGGCGTGGAGTATCGTATGACCGTCAACGCCGAGGGATTGATCGAGGTCCGCAATATCCAGGGCGAATTGGCGGTGGATCTCAACGGTGACGGAGAATCGAATTTGGAGGATGTGAAGTATCTGAGATTGATGATGAGCGCGCATGTGGATTTTGACGGAGATTTTGATGTCGATAACGATGACATCGCCATTTTCCATCGCGTGCTCCAGTTGCCCCAGTACGAGCTTACGGCCGGGCAATTTGCCATGGCTGATTTCGATCACAATGGCGAAGTGAACCAGGCTGACCTGGATAAATTGATGAGTGTCTTGTATGCCGTACCGGGCGATGTGAACCTGGACGGTGCTGTGAATGGGGACGACATTCAATTAGTCCAGACGGGATATGATGCGGCCCTCTTTGCGTTTGCCAGGCTGCCCGAGGAAATTGCGTCCGTGTTGGATTTCAATCACGACGGTGAGTTCGACATCAAGGACCGGGATATGATCATTCAAAAGATTGAAGAGATCATCTTTCTTGTGAAGGAAACCGCAAAGTTTGCCAAGATGTTGATGAATGCCTTCGACGGTAACGGTGTCCCCGGAGATGTGAACGGCGACGGCGTAACCGACGAAATCGACAAAATTACGGTCGAGCAGGGCTACGCGTTTGCATTGGATATATTGAAAGCCCTTCCGGCCGAAGTCCGGGACCTGCTGGATTTTAATAAAGACGGTGTGGTCGGCAAGGAAGACCGGGACTTGGCCATTCAAAAGATCGATGATCTCCTCGGCCCCGTGATTTTGCGTACGGTTTCGTTTGGTTCGACCGCACAGGTCGCCATTGTCCGCGAAGGCGGCAAACTTTGGGCGCGGGTGCAGTCCAAAACCTACGTTTATGAGCAGGGGCTGCGCAAGCCGGTTTTCAAGACACTTGTGGAGTTTGAGATCGTGAAGTTTACCGTGGACAATCCGCTGACCGTGAAAACGGCGGACGGAAAAGAGATCACGTTTGATTCGAAGAAGGCGACTTATACGGTGACCGAGTTTGTTCCTTCACCGGTTTATGACAATGAGCGCTTGAGAAAACAAACGACGGTCAGGCTTTCAGGGAAGCTGCTTCTCGCGACGATCGAGGTTTTGGAGAAGCAAAACGCCATGGGCGTTTATGCGTTGGTCCAGAGAATCAGCCGGACGTTTAATAGTACCACCGGTAAAAAAGTCTCCGAAACGATCGAATCGAGGGTAGAGAACGGTAAATCCATGAGCGTCAGGCTGGTGTTCAATACCCGGGAAGAAATTAGCAGCGCCGCGGTGGTGGTCAGAAATGCGAACGGAACGATCGCTTTCAATCGCAAACTGACACAAGTCGGAAAGCCGGAACTGGAAAACGGTACCGGGCTCCTGACGAAGCTCACGGGCAAAATCAGTGCGTATTCGGGCGCGGTGATTACGGTCACGCGCAGTGATATTCAAGTCATGCAATGGATGTCACAAAAGCGGGTGCCGGTATTGCAACCCGTCAAGACCAATCTGACCCTGGCCGCAAACAATTCGGTCAAGGCGACTTTGAGCGGTGTGGCGACGGTAGCGACGGCCCAGAAACAGGCTTTAACGTTGTCTAAAAAATAAAAACAGTCATGCCAGCCTTCCCCCCAGAGGCTGCAGCGCCCTCGGTGCCCGTAACAAGGCATCGAGGGCGCACTCCTTTTGTCAATTGAGTGTGAACATGAATGATAAAAACCGGCGGACCGGATATCAACACAGCGGGCAACGCTACAAAATTTTCTTTGCTTTGTACGACTGTCCCTATTTGATTAAAACAACCGGACGCCCCGCGAGATTTTCAGATCAAGCCTTCGAATCGTATCCGCCCTCCAAGACCGAAATCAAACGCTCGTCCGAATACTGATCCCCGTTGTGAAAAAATTTGTGTCCTTTAAGCTATTCGACGCGATAGCGCTGCGGTGTTCTGCTGCCATGAGTCCGCCTGTCTGCCGGCCCGCTTTGTCGTAGCCATAGCGAGGAGAGCAGGCAAGCCTCTTGCCTTTATGGCATTCGCATCCTAGCGAGTTGCTCGCTCAGGGCCTCCGGTTTCGGAAAGAACTACAGGCCATGTGTCGGGGGCCCCTCGCTGTCGGTAGAATTCACCGCATCGTTTCCCCTCGACAACATTGCCTAAGTCTTTCAGCGAAACCTGCGGCATTCGCTCGCAACTTCGCCGGGATGCTCTAACCTAATCAAAAGAAAGGGTGCAAGCAAACCGTCGCAGCGCTTGGTTGCGAGCTGCCATGAGTCCAAGCCGGATTGCCGAATCGGATTCGCAACGCTACCGTTCTTGGCAGATGGCGGATGGGAGACCGCGGCCCCACAGGGGAACGCGGAGGGATCCCATACGACAGATGCCGTAGAATGGTTACATGGAATCCGCTGAGGCAAGAGGCTGACTCATGGCGGTGGCAGAACCCCATAGCGCCGCGGGGTAGAATGGTTAGAGACACACAAATTTTGGCCTTTTTTCCCTCCGGGGCGATTGACGTAACCTATTTATAGCCCATAATTAATGGCCTTTTTTGACCGCTTGCCCCCTCTTTTTGACCGCTTGTCATTATTCCTTCGAGAATTGGTTAAATTCTATGTACCTTTATAGCAGCAGCAAAAATCCCTGATGAAACGTAGCCAAAGGTAACAAAGAGTGACTATGCGAGATCAAATCCAAAAAGAAAGCAATGCAAAAGCGAAAATTGATGCATTGCATCCAACGGAAACGCAAGAACAGGAAAAATATCGGCCTCCTTTACATATGCTGGGTTTTATCATGGCCATGCGGCAGGTGTCGCAAAACGATCTCATTTCCCGGAGGATATAAACATGAAAACGTTTCTGAAAACCGAATGGAATAAAGTTCTTATTTGTTTTTTATGTCTCAGTATGGCGTGGACGCAAGTCCTGCCGTACGGTTTTGCGGACGGGAGTGCTCCCGTCGAAAACGACCCGGGCGCCCTCAGTGTGCCCGAAATACCCCAGGGAGAACAGCCGACCTCCGCGGACTTGACCACGGAACCGGCGGCCAATCCGGATGATTTTTATAATCCTCCCGCGATTTCCGGAACGGAAGGCGATCCCAACGCTGCGCTCGAAGCGACATCGGAAGAAGATTCCGGCGACGTCGAAACGGAGAAAAGGCCGCAGGTCATTCCGCAAGAGGAACGCGACGAAGTGAAACAGGTGTTGGGTGTCGAGCCCGCGACCTCGAAAATCACGAATGCCATGGCAACGTCCAACAGTTCTTATCTGCCCGTTGAATATTACGATGCGGACGGCAAATTGATCGGTTCGAAGACGACGATCAGTCACGTGAATCCGCTGGGCGAAGTCTGGAAGGCGGCGGAATATATATGGAAAGACGCGCAAGGTTATATTGTTTCGGCGACCGATGACCGGCTCACGGCCTATTACGACCGGCTCCGGCAATTTGACGAGTTTATGAGCGGGATTGCCGTCAACGGCATCACGCTGGAACAGATCAAAAACCTCAGAAATATTCAGGACGATTTGAAGGCCGTCATTGAATCGATTATTGCCGCCGGGGAAACCCCCTCCGACGAAATCCTTACGGCCTTCAAACAGCGTATCGCCGTTTTGGATGAGGCCTTGGCGCAAAGGCCGTTGTTGATCGCGATCGGTGAACGAACGATTGAAGTCAATGTGTCGGAAGTCATGCGCGTTCTTTATGAGGAATATAAAAGACTGGGCCTGGTGGACACGCAGGACCTGGACCGGCTTCCGGGAATCGATTCTGCCGACCTCGTGGGACACGAAGATTTTGCGGCCTATCTGGCTTCGCGGCAGATCGGCATGACGACAATCATTCCCGTTTTTAAAGGATTGTCGGCTTACGGCAACATTACGTTTGTGCATGCCCTTTTGATCCGATATGTGGAAGAGTTCGGCGATCCCGTTTTGGGAGGCGATCGAGACAACGATAGTTTGTCCGAAATCGATTTTACGGTGTTGCGCCGTATCGTCAACGGGACGGAACTTGCCTATCGCCGGGCCGTCGCGTTGAAAGATCAGATCGTCGCCGAGCACGCGATCACTGTTCCCTCCGGCAGCATCACATCTATGGAGGAACTGAAAATTCTCGCGGACCGTATCCAGGCTTTATATGAGGACCTCAATACCCAGCTCGGGGCACTGGCCGGGACGTTCGAGGTTGAAGAGGCCTTCAAACAAGGTATTCTCGATGAAGTCAATGCGGTGGTCATGGGTGTCTATGATGGTTACATCAATCAAATCCGTCTGGTTCTGGAAAGAGACCCGAACCCCATGGATACGATTGCGGCCGAGCACAATATTGTGTATCCGGCCGGTGAAATCGTGATGTTCGATTCCCTTTTGGATCTGATTGCCCGCGTCGATGCGCAAAATATGGACATGAAAAATCAGATCGACGCTCTGTGCGGTACCGAAGGGCCGACGCCCAACCTTTTCGCGAATATCCGCTGGATGCTCGAGTCCCGCCAGCGCAGCATCAATGCCGGTGCCGAGTATGACCTGATTGCGGCGCTGATCAATCATCCGACAGAAATCAACGCCATTATTGAGCAGCATAACATCGTGTTTCCTTCAGGCCCCGTGTCGGTGGAGCAAGCGATCGATTTGGTCGCCCAGGTGGACCAATTGCGAAGCGACCTGGAAATGGCCATGCGTGAACTCCTTTCCCATATCAAGGGTCTGGGTGTCAGCGAGACGCTGGTCAACCGGGTACGCGAAATTCTTCAGACCGTCACCAACGGCGGCTGGTATTGGAACAGTGATTATGACGGAAGATATGCCAGCGGGTCCCTGACGGGGGCCTATCCGGCGGTGCTTCAGAATTTGAATTCGGTCCTGCGCGGCGGTCAAATCGAGTTTAGTGTCGACGGGATCGGCACGGTCGTGCTGAGCGCCAATGATTTAAATGTATTGACGGACAATCTGCCCAGAGAGATTTCGACCCTCATCCGTTTTCCCGGAATTGCGGCGGCGATGACGGCGGAGCAGCTGGCGGCCTTCGAGAAAATGCAAAGCGAAACCCTCCGGCAAAGGATCCGGTTTGATGATGAAAACATCGGCGAAACCCCGGATCAATTATCGACGGTGGGCATACGCCTTCAATTCATGCAACTTGTCCTGGAAGTTTTCGGTGAGCGTATCGTCCGAGACGGCAGCGTGAATATCGATGCATTCCGGCGGGCCATTCTGTTGGACGAAAACCTGGAACAGGTTTACGCCCAGGCCCAAAATGTGATCCTGTCCGATATCGATTATCTCAACCGGGTGATTGAAAATCCGCCCCAGGCCATGACACTCGCGTTTTACGATGAGCTGAACCGGATCATTCAGGATTCCAACGGCAAGGTGACCGATATTTTGAAACCGGCCTTGGACCAGGTGATTTATGACGCCCGTGAAATGGTCATCGGCATGATTCAAAACGATTTCAATCAATTGCTCAATACCATCGATGCCGTAACACAGCGGGCGATCATCCAGGTCACGATCGACGGACAGGCGTATTCCGTCAATGCCCGGGATGTGATGGCCCGGATACAGGAGATCATGCCCCGCCTCGCGATTTCGCAGGCCCCCTATAACTACGGGGCCAGTTACGGCCAATATTCGAAAGATCAATATGACCGTTTGCAGGGGCTGAGCGCCGAGCTTTTGCAAAGCATCCAAAGTCCCTATGAACATAATTATTCCCGGCAATTGCGTTTTGACGGGCGCGAGCCGTATTTCGGCCGGGATATGTTGCAGCCCATGGCCGACGAAGAAGTGTGGTACCGTCTTTTGCCGCAGGTCCTGGAAGGTTTCGGAACTGCGATTGTCGGGACCGACGGCGTGATTTCTCTCGACCGGATCGAAGATAAATTGCTGGAAGGGGTGTATGCTCCCGTGCCGAAAGGGCAAACCTTACTCGGGGCTTTTACGAACATGCTGAACGATGTGATCAATGCCACGATTGCCCGTTTGAATGCGTTGGATTATTCCAAGTGGGAAGACCGCGTTTTGGCGGAAAAACTGGTTTTTGAGGCGATTGCGGCCGTTCAGAGCGGCGCACAGCCTTTCATTCAGGAACTCAACGGGACGGAAACAAACAAGTTGGCGAGCATCGCGAACGGTTACGATCAGGCCAACTTCAACGGTTTGTGGAGCCTTTTGGATAATAAGTTGTGGAGTACGCCGGTCCAAACCGTGGTGTTGTCGGACGGGTCTGTGCTGAATATCAATCTCAGTGACATCAAAAACATTCCGGGATTTCCGGGCAGCCGGACTTACGATACGGAACTGTTCCCGGGAATTACCGACTCCGACTTTACCGGATCGGACAACCGGCAGCGCTCGCAGATCACGATTCAAAAAGGCGTGACCGATGTGCCTGTGGTCTACAATTCGTGGATCGATCAGGACAAATTTATCGTCAGTTTGCTGAAGCGCCACTATGACGGGCGCGGACAAATTCCCGAACTTTATAGCGGGAAACTCTTCACCCAAAATGCGGACGGGTCGCTCACCCTGAATGTCGAAATTTTCAGGCGCCTCATCAAAGGTGTGGACCTTTTGCACAAGCAAATTCTGGACCAGGTGACGCTGTGGACCGCCGAAGAGCTCCAAAAGCTTGAGGCCTTCAAAGCAGTGCCGATGACCGTGGATGCCATCCGTGCGATTTACGGGGAAGTGTCTGCGTTTCGCGCCAAGGTCCTCGAATATATGAACGGTTTGACGGCAAGACATGAAAAAGAAGACGTGATCGAAATGGAAGAGGCCGTCAGCGCGGTCTATAAAAAGACTGTAGATGCGATGATCCAGTATGTGCGGGACCATCAACTGGTGACGGTGATCAACGGTGCCGAGGTCGAGATTCCGTGGGCGGAACTGACCCAACGCATGCTGGCCGTGATCGGGGAACGTTTCCCCGGCGAGGACATCGGGGCGCATCATTTTGCCTCCTTTTACGGCGTGACCATCGAAGACCTGCGTTCCTACAACAAGCTCGAAGAATTTTTGGGGATGCAGATCATCGCTCTGCCGCGCAATTCGCAATATGTCGAGATCCTTTCGAAACTTTCCGAGATCGGGATGATGGAACTATCGGAAAAACTCATTCAGCGTTACGCCGAAGACGGCATTTTGGTCAATGGCGCGGTGGATGTCGACACCCTGATGGATTTGATTGCCGACCCCGAGGTGGCGATGCAGAAGACCCGTGAGCGTACGGATGAAATCATTGCCCCGGTGGAGGAGTATTTGTTCGGTCTTGAATTCCCGCTGACGAACAAGACCCTGCAGGAAATGGCGGACGCCTTCAATAAAATGAAATTGGAGCTCGTGAATGTGATCAACGGCTGCGTCACCGGTTTTTCGCAGGAGATGTTCGATGAAATCCAGGACTATGTCGAATCGATGTATCAGTATCTCGCGGCGACGCGTAACGAATTGTTGGCCCAGCAGCCGATCGAGATTACGGCCGCGGACGGCAGTCAATTTGCGATCGATTTGACGGAACTCGAACCGGCCGCCGTGGACGAGATCATGATTTTGCTGCTCAACCCGCGTCCGGAGGAACCCGCCGAGCCGTATTTGCCCGTTTACTATGATACGTATGAACTCCAACTGGACAAAAGCGTGGTTTACCGGGACATCGAGGAAGTCGCGTTAGTGAGTTCCATCGATATGCGGATCGATACGGCCTACAGGATCGATGATATCGCCAAGACCGATTTGATTGCGCGGATTTGGTATCCGCTCCCCGGGAAGATCGATCCGAAAGATACTCTGACGGAATTCGGATTTTATCAACTCCTGGTCAAGCTGGCCGAAAAGTACGGTTCGTTCGTGGTGGACGAAGACGGCGCTTTTTCAGTCGCCAAATTTTTGCGCGAACTGGGGCGAACCGATTTGGAGAGGGCGCAGGAGCGCTTTCTGGCGTTGCAGAACGAGGCCCTGGCCGAACTCCAACTCCGTGTGCCACAGGCCGACGGCGGTGAGATCACGCTTGAGGATGTGCTTGGGATCCATGGTTATTTGGACGAGGCCCGTCAGCGTTTTCTTTCCGTCCTGAACCGTTTTATGAATTCCGATGACCCATACGCGGTGATTGCGGCCGGGAACAATGCCTGGAGTGCCGTGATGGCGGAATATGAATTGCGTGTTTTCTCGAAAAATATTCTGATGACGGTGGACGGTCAGACGGTTTCGATCGAGGGCCGTGTGCTGGCCTCGATTATCCGCGAAGAGTATGGCCGCGGAAACACGGAACTGATCAACCA
Organism: Candidatus Omnitrophota bacterium; assembly: GCA_028713205.1. GTDB lineage: Bacteria > Omnitrophota > Omnitrophia > Omnitrophales > Aquincolibacteriaceae > JAQTOZ01. The sequence goes on from JAQTOZ010000014.1 coordinate 17,609, forward strand.
ATACAAGGAAGGCGGCGAAACACAGTCGCAGTATTCCGATTACCGGACCCTGTATCAGCAATATTACTGGGACTACCGTATGGCAAAAGAGAGTGAAGCCTATTACGATGATCCGAATGACGTGGAAAATCAAAATTCGCGTTACCCGTTCAACCTGGGCCAGTTGATGAGCCTGCCCGGGATTTCGCGTAACGATCTGGCCGGTCTGGATGTGGAGTCGAAAGATCAGGTCCGTCTGACTCTGACCAATGCCAAAGAGCTTTTGAAGGGCCTGCTCAATATGCGCGTGTTTGCCCCGGGTTCGTCGGTGCAAACCATCGGCGCGACGAAACAAATGGCCGAGACCAATGCCTACGATAGCGTGAGCATGTCCGATGTCGTCGAGTTAAAAAGCATGCTTTGGTATCCGTACCCGCGTCCGAAAGTCCTGGATTTGTCGGACCGCGACCTGATGTTCCGGGTCCTGCCGGCGCTGGTGAAAGATTATGCCGCGAGGATCGTGGTCGGCGGAAAAGTCGATGCCGCGAAACTGCGCCAGTTATTAAGCGAAGCGGCGATCACCAAACAGGTCACGCAAACCGTGCAGAATGATCTGGCCGCGAGTTTCGGCTTCGATCCCAACCGCCTGGCGGAATTGATCAAAGAGGGATTGGTGCAGATCCTCGTGGATGTGGTGAGCCGGAGTGCGAAGGTGATCATCGATCCGAGCGTGAAACTCGAAGATCTGGTAAATGGTGCGGTCCGTTTGGTCAATCCGCTCGGGCTCGGCAAACTCCCGAATGAGATCAACTATAAGTATGAAAAGGACGCGATGCAATTAATGATTGCCTGCACGCGCTGGTATTGTCCGCCGTCGCCGAACCCGACGTATCATCTGGTTTCCGCGACTTTTGAGCTGGAGAACGATCCTTCGGACGGCCGGGTGATTTTGGGACGTTCGACCTATGATTTGAGCTACCTGCCCGAACCGGAGCCGAAGATGCTCGAAAACGGCGAAATCTGGATCAAAGAACTCCTTTTGCAGGGTGACAACAAGTTGCGTTCGGTGAAGGTCACTTTGCATCAGGATGTCGTTTGTATCCAGGCGCCATGTCCGGACCTTTCGAGGGTGGTGAGTGAGATCCGGTACCGGTACGTCGACAACGGCGAAGTGATCGCGCAGATCGTGAATTCCCCCGGAGGGGTCCGGGCCGGCACGGAGCAGAAAGTTTATATGGTTCCTCTGGCCGACGGGAAACTCCATATTCAGAAAATCGAAGATGTCCGCTCCGGAGAAGTCGTCGCGACCGGTGAATTTAATTATGTGGTGGCGCAAACTTTCGCGTGCCAGCCCGACGGAAAAGGCGGCTGCATTGCGCCGGTGTTTTTGCGGAGTATTGTCCGCAGGGCTGCCGACGGCCGTTTGCTTTCGGAGATCACCGATATCCAACGTGCGGATTTTCTGGACATCAACGGAGACGGCAAGATCGACGGCAACGATATTGCCGAGGATTTTAACCGGGACGGTATGATTGATCGGAATGACATGGGCTGGATGCAGGAAGTCTACCAAGCCAGGGTGTCGGTCGACGGTTTTGTGCAACTCGTCCGTTTCAATACCTGGGAAGAGTTGTTGGCCCTCGCCAAGAGCTTGGAATCGGATCAAAACCTGTATGTCATGAAAAAAATGGTGATGCGGAACTTGATGGACACTTTCGGTTTGTCCTATGAAGAGCTGGCGGGATTGATCGATTCGATGGAGATCCGTCGTGAGAACCTTTCCGTTACGGTGCGTTTCAAACAGGGCAAGATGGGCGGGGCCCGTCAGATCAACGTGCTGGGCGACGACAAAATGCCTGCGACCGTGGTCTATCAGTTGAAACAGAAGGAATGGCTGGTCTACAAAACATCGGACATCGAGTATGCAGAGGCGGTCCGGGAAGAACTTTGGTCACCGGTACGCCGTCCGATTATCAGACCGTTCCCGCTTCCGTTGAACCGGTATGAACTTGTGTCCGCGCAAGTCCGGTGGGACGAATCATCTTTTGTCCATTTGAATGCCGGTGTTCAGTTCTTGGGCAACCGGATCAGCGAGATTTTATGGGAGCGCAAACACGACGGCATTTCGTGTGAACCGGCGGGTGAGTACTGTCTGGATAATTATCAAGGCGGATTGATCGAACTGCTTTACCGCGAAGTTTATTCCTATGAAAACGATTCGATCAAGATCAGCCGAGGCCCGGCCTGGATTCTGGCGGAATATCCGGAGGTGATCATACGGTATCCGGTGACTGAGGGAGATACGATTCCGGACCCGCTCGTGACATTGCCGGACATTGTGAGACCGTCGCCGGCGCCTCTGGCGTCCGTTTTCTTTACGATCACGCTCGAGAGAATGGCGGACGGTAAACATCACATCAAGTTGCTCGAGGAATATTCGAATCAGAACCGGAAATTTCCGGTTTCGACCACGACGTTTGATTATGAAACGCTCATGGCCGATTGCGCGCCCGGTGTCGTGGAATGTGTTAACACTCCGCCGGTCGTGATTCTGAACGGCATGCGCCGGGTCGCCGGAATGAATAGCGAATGGCTGTCGACGACTTCGATCAATATGAATGAACACAAGGCGCTTGTGGATGTCGGTGACGGGGAAGGGTATCCCCTCGCGTTCACCAACCTTGAGAATTTGCTCGATCAAGTGCGGAAGCTCGAAGAGAAACGTGCCTTGTTTGTCCACATTCGGAGATTGGCGCTGAGCCATCTGGCCGGTGTTTATGGTTTTTCAGCGGAGGAACTGGAGCTTTGGATTAAAGAAGGCCGCGTGAAACTGGATATCCGCGCGGGCCATGAGATCCGCGCGATTTTCGGCTTTGATGCTTCGCTCGAAGGTCTCAGGCTTTCGGGCAGTAAGGTCGATGCGCTGGGTTCCGGTTTTACCATTCCGTCCACGATGGTCCTTTCGATTTGGGACGGAGACGTGCGGGGCTTGTCGCTGGTTTATCAGCAAGAGTCCTGGGACGACACGGCGGCGGCCCTGATATCGCAAGGGTGGAAACGTGACGAACTTCGTGTCAAATCGGCGACGGTGGCTTACGACAAAGAACTCCCCGGCCTCGGCTATACCTATATTCTCGCGGAGTACGATGTCGGGGCGAACCGGCTGGAGCATGTCGACCGTTTCAACTTCTATAGCGCAGGTCCGGAAGTGAAATGCGCGGAAGGGGAAAAGTGCTTGTCCACGTTGGTCAAGACGGTTGAGATCCGCTCACCGGGTTCTCCGTGCTGGGAGAACGTTTGCACCAACGTATTTATTTGGCCGTACCTGCGCGCTGTGATTACTTATCCGGCGGTAAACGGCAACGGTGTTACCAAACGGGTCGTGGAATATGCAACTCCCGGCCAGTTGGAACCCGCGGACGATGTTCCCGCAGGCGCGATTTGGCGCATATCGGAATACGGCACGAACAAGAGCGGTCAGGAAACGCTACTGGCTGTCAGCGAATTCGTGTATGACCATTGGGCGGTGGGTATGCCGTGCGAAGTCGGTCCGGACGGAAGTTCGAAATGTCCCGAAGCGCCCCATTACCTCAAAGAGATTATTCGCAAAGATCCGGACGGGAAGCTGCTTTCGACGGTGATGAATTTTAAAGATACGCCGGTGATAGATGTCACTGCCGAAGCCCGGATCATCCTTCCCAACGGCATCAACAAATTCGTGAAGTATCAGACGCTCGAAGAACTTCTGGCCCTCGCGAAAAATTTTGAGGATGTAAACCTTCCGACCGTCATCCTGGTCCCCCCCATCAAGTTCGGGACCGGCACCGTGCTGGTTTACAATAAGGCCGGCAAGCTTTGGGTGAAGGTCCAAACGAAGGTTTGGGATTACGGCAAAAACCCGCCCAAGCAGGTAGAAAGGACATTGCAGGAATTGGAGATTGTCAGCTATAGCCGCACGACGAGTCAGCTGATTGTCGAGACCGCGGACCATAAAGCGATCACGTTCAACTTGAAACCCGGGACCTATGTCATGACCGGGTTTGTCGAATCGCCGGCTTACGGCGGCGAATTGCTGAGGAAAATCAGCACGGTCAAGATCATCGGAACGACACTGGGAACCATCAGCGAGACCGTGGAAAGACAAAATGAGGAGGGCGTCTATATGTGGGTCGGGAGGACCACGCGGACGTTCAACCGCACGACCGGCAAAAAGGTTTCCGAGGTCGTCGCGCAAAGGGCGGAAAACGGAAAGACTTTGACGGCCAGGTTCGTTTTCAACACGCGCGAAGAGATTACCAGTGCTGCCATCACGGTCAGGGCCGTCAACGGGTCAATTCTCTTCGACCGCAAGATCACGCAGGTGGCGCAACCTCGCCGGGAAACCGGCACGGGATTGTTGATGTCGCTCGCGGGAAAGTTGAGCGCGTATTCCGGTGTGTCCCTCACGCTCACGCGCAGCGATATTCAGATTGCCGTATGGGTTTCGATCAAGGCCGGGGCCCAGGAAGCGGCGAAGGCAAGATCGTCTTTGGCTTTAACAATGGCGATGAATGCCGGAGCTGTGACAAAAATCGGTTAATTACCGGAATCAACCTTTTCTCCGCAAAGGTTGCACGCTCTCAGAGCCCGATTCAAAGGGCCCTGAGAGCGTTTTTTTGTTCATTCAGGGAACAGGTTGATCCGTTTGGCAACCTGTCCCCTGAATCAAGGATTGGTTTTGCATGCCGCCGGTCCCGTCGTATAATTGAGCGATGAAAATTCAATTCGGCTTAGCATGGCATCGTCCGGGCCAACCGGCGCGCAAGGCATTCAAATCGCCGCAAGCCTGCGCGTTGCTTCTGGAATACACGGAGCGGATTTCCCGGTTTTGCCCATGCGGGATTCAGTCCTTCGATGCTGCCTCGTATCAAAAAGGTTCCGGCGCAAAACTCTGGGTGTGCCACCGGGGCACCGGCTCCGGGATGATGAGTTCGGAAGAATTGGCCGCCGCACTTGCGAAAATTTGTGACGGCGGTTGCCGGGAATTGTGGATCGCCGTCGGCGGGCCGGACGGATTCTCCGAGGGAGAGCTTGCGGCCTTGAAGCCGGATATGAAATGGAGTTTCGGGCCGCTGACGTTGCCGCATGAACTGGCGGCCATCGTCGCCGGCGAACAGATTTACCGAGCCTGGACGATTCTGAAGATCCTGCCGTATCATCAGAAACACTGACCCAAGACCCAGGATCGAGACGGGGCAAGGAGCGTGAGACAAGGGAAGAGCATCGGAACACCAAGGCACCGGAGCACCAGTAGATTCAAGATGTTTCAGCGTATCGGTGTAGCGGTGTTTCGGTGGCGTTTCTCCGACACACCGATAATCCCTTACTCCGTTACATACGCACCGCGTCCCCGTGTCGTAATTTTGCTTTTAACTCTCAGCAATCAGCTCAAAGATTTTGCTGATGGCTGAAGGCTGATCGCTGAGCGCTATCCGCTATTCGCTCGCTCTCTCGCCGTCTCACCGCGTCTCCGCGTCGCTTTCCCCGCGCCCCGTGTCTCGTGTCCCTCGCCCCGGTCTTTGCTCTTTGGTCTCAACACTAACTTTGCTATAATGCGTCCTCCTATGAATCCGACAATTGCCCTCGAAGAGATTTATGCACCGATCGAGTCCGCGATCCAGGCGATCCCGGATGTGACGTTGGGGATACTCGCAACGCCCAATCCGCTGGCACAGGAAGTCATTCAATATTTTTTTTCCGAACAAGGCAAATTGCTCAGGCCGGCCCTGACCTTGTTCGGGGCGGAAATTGTGCGGCAAAACAAAGGTCCGGGGGCCGTTAGCCCGGACAAATCCAATTTGATGCGTCTGGCGGCGGCCTTCGAGATTTTTCACGCGGCGACGCTGGTCCACGATGACATCGTCGATTCCGCTTATTTGAGACGCAATCTGCCGACGGTGAATGTCCGTTGGGGGCCTCAAATTGCGGTGCTGGTGGGAGATTATCTCCATGTCCGGGCCGTGGAGGCCTTTTTCGAGACCAAGAGCGAGAAGATCGCGGCCCGTTTTATGGAAACGGCGGGCGCGGTTTGTGACGGGGAAATCCGCGAACTCCGCGAAAAATATAATTTGAATCTGACACAAGCGGATTATTTCGATATTCTCGGGAAGAAAACCGCGTCGCTGCTTTCATGCTGTATCGAAGCGGGCGCCATCCTGGCGGAAGGCAGCCCCGAGGAGGCCGGGGCCCTCGGCCGTTACGGGCGCTATTTCGGGCTGGCGTTTCAGATCGTCGATGATTGCCTCGATTTTACGGGGGAGGAACACGAATTCGGGAAAACGCTCGGGGCGGATTACACCGCCGGTGTTTTGACCCTGCCCTTGATCCGTCTTCTGGAAATTGCGCGGCCGCGCGACCGGGAAACGGTCATCGCGGCATTTAAATCCAATAAAGAATTGTCCAAATTTCAAATGATCCTTGAATTGATCCGGGAGTATCAGACCGTTCCGTATGCGTTGGCGCAGGCGCGCGCTTTCAGTGCCAAGGCCCGTGCCGAGCTGAGTTTGTTTTCCGATTCCCCGGCCAAGCGCAGTCTGGACCGGCTCCTGGATTATGTGCTCGAGAGAAACCGGTAAAGCGAAGACCCAAGACGCAAGACCCATGACCCATGACCCAAGACAAGGGTGACGCGGGGGGACGGGGCAAGAGTCGATGGAAAAACGACACGCTAACGCGGCGAACAAGTAACGGAGTAAGGGCGTATGGGAGTATCGGGGTAAATTCGCCGAAACACCGTTATGCCGTTACACCGATACTGAAAGAATCAAAATTTGGCTGATGGCTGAAAGCGCAACCTTGCCTCTTGTCTTGTGTCTTGGGACTTGGGTCTTTATTGAAAGCTAAAATCTATGCTCTATATCGTTCCGACACCGATCGGGAATTTGCGCGATATCACGTTGCGGGCCCTTGACGTTTTGAAAGCGGCCGACGTCATTGCCTGTGAAGACACACGCAGGACGCAGACTTTGCTGACTCATTATCAGGTGACCGGTCAAGACGGCAAGCCGCCGCGTTTGGTTTCGTTTCACGATCATTCGAGTCCTCAAAAAGTCCTGGAAATCGTCAGATGGCTTGAGGAAGGCCGGACCGTTGCCCTGGTCACGGACAGCGGGACACCGCTCATTTCGGATCCCGGATTTCCGCTTTTGCGCGAGGTCATTCAACGGGGTATTCGCGTCGAGGCCTTGCCCGGACCGTCGGCACTTGTGACGGCGCTTTCGGTAAGCGGTTTGCCGGCGGAAAGCTTCTCCTTTTTCGCCTTTCTTCCGCCAAAATCCGCGAGCCGGAAGAAAAAACTGGAAGAGTTGCGCGAGCGCAAAGAGACGCTCATTTTTTACGAGGCGCCGCACCGGCTCGAGCAAGTGCTCGAAGACATGCACGCGGTCTTCGGCGACCGGGAAGCGGTCGTGGCACGCGAACTCACGAAAAAGTTCGAGGAACTGGTCCGCGGGACGCTGACCGGTTTGGTCGAAGCGTTTAAGCAAAAAAAGCCTCAGGGCGAAATCGTGATTTTAGTGGCGGGCAACGAGCGGAAGAGAGTGTTTGGGGAAAAGCCGGCGTAAAAAACGAGACCCAAGTCCCAAGACGCAAGACAGTAGGCAGACGGCAGACCCAAGACTGGGGCAAGGGGCGCGAGACAAGGGGCGAGGGACACGAACACGGGGCGCGGGGAAAGCGACGCGGAGACGCGGTGAGACGGCGAGAGAGCGAGCGAATAGCGGATAGCGCTCAGCGATCAGCCTTCAGCCATCAGCAAAATCTTTGAGCTGATTGCTGAGAGTTAAAAGCAAAATTACGACACGGGGACGCGGTGCGTATGTAACGGAGTAAGGGAGTCTTGAGTCTTGGGTCTTGAGTCTTGAATCTTGAGTCTGTAGAAACGGGGAACCTATGAAAAAACTTGCGATTTTTGTTTCCGGCAGTGGAACGAATATGGAGAACATCATCAAAACCGTCCACGCCGGAAAAATCCCCGTGGAAGCGGCGCTGGTTGTCTGCGATAAACCCGATGCGCCGGCGATCACGAAGGCCCAACGACTCGGCGTTGAGGTCGCCCTGGTCGACCGCAAAAAGTATACGTCCAAGACGGATTTTGAGGCCGAAATCATCCGGCGTGTCGAAGCCAAAAAAATTGATCTGATCGCGTTGGCCGGATTCATGCGCGTGCTGAGCCCCGAATTTGTGAATCATTTCAAGGGGCGTGTGATCAATATCCATCCTTCCTTATTGCCGGCCTTCCCCGGCGCGCATGGGATACGCGACGCATTCGAAGCCAAAGTGAAAGAAACCGGTGTGACCGTGCATTATGTGATCGCGGAGGTGGATGCGGGGCCGGTGATTCTGCAGCGCAAAGTCGCAATCTTGCCCGAGGACACCTTGGCAACGCTCGAGGCCAAGATCCACGCCGTGGAGTATCAACTCTATCCCGAAGCCTTGCGGGTCGTTTCTTCGATAAATCCGCCGCTGATGTAGGCGCGCGTCTTTGGGTCTTTGGGGTTTTTGAAAAATTCTTCCGCGGGACCGTGTTCGATGAGATTCCCCAGATAGAGAAAGACAACGTAATCCGCAAGCCGTTTTGCCTGCCGTAGAATGTGGGTCACGAGCACGATCGTGTATTTCTCTTTGAGCTTCAGAAAACGGTGCTCGATACATTCGGCCGAAAGAGGGTCCAGGGCCGAGGTCGGTTCGTCGCCGAGAATGACTTCCGGTTCCACCGCCAGGCCGCGTGCGAGACAGAGCCGCTGCTGCTGGCCGGTCGAAAGTTTGGACGCCGGCGTGTGGAGGCGGTCTTTGACTTCTTCCCAAAGATTGGCTTCCTGAAGGTAATGCTCGACGGTGGGGTCCAGGTTTTTTTTGCCGTTGACGCCGTGGATTTTAAGACCGTAGGCGACATTTTCATAAATGGACATGGGCAGGACTTGCGGTTTCTGCGAAAGCAGGCCCATCTTTTTCCTCAGATGCGTCACTTCGACTTTCGGATCGTTGATGTCTTCGCCGTCGACCAGAACATGTCCCGTGATTTTCACGCCTTCCTGAAGTTCGATCAGGCGATTGAACGATTTCAGGAGTGTGCTTTTACCGCAGCCCGAAGGCCCGATGATGGCCGTGATCCTTTTGTCGGGGATCCGGATGTTGATTTGATTGAGGGCCTGCTGTTTGCCGTACCAGACGCTCAGGTTTTTGACGCGAATATGTGTTTGGACATCGATCATGGTTGGGTCCTTTATCGGATAATGTTTTTTGAAAAACGTGCTGAAAAAATTCTTGTGACGACGCTAATGATAAGAACGATCAGGGTCAAGACGAAGGCCGCGGCGTAACCGCGTTCGCGCACCTCCGGGAAGGGCGTGCCCAACTGGAAGAAAATGGCCAGCGGCAATGTTGCGACCGGTTTAAAAAGCGAATAGGGCAGGGAATCGGTAAAGCCGGCGGTAAAAAGCACCGAAGCCGCGTCGCCGATCCCGCGGCCGAAGGCCATCAGGACTGCCGTCACGATACCCGGCAAGGCCTGGCGCAGGATGACTTTGACGGCGGTCTCGAGCCGGGTGGCGCCCAGGGCGAAACTGGTCTCTTTGAGCTCGAACGGGATCAATTTGAAGACTTCGTCCATGCTGCGCGTCATGATGGGCATGATCAGCATCGCGACGGTGATGATACCGGCCAAGAGCGAGGACTGCAGCCCCAGAAAGACCATGAGCGTGAATCCCACGGCCCCGTAGACGATGGACGGAATGCCCCACAAAAGGTCCAGGATGAACCGGATCAGACGCGCCCGGTTCGAACGCGTGTTTAAATAGAGATGAAGATAAATCACAAGCGGCATGCTGATCAGGAAGGCCAAAAACGTGGCGCCGAGGCCCAGCACCAGCGAGCCCAGGATGGCGTTTAAAATCCCTCCGCCTTTTCCGATATAATATCCGCCCTGGGGCGTTTTGGTGAGCATGTCGAGGTTCAGTGCCGGCAGTCCTTTGAATAAGACCGTGATCAAAATGAGGGCCAGGCTCCCGACCACGACGGCCGTCGCCAGCACCATCAGGAACTTAAAAATATTTTCCTCTATTTTGCGCCACGCCATTTTAATTTTCCTTCGCTTCAAAACCCAGCAGAATGATTTGCCCCGCCATATTGAAAAGGGCCGTGGTCAGGAATAAAACCAGCGCCGCCAAAAGCACCGCGGCATCGTACCGGGGGATCGACATCATTTCCCCGTAAGTGTTCGCGATCAACGCCGGCAGGGGATAGGCGGGATCGAAAATCGATTTGGGCGTGACGCCCAAGGCACATCCCGCCACCATCAGCACGGCGATCGTTTCTCCGAACGCCCGCGCGGTGCCCAGAATCATTGCCGCAATCATGCCCGGCCAGGCCTTTTTCAGCAAAACGTGTTTGACCGTCTGCCATTTTGTCGCGCCGAGTGCCAGCGATGCCTCGCGGATGCCGAAAGGCACCGCGGCCAGAACTTCTTGCATGATCGCGATCATGATCGGAAGGATCATAATGGCCAAAACAATGCCGCCGGTCAGGGCCGAGAATCCGGTGTAGTTTTCCGATGCGAATGGAAAAAAAGGAAACCGGGAACTGAAGAACGGCATCAAATAGTCGCGCAC
>JAQTOZ010000191.1 GCA_028713205.1 Candidatus Omnitrophota bacterium
CTTTGGCTCATCGTAATCCTGTCCTCTTCCGCCATAACACCCCCTTTGGAAACGGGGCATTATAGGCTGCTTGGAATAGGACATTTCTAATTGGGCCAAATAGGACATTATCATTTTGGGATTACACAAGAAATGCGCCCAAACCGTTTTCCATGCCGGACATGGATAAGCCTGAGAGGAACTCCGGCCCAACGGGTGATCACAGCGCGACTCTGCCTGTAACGCCGGTGCAACGGGGCCGTCCGTCATCGCCGGGAGGAATGCACTCACTCGGTTGTACGACATCCGGACATGTTTATGCTAGAATACGCGCCTTATGAAGCCATCCTTTTTAGACTGTTTGAAAAACAAAGTGCTCGTCTTTGACGGTGCCATGGGGACGAATCTCCAGAAATTCAATCTGACCCCCGAAGATTATGGCGGCAAAGACGGCTGCAATGAATATTTGGTCATCAGCAAGCCGGAAGCGGTGCGTGCGGTTCATGAAAGCTTTCTCAAGGTCGGTTGTGACGCGGTTGAAACCGATACCTTCGGTGCCAATCGGATCGTGTTGGCGGAATACGGACTCGGGGACCGGGTGCGTGAACTCAATCAAAAAGCCGCCCGTTTGGCAAGGGAAGTTGCCGACCAGTATTCGACTCCAAAACATCCTCGCTTTGTGATCGGTTCAATCGGTCCGGGGACCAAGTTGCCTTCGCTCGGCCATATCGGATTTGATGAACTCAAAGAAGTCACCCAAGAGCAAATCCACGGACTCGTGACGGGCGGGGTGGATGCCCTGCTGATTGAAACCTGTCAGGACCTTCTTCAGTCCAAAGCCGCTGTGATTGCCGCGCAGGAGTATTTCGCCGAAAAGGGGATACGGCTTCCGCTGATGGTCCAAGTCACTTTTGAAACGACGGGGACCATGCTTTTGGGGACGGAGATGTCTGCGGTGATTGCCGCACTGGAAATGTTCCCCGTCGATGTGATCGGTATGAATTGTGCGACCGGTCCGCAGGAAATGGCGGAGCCTTTGCGCTACCTTTGTGAGCACTCGTCCAGGATTATTTCCGCACTGCCGAACGCAGGTCTTCCGGAAAATATCGGCGGCGTGGCGCATTACAAATTGACGCCTGCGGATTTTGCCGATGCCCATGAGAGATTTGTCAGGGAATTCGGAGTTTCGATTGTCGGCGGTTGTTGCGGCACTTCGCCGGAACATTTGGCGGCCGTGGTGGATCGGGTAAGCGCGTTGAAACCCTTGAAGAAAAAACCGCAACATGAGCCGGTCTGTGCCAGCCTTTATCAGGCCGTCAGTTATCAGCAGAATCCTGCGCCTCTATTGATCGGTGAACAAACGAACGCCAACGGCAGCCGGCGTTGCAAAGAATTTTTGGAACGCAATGATTATGAGGGACTCGTCGGCATGGCGCGCGAGGCTGTCAAAGAAGGGGCCCATTTGGTGGATGTTTCCGTGGCCTTTGCGGGGAGAGACGAAGTCAGGGACATGAACGAAACGTTGACACGCTTCAATCAGTTTGTCCCGGTCCCCGTGATGATTGATTCGACCGAGGTGACGGTGATGGAAGCGGCCTTGAAGCATATTGCGGGTAAGGCGATCATCAATTCGGCAAATTTGGAAGACGGCGGGAAGAAGTTCGGCCAAGTCTGCACGTTGGCAAAAAAGTACGGTGCGGGGCTGGTCGTGCTGACGATTGACGAGAAGGGGATGGCGGTCACGCGGGACCGCAAGCTTGAGATCGCCAATGTGATCTATGAACTGGCGACGGAGGCCCACGGATTAGAACCCGAGGATTTGTTTTTTGACGTATTGACCTTTACCCTCGGCAGCGGTGATGAGAAATACCGCAATGCGGCCGTTGAAACGCTGGAAGGTATCCGGGCGATTAAACGGAATTTCCCCCGCGTCCACACCATTCTCGGAGTCAGTAATATATCCTTCGGCCTTGCCGCGCACGCGCGACCCGTTCTCAACAGTGTTTTTCTTCAGGAGGCGATCAAGGCCGGGCTCGATGCCGCGATCGTCCATGCGAAGAAAATTTTGCCGCTGGTCAAAATTTCCAAAACCGATTTGAAATACGCCAACGATCTGATCTTTAACCGAAACGCCGGCGGCCAGGATCCGTTGTGGGCTTTTATCAAGCATTTTGAGAAAAGTGCGGCCGGTCACGGGCGAAAAACGGAGGGCAAACGCGCGTCGACGATTGAAAACGCTCTCAAAAACCGGATTATCGATGGCGATATCGACGGGCTCGAAGCCGATTTGGATGAGGCCTTGAAAAGCTATCAGCCTTTGGACATCGTCAACAAGTTGCTTTTACAGGGGATGAAGGATGTGGGCGAGTTTTTCGGCGCCGGCAAAATGCAATTGCCGTTTGTGTTGCAGTCGGCGGAAGTCATGAAAAAGGCCGTGGCCTATTTGGAACGGTTTATGGACAAAAAAGAAGAACAAGAGAAGGGGCGCATTGTGTTGGCGACAGTCCGGGGGGACGTCCATGATATCGGTAAAAATCTCGTGGATATTATTTTGACGAACAACGGCTACAAGGTTTGTAACCTTGGCGTGAAGCAACCGGTCGATGCGATTCTTAAAGCGGCCCGGGATTTTAAAGCCGACGCGATCGGCCTGTCCGGGCTATTGGTGAAATCAACGCTGATCATGAAGGAAGATTTGGAAGAGATGAACCGGCGAGGGATCACATTGCCCGTGATATGCGGGGGCGCTGCTTTGACGCGTCGGTATGTCGAAGAGGACCTCAACGGACTTTATCATGGGAATGTTTACTACGGGCGGGATGTGATTTCGGGGCTCCGCATTATGGATGAAATTACTCAACCGGGATATGCGGAAAAAGTTGCTTCGATAGGAAAAATCCGGGGCGCGAAGAGGGAGGGCGTGATCGAAACCCCAACAGCCGATCCTGCCACCGCAACGAATATTGTCCATGAACATCCGATTCCCGAGCCGCCGTTTTGGGGGTATCGGATGCTGACGGATATCAACGTCGAAGACGTGTTTCCGTTCATCAATCAGGTCGCGCTATTTAGAGCGCAGTGGCAGTTTAAGCGCGGCAATATGACGGAAGACCAGTATGCACAAATCATCCGCTCAAAGGTGATTCCTCTTTTTGCAGAGCTGAAAGCCAAGTATCTGCGCGAGAAGATTTTGCAGCCCCGCGCGATTTACGGGTATTATCCCTGTTATGCGGAGGGGAATGACCTTGTGGTCCTGGATCCCTCATCGCGGAAAGAGAAAACCCGGTTTACGTTCCAGCGTCAGATCAAACCTCCGTTTTTGTGCCTTTCGGATTATTTTTACCCCAAGGCATTCAAAAAAACCGATGTGCTCGGCATGCAGGTGGTGACCATCGGCCGGCGCGCAAGTGAAGCGGCTCAGGAACTTTTCAAGGGCGATAAATATTCCGATTATCTTTATCTTCACGGTTTGTCCGTGGAGTCGGCAGAGGCGTTGGCCGAATTCGTTCACGCCAGGATCCGCCGTGAGTTGGGTATCGCGGATTCGGACAGTCCGACGGTGGAAGGGATTTTGCAGCAGAAGTATCAGGGGGCGCGTTACAGTTTCGGATACTCCGCGTGTCCCAATCTGGAGGACCAGAAAAAACTTTTCGAATTGATCCCGGCCCATGAAATCGGAGTGTCCCTGAGTGAAACTTTTCAGCTTATTCCCGAACAATCCACGTCGGCGATTGTGACTCATCATCCCCAGGCCCGCTACTTTAACCTTCAATAGAACGGCCCACCCACCTTATGGCAATTGCATCCAACCTTGGTTTCCCGCGAATCGGCGCCAAGCGCGAAATCAAAATGGCCGTGGAGGCCTACTGGGCCGGCAAAATCAGCCAGGAAACTTTGTTCGAAAACGCCCTTGCCGTGAAGCGTCAAAATTGGTTTTTGCAGCGAGATACCGGTATCCAGCATATCCCTTCCAACGATTTTTCTCTTTATGATCATGTCCTCGACATGATCGCTCTGGTGGGTGCGGTTCCGGCGCGTTACGGATGGCGAGGTGACCAGGTAGACTTGGAAACCTATTTTGCCATGGCCCGCGGAATGCAGGGGCGCGCCCGGGGGGGAGGGTCCGTGGATCTTCCGGCCATGGAGATGACAAAATGGTTTGATACCAATTATCATTACATTGTCCCGGAATTTGAACCGGCACAAAAATTCCGGATAGCTTCCGAAAAACCGTTCAAAGAGTTTCAAGAGGCTTTGTCCTTGGGAATTAAAACGCGGCCGGTTCTTCTGGGGCCGGTTTCTTTTCTCAAGCTTGGAAAACCCAAAGGCATGTTTTTTGACACGCTGGACCTTTTGCCGGACCTGCTTGAAGTCTATGAAGAAATCATCATCCGTCTGGTGACGCAGGGGGCCGAGTGGATTCAGTGGGATGAACCGTTCCTTGTGATGGATCCGGATGAGGCGATCCGGAAGGCCTGCAAAACGGCCTATAGCTATTTGCGCAAGGTCTCGGTGCGGAACAAAATGTTGGTGGCGACTTATTTTGGCGGCATCGACGGGAATTGGAATTGGGTCAAAGATCTGCCGATCGATGCGCTGCATATCGATTTTGTGCGCGCGCCCGGTTCGCTCAAGGTCCTTTTCAGCGATTTCCCGGGGGCGCTGATGCTGTCGGCGGGGCTCATCGACGGTCGCAACATCTGGAAGAATGATTTTACGAAATCGATTGCGATGCTCAGAGAAATTCGAGCGGAAATCGGCGATGATCGTTTAATGATTGCGCCGTCGTGTTCGCTGTTGCATGTGCCGGCGGACCTTGATTTGGAAGAGAAGCTGGATGATGAGCTCAAAGGCTGGCTTGCCTTTGCCAAACAAAAATTAAACGAAGTGCATACCCTTACGGAAGTTGTCAACCAGGGCGAGGATGCGGTCCTGGATGAGCTCGCGGCCAATCAGCGCGCGTTAAAATCGAGGAAAGGTTCGCCGCGTATCCATCAGCCCGAAGTCAAAGCGCGCCTCAAATCCGTCCGGCCGGAAGACGTGAAGCGGCAAAGCCCTTATGCCGTGCGCGCGGAGAAACAACGTGGGAAATTGCGTTTGCCGGTGCTTCCGACAACAACGATCGGCTCTTTTCCCCAAACATCCGGGATCCGCTCGGCCCGGCGCTTGCTCAGGGACGGTCAGATATCTCAAGCCGATTATGATCAGAAAATGCGAGAGGACATTCAACACGCCATTGCGAAACAGGAGGAGCTCGGTCTGGATGTTTTGGTCCACGGCGAGCCGGAACGCAATGATATGGTGGAATATTTCGGGGAGCATTTTTCCGGGTTCGCGTTTACCCAAGCGGGATGGGTCCAGTCTTACGGTTCCCGTTGTGTCAAACCGCCGATTCTTTTCGGCGATGTCGCGCGTCCGGGGCCGATCACCGTAGACTGGATCACGTTTGCCCAGTCTTTGACGCGCAAGCCGGTCAAGGGAATGCTAACGGGACCGGTGACGATCCTGGAATGGTCTTTTGTGCGCGATGACCAACCGCGCTCTGAAACGGCGAAACAAATTGCGCTGGCCGTCCGTGACGAAGTTTTGGATTTGGAAAAGGCGGGGATTGCGGTGATCCAAATTGATGAGCCCGCATTCCGGGAAATACTTCCGCTTGCCCGGCATGAATGGCCGGCTTGTCTTGAATGGGCAACCGAATGTTTTCGGCTGGCCACGAGCGGTGTGCGGGATGAGACGCAGATCCATACGCACATGTGCTATGCGGAATTTCATGACATCCTCGACGCGATTGCCCGCATGGATGCGGACGTTATCACGCTGGAGGCATCGCGCTCGGACATGGAGCTTTTGCAGGTCTTCAAGAAGTTCCGGTATCCGAATGAAATCGGTCCCGGGGTCTATGACATCCACTCTCCCCGGGTTCCCTCGAAGGAAGAAATCATCGGGCGGTTGGAAAAAGTTGTGACCGTGCTGCCGCCCCAGCGTGTTTGGGTCAACCCCGATTGCGGTTTAAAGACTCGGGATTGGAAGGAGACGGAGCTTTCGCTGAAAAATATGGTTCAGGCCGCCCATGAATTGCGATGCAAATTTGCCGATAAGTAAGTCAGGATCATCATTCGGGGGCGTTCATCGAGCCCAAAAGTAGCGATACATAATTGTTTGGGAATGCTGCTATAATGTGCCCCGATCAGGAGGGTGGCCCGGCGTGACGGATGTGACGGTGGGCCTATCAAAAATATGAAAACCATTTTTGTGACCGGCGGCGCGGGTTTTATCGGATGCAACTTTGTGCGCTCGGTGCTTCGAAATTCCGATGCGAACGTGGTGGTAATCGATAAATTAACCTACGCCGGCAGTTTGTATAACTTGGAAGACGTTGCCGACGATCCCCGCTATCATTTCGAACAGGTCGATATTGCCGACGAAGCTGCGATCCACGGACTGTTTGCAAAATATCAGC
>JAQTOZ010000192.1 GCA_028713205.1 Candidatus Omnitrophota bacterium
TTGGCTCATCGTAATCCTGTCCTCTTCCGCCATAACACCCCCTTTGGAAACGGGGCATTATAGGCTGCTTGGAATAGGACATTTCTAATTGGGCCAAATAGGACATTATCATTTTGGGATTACACTGATTATCCCGGGCCAAAGGTATTGGTTTCGTTTTGGAAGATAGATGGATGGGAAAAGGGATTATTGCATGCGATCATTGCTGGTTGTTAGCGAGAGATCCGAAAAATATAAGCATGGATGCAGGGGACGATTGCTTCGATGGAATAGTTGATTCAAAAAATGAATGGCTCAAATTTCCCGTCCCTAGGGGGTATTTCTCTTGCTAAGCGTCGATACGGCGCTATAATACGCGCATGTTCAGTCGAACAGGCGACGTCGTTTAATATCAATGGAAGAAGCGGGCGATAAACCCGCTTTTTTTGTTTCTGCCTTTGTTCATTCTGTTTGGCCTGAATCAGTTGGGACCCCTCATATGAAAAAAGTCAAAATTTATGCGCTTGTTTGTCTGGCGGTCATGTTGTCTTTCTATTCCTTTCTATTCTGCTATGCCGCGATTCCCGACAAGATTGATGAAGAGATCAAAACGGGAATTTATCAATACCGGCAGGAAAATTACGACGAAGCCCTCGCGACATTTACCAAGCTTCGCGAAGCTCACCCCGACAATTCTCTCGTGGCGTATTATTTGGGCCTGACGCATAAGAGAATGGAGGATTACATCGATGCGCGCCGGGAGCTTGAGGCGTCGTTGGCGATGACTCCCAAGATCAAAGGGGCGTTGATCGAGTTAATCGACGTCCTCTACCGCCTCGATGAAACGGAAGAAGCCAAAAAATGGATCGACGTAGCCGAGAAGGAAGGCGTGCGGCCGGCCCAGGCGGCTTTTCTGAAAGGGTTGACGCTTTTTAAGTCCGGTGAGTTGGACCGCGCGCTTCAGGCTTTCAAGGATGCCAAGGAACTGGACGTGACGCTTGCTCCCGCTTCCAATTATCACATCGGTCTGATTTATGTGCGGCAAAATAAATACCAGGAAGCCAAAGGGATTTTTCAGGATCTCGCCACGTCCGCGGCGGGGACGGACATTGAAGATTACGCCAATCTGTACCTGGATGAACTTCAACGGCGTGTGGACCAGGATCAGCCCCTGCATTTTGCCGCGAGATTTGCGTTTGAATACGATACCAACGTGACCTTGAAACCGGACGGGACCGATCTGGGAGAGCCGATCTCGGACAAGAAAGATACCCGCGAAGTTTATGATGTCCGCACGGATTACACCTTCCGGTCCAAGGACCGCAGCAAAAGTCTTAAGGCCGGTTACGGACTGCGGTTTTCGAAAGAAAATGATTTGGGGGAGTTCGACTATCTGAGCAATATTTTTTCGCTTCAGCCGAGCATTGCGTTTAAACGTGTGTTGGTTTCGTTTCCTGTCTACTACACCCATGATGTGGTCAACAGTAAGAATTATCTTTCGGCGGTGACTGCCGGGAATGTGAACAACATTATGGTGACGCAGAACAATATGGCCCAGGTTGGGGTGACCTATCAGTTCAACGACTATCTCCGTCCGCCGTATGGCGATGAAAACCGGTCCGGTAACGATATTGCCGAAACCCTGGGCTGGTTTTGGTTTTTCAACGAACGGAAGGCTTTCACGACTTTGAGATATACCGCCGATCAAAACCTCGCCCACGGAGATAACTGGGTGTATACCGGGCAGCGTCTCGACGCCGGTTTTATGGTGCCTTTTTGGAAGCGGTTTGAATACAGTCTCAACGGACAGTTTTATGCGAAGGATTTTGCCCATAAGCACACCGTGTTGAACAAGAAACGTCATGATCAGGTTTATTCTTTGAGCTCTTTTCTGTCTTATGAATTTTATAAAAATATGGAATTGCAGTTCCAATATACGTATATCAATACCCGTTCGACTTTGAGTTTGTACCAGTACAGCCGGCAAATCCTGAGCGGCGGCGTGCAGTATTCGTTTTAATAAAATTTCTCCGGTCCTCCCGGATGGTTGTTCCGCGCAGGGCCGAAAAGGGGCTGATTGTCATGAAAAAATTTTCAATTCTCTTAGGGATCGGGATTGCCATCGCCGCGATGCAATGCCCGAGTGCTTTGGCGGGGGCCATCGGAACGATCACGTACGCCGAGGGACGTGTCGACCGTGCCGCGTCGGGGACGCAGAGCTATTTCCCATCCGTTGTGGGAGAAGAGGTCTCTGTCGGGGATTTGGTGCGGACCAAATCGTATGCGAAAGCCGAAATTACGTTCAATGATGGGTCGGTCGTCAAACTCGGCGGCAGTTCGCACATTCAAATTCAAGCGTATGAAGTGAACGACAAAGGTTCGAGGACGCAAGGCACGATCCGGTTGGACCGCGGAAAAATCCGCGCGATTGTCCAAAAGGCCGATGACCGCTCGCCGTTTGACGTGCTGACTCCGAATGCTTCCGGCAGCGTCAAGGGTTCGGATCTGTTCGTGTCGTATCTCAAGTCAGCGACCAATGTGCTTGTGACCGAAGGTGTTTTTAAAACGATCAATCCCGCTTTTCCCGATCGGGTGGTTGAAATCGGCGCGGGGAAATCTTCTTCGATCCCTTTCAACAATCCGCCGCTGGAACCCCGGCCCTACTCGAAAGCCGAGAAAAAACGTTTGGAGACCTCCACCGGGAGTGTGCTTCCCGTTTCCGCGGGTGATTTTCAAAACCGTCAGCAGATCCATGCCGTCATCGCCAAGGTCTCCGGGGCCGTTCGTGTCCAGTCAAAAGACGCGAAAGAATGGCACGCGGCGACTTTGAACGAAGAGCTTTTCTCGGGAGACAGGATCGAAACGGGGGAAAACGGACGGATCGAAATCAGTTTGGACAACGGACACGTCATCGAATTGAGGGCGCATACGCAACTTTTGATCAAACGCCTGTCGCGGGATCCTGCGACGGGTACCTATGAGAACTATATGGAATCCGAATTCGGAAGGATTCGCGCGAAGCTTCAGAAAATCACGCCCAATTCGAATTTTCAGATCAAGACCCCGACTTCGGTTTGCAGCGTCCGGGGAACGATCATGTATTTGATTATTTCGCCTCAGGCGACCCAGGCTTTCTTCGAAGGGGGCGATGGGTATGTGACGAATACCATGTCGCAGGTGACGAAAACCATTTATGCCGGAATGTCGACCGCCTCGGATAATCAGGGCAATATGACGGACCCCACGGAAACGACCGGCGGGGAGCGCAATGAGTTCGACAGCGATTGGGGCGGTGATCAAAGCGGGGACACGGAATACGGTTATTCCAATTCCGATCAGGGGTCCACGGGCGGTACCGGCGATGGCAACGATTCGGGGAATCAAGGTTCCGGAGGCAATGATACGGGGACGGGTGGAAATAATAATCTCGGCAACGATGTGTTCGATTTGGTTCCTCCGACTCCGAATAACGGGGGATCGAATCCGCCTGCGATAAACCCGAAAGAGTTGAGCATGGAACTTGCGGGAAGTTTCGGAAATTATGATTCGCTCCTGGGCGGAGAAGGTGGCGGCGGTGCCGGAAGTATTTCGGCCGTCATCGGAGCCGAGCGTTCCAACACGCAGTGGTCGGGGTTGGGCCAGGCGACACTGCAAGGCACCTTTTCGCGTACGGAGGGAGAAAGTTTGTGGGGCAGCGATATCAGCGGCAGCGGGAATGACGGCGGGACGATCCAGGGATTTGCGGCGGGGACTTGGCATAGTTGGGACACTTTGGTGGCGAATCTCTTTATCGATCCGGCCGGAACGGCAGGCGTTATTCTGGGATATTTGTCCGGAACGGGGAATGCCGCGAACGGCGTTTTTTCCGGGGTCGGGGCTTTGATTTTTGCACCCATTGAGGCCACGGAAATTTTGCCTAAAGACCTTTTTAATTCAACCCTCAGAGATCCTGTTTTGTACGGAGGGCTCAGCGCCGCTTTTTCGGATGCGGCCGGGTTCCTCGATTCGGAATATACATTGGAACGGATGCATTTGGACGAGGCAGCCTGGGGAGTTTGGCGCGCTTTTTATCGCGGGAGTTACGGCAATCCCGGTGAAGTCCGTCAATGGGAAGGGATGTCGGGCGGAGGGCTTGGTTCCGAAAATGGTTATGCCTTCGGTGAGATTTACGGCTCGGACAATTTGAACGGACATTTGAGCATCAATGAAACTTCCACGCATCTGAATTTGTCTTACCTGACCTATTATTCCGGAGATATCACGGGAAGTTATTCGGAAAGTACTTATGGCGGCTCTTTTTTTGAAGGCGCCGGTGCGGGTTATTATCAAATGGAACCTCTGACATTTAATGCGACGGTGGGGGCCGGTTTTGAAGAGACGTTACTGCCCGATGCCGGAGGTCTTTATTCTTTCATGGAAGGCGGCCTGTATGGATATGACGGCCGAAACGAAGGTTATCTCGGCGGGACATCATCGCCCTGGTCGGGAAGTGAGCCGTTTATCGGGATCGGCCTGACTGAAATGCCGTATCCGGAATCAAGCTTTTTGTGGAACACGAATTTCGTCAGCGGGAAGGGGCTTCCGGATGAGTGGACGACTCCGGACGATGCGGCGGTTTTCGGATTGCTCACGGGAGTATGGAAAGACCAAATGATTATCGGTTCGTCGGTTGCTTTGTACCGTGATCACGAGGGATATCTCGGCTATTTGAGCGCGGACTTTTCCGGATTGTATGAAACCGGGAGTGACGCCTGGATGATCATCGGTGCCTTTTCTCCCGAAAGCATGACGCAAATCGCCGATGGAACTCCCGAACAATTTTTCAATGCGATTTCCTATGAGCCGCAGATTTCGTGTCAGCTCTATGGGAGTTTCGACGGCGTCGGCAGTATCACCGGCGGGGCGGCAGGCTATCCTTATCTTTTGGACGCCAGTCTGGTCGAAACCCCGTTTGGTATTTTTAATTTCACTTTCGGAATGAATTCGAATAACGCTTATGAAGACAAATCGATCGCGTCGTCATCCTGGACGGCGGTCTTGGGCGGATGGGACGTCCCCCGATACCAACTATTTCTTCGGTCACATTTCCGGCGGCAGTTGGGATTCCGGATATGTGTTGGGCAATTTCGAAGGGAAGCATTTGACGGATGAGAATTTATTATCGTTCCGGGGCCGGCTTTACGGAATCGATACCGGCGATTTGGTTTCCGGAAATTGGGGCGCTTCGGCGATCGGGACCATCGAGGTCCTTCCGCTTGAGTTCACCGGTCTGTGGGGCGGTGTCGAGAATTCGCTTTATTGGGATGATGCGGGCAATATGTCCGTGACCGGCGAAGAATTCGGATTGATCGGTGCCGTAACCGCGCCGTGGAATGGTCCATCCGACATGGTCGCGATCGGAGAATATGCGCTGTCTCCGAAAGTCGGGCCGCTCCTTTGGAATACTCCGGTCGAAAGCTATAACGGACCATTGGGAAACGCGACGACTTTGGACGGCGGTGCTTTTTTCGGAGATACCGTCGGCATTTGGAACAACTCCGGGATGAACGGTGTGTTCTATGCGTTGTACATGGATCCCGATCATACCGTGGGGTATCTGCGGGGCGAGTTGACCGGGGAATATTGCGATCCCATCGGGATGTGGATGACCGAAGGTTTGCTGACCGCGACACCGGTTGAATCCATGCCGGAGGTTGATCCGGAAGACTTTAATAACGGTATCGCAACGGATATTTTTGAAGAGTTGAATTTTATCGGCGATTTCACGGGACACGAAGGATCGATTCAAACCGAGGGGCCGGTCGGCCGCTATTATTCCCCGACCGACGAATCGACGTGGGGACTTTATCACATGATTTTCGATAACGGTAATTCGTACGACAAACCCCAGGACGCGACAGAGTGGACGGGAAAGATCTGGGAAAACTTTCAAGGAGACGGGGAAGATTATTATCAGTTTTTGCGTATCGATGGAACCTGGCTCGATGGCGAAATCCGCGGAGCGCTTTACGGGCATGAGCTTACGAATGATTATTTATCGTCTATCGACGGAGATTTTCTCGGCGTTTATACCGATATCGGTGACGGCTTGGGGACGTGGATCGGTGTGTCGGTCGGGGTTGCGATTGACGAGATGAACAACTTTAATGGTTTGTGGGGCGGCGGTGACGGAAGTGACGGGGCCCTTTATCAGAACCAGTCCGGGAACATGGCTCAAGTGGATGCCAGTTACGGATTGATCGGCGCGGGCATTTCACCCTGGGAAAATTCGCAGGAATATGTTGCCATGGGAAAATATACGCGCGAATCGGAAGGCAATGCCTATTTGTGGAACACGACTTTCGAAAGTTCGCGTGGGTATTCCACGCCCCGTGACGGCGGGGCTTAATGGGGCAATTCTTCCGGCATTTGGAAAGATGAGGCGGTCCAA